>JBARAD010000047.1:0-24559 GCA_049791675.1 Chryseosolibacter sp.
GCTCCTCATCAAGCTACGCGAGGCTATCTTACAAGCCATCCCTGCCCATTTCAAGAAGAATGAAAAGTACGTCCGTGTGCGGTGGGATTGAAAACGCCACGGACCACAAGTCCACAGCAATTCCAGAGGTGACTTACTGTTGGTGCCCGTAGTGAGATCAGCGACCTGAGCGACCGTGGATATGGACCGTCGCCCCTTCCGTAGAATCGGTTGGCCGACCTGCATTTGCTGTGGACTGTGGACCGTGGACCCTTTTTATATTTATCTTCAAAATGTAACCTTTTGCCATAACCGCTGTAACTAACACGAATACGGCGCAAAAGGAAGCCAGCAATACCAAAAAACAAGGATCTGATGACAGATGAAATGATCATGGAGGCCGTCAAAAACGGCAATCTTCAGCAGGCTACCTTGCTTTTTGAACGGTACAACAAGCGCATCTATAATTTCCTGGCGAGGATGACGATGGACAGGACACTGGCGGAAGATCTGACGCAGAATGTCTTTCTCCGGATCATCAAGTATCGCACCAGCTACCGGGAAGGGGCAAGGTTTCAATCCTGGATATACCAGATCGCACGGAATGTTTTTTCGGATCATTATCAGCATATAAAAGATAAATATCCGAAGCTGGTGGAGGTTGAAAAAATCAGTGATCATATGGCAGACAGCGACGAGAGCGAAAGGCAAAATGAAAAAGAACTGCTCCTTCAGCGGTCACTGGCGAAGCTGACTGAAGAACAACGCGAGCTGCTGGTGCTCACCCGATTCCAACAGCTGAAGTATGAAGAAGTTGCCGCCATGATGGATACGACGGTTGCGAATATCAAGGTGAAGGTTCACCGCGCAATCATCAGGCTTCGGGAGTATTACTTCGAGATGGAACGGATTTGAGGATACGGGAAACAGGCCAGACGATTAGAGACAGAAACAGAACCCAATATGGATAACGATACGTTAGCGGGATTGATCATCGATTACATTGATGGAAAGCTCAATGATGCAGATAGGCGTCAGGTGGAGCAGACGTTAAATGACCATGAGGGCGCCCGTAAATTATATGAAGAACTGAAGGAGGTGATCCAGGTCATGGATGAGACTCCGCCGCTGGAGCCTGGCGCCAGCCTGAAAGCGAATTTTGAGAAAAACCTCAAAGCCGAAATGTCAGGTTCCACCGGCGCCAGGACGATCTTCTTCCGCCCTTCGTTCTATCGCGCAGCCGCGGCCGTAGCGCTGATGGTGATGAGTGGGGCCATCGGTTTCTGGATCAGCAGAAACAACGCCCAGCATGAACAGCTTGTGAAAATAGAAAGGGAAATGGAGATCACCCGCAAACAATTGGCGGAAACCAAAAGCATGATGATGGGTATGCTGGACAATGACCTCTCCGCCAGCCAGAGAATTAAAGGCGTAAACGTCGCGATGGGATTCACCGACGCGGATGATGAGATCGTGGAGGCCCTGATCAATACCATGCTTACCGATCCGAACACAAATGTGAGACTTGCCGCCTTGGATGCCCTTGCGAAATTTCAGCAGGACCCGGCCGTCAGGAAAGGATTGATCGACGCGCTCTCAAAACAAAGCGACCCCATGGTACAGATCACGCTGATCCAGCTGTTGGTGGACATGAAAGAGAAAGAGGTCATTAAGGATCTGCAAAACATTGTTGACGATGCTGGCACCATGCAGGCAGTAAAGGATGAAGCTTATTCCGGAATATTAAAACTCTCCTGAAAAATATTGCATAACAAAAAAACATTCACTGAAATGAAAAACAGATTGATCATCCTTGTCTTCGCGCTTGTACTTTCGGGCTATGGCCGGGCGCAGGAATTTAAAATAAGTAAAAGTTCCGGGCGGCTGGAGCTGAATATCGGAAGGGTCACGGTCGAAGGCCATGATGGAAATGAGATCATTTTCTCATCGACCAATGGCAGGCGCGAAAAGGATGAGCGGGCAGAAGGTCTCCGGGTCGTCAACAGTCTCGGGTTGGACGACAATACAGGTCTGGGGATCAATGTAACGGATAAAGGAAACGTTGTGGAGGTGCATCAGCTGAAGCGCACGCATGCTCCGGATATAAGAGTACTCGTTCCAAAGGGCATCATTATCTCCTTTGAACACGACTCACAGTATGGGGGTGATGTGCGCTTCATCAACCTCACAAATGAGATAGAAGTCTCTGCTGTTTACAACAGCGTTGAGTTGAAGCAGGTGACAGGCCCGCTCACGATCAAGAATACCTATGGAGGTGTCACTGCAGACTTCACGACAGGTATTAAAGAGCCCATTTCCATTGTCTCGATTTATGGATTCATTGACGCGACCCTTCCGCAGGCGACGCAGGCTGACCTCAATTTAAGCACCACACACGGAGACATCTTCGTTGCTCCTGAGTTAAAAATTGACGTGGCTACACGCGACGGGATGAAAGTGTACAGTGATAAAGTTACAGGAAAGCTGAATGGCGGCGGCATTGATATTGACCTGAGTTCGAACTACGGCAAGATCTACCTGAGAAAAAAGTAATTATCGATCAATAGATTCCGGTGCGGCACAGCCGCCGGCTTTAGTCTAAAAATTCAAAATATTTAAGAAATGAAAAAAGTAACATTCATCCTGGGGCTCGTGCTCATCGTACCTGCTTCATTATTCGCGCAGCAATATAAAGTCTCCAAGAACAGCGGGCGGTTGGAGATCCGGGAAGTAAACCATGTTTCCATTGAAGGTCACGCCGGCAACGAAATCATTTTTACTTCCCGCAGTCATGATAATGAAACCGATGAGCGGGCGAAGGGCTTGCGCGCCTTGAGCAGCCTGGGACTGGAAGACAATACAGGTCTTGGGCTTTCGGTGATGGATAAGGGAGAGGTCATTGAAGTGCAGCAGCTGAAAAAGACCGAGGGTCCTGAAATCAAGATCCTGGTTCCGAAGGGGGTGGTTGTTTCGTACACGCACACGTCTCCCTATGGGGAGGATATCGACATCAGCAACTTTGAAGGAGAGATCAAGGTATCCACAGTTCACAATGGCGTGCAGCTGACGAATACTTCAGGTCTTACTTCCGTGAAAACGGTTCATGGGAACATTGAGGCCTCGCTGGCTTCGGCGCTGAAAGGGCAGCTTTCGCTTGAATCGGTGCACGGGCACGTCGACGTGGCCCTTCCGGTGACAACAAAAGGCACGATGACATTGAGCACGAACTGGGGCGAAGTACTGGTAGATCCTGATTTCAAAATTGAGCTAGAGGGCAGTGGAAACCTGGTGCGTTACAGCGACAAGATCAAGGGCAAGATGAATGGAGGCGGTACGGAGATTACTTTGACGTCGCAGCATAATAATGTATACCTCCGCAAAAAATAGAACTGGAATTTTTAAGATTGCCTTCCTGCGAGGGAGGATAAACTGATAATCCTGAACGCTATGAAATTCAAAATATTTTTTCTGATCATTGGCATCGTGACGCCGGTGAAGGAGTATGCGCAGACTGCCATCAACCGGACGATTCCTGTGCAGTCAGGGCAAAGCATTGTGATGCACTTTGATTATCCTGAGCTGATCCGTGTGACCACCTGGGATAAAAATGAAATAGGCATCGAGGGGTCGGTGAGCATCAATGGTGGTGAAAATGATGAGGCATTTGTCCTGGAAAACACGACCAGTGGAAATGTGATCAGGATCCATTCGGAGATCAGGGGATTGAAAGAACTGCCGAAGTGGGTCACCGTTATCCGCGACGGGCAGAAGATCATGTTCAGGGACCGGGCTTCGCTTCAGAAATATCAGCAGGAACATGGCACGGTTTATCAGGGAATGTCATGGGGTCCGGATATTGATATTCAGATCGAAGTAAAGGTGCCGCGCAACACTGAAACGCATGTTGAGTCGGTGTATGGAATGGTGGAGATCAAGAATTTCAAGGGCCCGTTAGACGTGGAAGCAACTTACGGTGGCGTAGACGCTTCACTGGCGGAGCGGTCAGTAGGTGAGCTCACGGCTGAAACGAATTACGGGCAGATCTATTCCAACCTTGATATCAAATTCTCCGGCGATCAGGCCAGTGGTCGCGATTTTTACACCTTCGTTTCCGCCAAACCCGGCACCGGTCCGAAATATACTTTCGAATCAAAATATGGTAATGTCTATTTGCGGAAGGAAGGTAACTGAGTGCAAGATTTAAAGTTTAAGATCTAAGATCTAAGATTCAAGATTCAAGATTTACGATTCAAGATTTAAGATTTAAGATTCAAGATTTAAGATTAGGGACGGCTTCGGGAATTTAGTGTGGTCTCAATTTTGAATTTTGAATCTCCTTACTGCGAGTCAGTGTGCGGACTGAGGAGAATTGCTGGTTCCGGGAGAGTAGGAGAGACGTGCCAAGAATTATTACCTTATCTTTACCTGACTGAAAAAGATGTCAGGATTACCCAAAAGAGAATTTGATGCTGTGGTGGTCGGCGCGGGGCCGAACGGGCTCGCGGCAGCGATACGGTTGCAGCAGCAAGGCTTGTCTGTTCTGGTGCTGGAGGGAAAGGATACGATCGGCGGAGGTACCCGTACCGCCGAATTAACGCTACCCGGATTTATTCATGACATCTGCTCGGCCATCCATCCGCTGGCGGAAGCTTCACCGTTCTTCAAGACACTTCCGCTGCACGCACATGGTCTGGAATATATCCAGACTCCCATTGCAGCAGCACATCCTTTCGATGGAGGCAATGCGGCGGCGTTGCATCATTCTCCCGAGTATACGGCCATCATGTTAGGAAGAGACAAGCAAGCATACCTTCAACTGATGCAACCTCTCGTCGAAAGCTGGCCTTCTATATCACGCGATGTGCTGGGACCCCTGCACATGCCGGACGATCCTATGGCGTTTGCGAAATTCGGAATGAATGCCCTTCCTTCAGCACAGCATCTGTCAAAGCGATTTCAGACGAAGGAAGCAAAAGGTTTCTGGGCCGGAATGGCAGCCCACGCCATTCAGCCCTTATCGAACACAGCAACGTCAGCCATCGCCCTGGTGCTGCTGATCACCGGACACTCCTCAGGATGGCCTTTTCCGAAGGGTGGCTCGCACCGGATCTCCCAGGCGCTGGCTTCATACTTCACGTCCATCGGTGGTAAAATTGAAACAAATTTTTACGTCCGTTCAATGGACCAGTTGCCTTCCAGCCACGCGGTGTTGTTTGATGTTACGCCGCGGCAACTGTTGCAGATTGCCGGACAAAAGTTCTCATCTTTCTACCAATGGCAACTGCGGCGCTATCGTCATGGCATGGGCGTCTTTAAGATCGACTGGGCCCTCGATGGTCCGGTACCTTTTCAATCCGACGTATGCAGGCAGGCGGGCACCGTGCATCTCGGAGACCGCTATGAGGAAATTGCTGCATGTGAAAGAATGGTCTGGAAGGGCAAACACCCTGAAAAGCCGTTTGTTTTGTTTGCGCAGCAAAGTCTGTTCGACCCGTGCAGGGCACCCTCCGGCAAACAGGTCGCCTGGGCGTATTGTCATGTGCCGTATGGTTCCACCGTTGACATGTCGTCGCGCATTGAAAGACAGGTCGAGCGGTTCGCGCCCGGCTTCCGCGACCTGATCCTTGCAAAACATACCTTCAATACAAAAGAACTTGAGGCTTACAATCCAAATTATATCGGCGGCGACATCAATGGCGGAGTGAACGATATCCGGCAGCTTTTTACGCGACCTGCGCTGCGCGCTTCCCCGTACAGAACTTCTTCAAAAGGCATTTATATTTGTTCCTCATCCACACCGCCGGGAGGTGGTGTGCACGGTATGTGCGGCCTTCATGCGGCGAATCGCGCCTTAAGGGATGTGTTTGGTTTGAGAATTGAAAATAAATTATAATTTGCTGCTGCTAAACTGTCATATTATGGCGAATACCACCACCGATGAAACGATTGTCACTTCAGAAAAATCGCGTTTGACGCTTCATGAAGACTGGGCCGTGGTTGTTCTGGGATTCGTGATCATTTTTATGTTCCTCGGCGGCGTGATAATCCCTGCGCCTGCCTATAAGTGGAGCAACGTCTCCGATCTCTCCCAGACAGTCTTTGCCGCCGGTAACGTGCTTCGAATAGTGTATCAATTTCTCCTGGTCTTTGTGTTTTCGCTCCTGGCTTCGGTGATCACGAACAAACCTGTAAAAGCTTCCCTCAAAGTTTTCCCTGTGCTGTACCTTATCAGTGTGGTGGCCCTGTTGTTGGAAGGGAACGAGGGGATCAAGGCGCTGAACCTCGAAGCTGTAATTTTCAGCTTGTCGATCGGCTTGCTGATCGGAAATCTTTTTCGCTTCCGGAGTGGTTCCGATCCGTTTTGAACGCAGAAATGTTTGTGAAGATAGGCCTCGTGCTTCTGGGAACGCGCATCATATTTTCGGATATCCTGGAAGCAGGGTCGCTGGGGCTCATTCAGGCGCTGGTTGTTGTATTGACCGTGTGGTATTTCGCCTTCTGGATCTGTAAAAAACTGAAGCTTGATGAGGACCTCAGGATGATGATTTCCAGTGCAGTTTCGATTTGTGGTGTATCGGCGGCTATTGCTACGGCGGGCGCCATCAAGGGTGATCCGAAGAAGTTGTCCTATGTGATTTCACTGGTGCTTGTTACCGCGATCCCCATGATGATCTTCATGCCCTACATTGCGAACTTCATGGGCCTTTCACAGGAGGTCACGGGCGCTTGGATCGGTGGCACCATTGACACCACGGGTGCGGTGGTCGCGGCGGGTACACTTGTCGGAGATGCCGCCGTGAAGATCAGCACGATCGTAAAATTTTCACAGAATGTTCTTTTGGGCCTCGCCGCTTTTGCCATCAGTATATACTGGACCTATAGCCAAAAAACTCCCGAGGGTATGGAGCAGAACAAACCATCCCTGGGCCTGTTGTGGGAAAGGTTCCCGAAATTTGTTCTCGGTTTTGTGGCGGCCTCTCTTTTATTTTCATTTGTGCTTGGGCCATCCATCGTTGATGCCACCCAGGGCGGATTGAAGAGTATCCAGACGTTGTGGTTCGTCCTTGCATTTACCAGCATCGGACTTGAAACCAGGTTTTCGGATCTATTCAAGGCAGATAACAAGAGACCGTTGTACGCTTTCCTTATCGCGCAGACCTTTAATATCATCGTCACACTGATCGTTGCCTACCTCTTATTCAATGAATAGTGCAGCGCGGACATTCAAGATTTAAAATTTAAAATAATTTGAAATCAGTTTTGTCCGGGAAAAAATCAAATTGCGTCAAATCATCAAATGGATTTAAACGCAGCCAGTATTTTTTCATCGGAGAATTTTACGCGAACACAATGTGGCGTTCGATGAGCGTTAAGTGTGGGATTAGTTGCAACGTTCGCGCATGCGTGTAAACTTCATCTTTCGCCCCTTCAGGGCTCTGTCGGTTTGGACAATCTGCTAACCCAGGGCTTCGAAGCTGGCGCTTCTACACCCTGGGCTGGTATATGTCGCCCCTTCAGGGCTGCACTAAGTAGTTTTCCCCGCACAACACTGATTCAAAATCTAGAATTGAGACCGATCTGATAACGGCGAAGCCGTCTCCCAATCTTAAATCTTGAATCTTAAATCTTGAATCTTAAATCTTGAATCTTAAATCTTAAATCTTGAATCCTCCCTCATTCGCGTTTGTAATAGCTGAACGATGAGTTATCGGCATTAATAATCTTTAACCGCCAGAATGCCTCGCCGGTAAACATGTCGTACGTCTTATCAAGCTCATATCGCAATACCATGCCTCCGGGCTCAATATTGATATCGACGTCCTGTTCCGCGTCGCACGCATTGTAAAATTTGCTTCTCCAGAAACTTTCCTGGAAGGAAAGCTCATGGCCACTGGCCAGCAGTTTGCCAATAATGTACTCTGCCGAATACGAGACGCATCCGGTCACCGGTGAATGTTCGGCAATTGTCCACACGTAGCTGCCGTCTGCGTCAATTTTCAATCCGAAGCCGGTACGCGGTTCCATATTCCAGGGGTCGGTTGCCCCTTCAAACCAGGTCTCGGAAGTTTTGTTATAAAAGTTCGTATTGATCGAGTAGTGCTTATTGTTGTGACTCCGTTCATCAACCCAATCGCCGGCTAAGCTGGCTGTAATTGTTCCGGAGAAAGGCAATTTGTATTTGCCCGCCGCGAGTTCACTAAAGGTGTTTGAGGTCGTGATTCCTGTATTGATTTGCGCTCCTTCCGCTACCACCAACCCCCAGCCCAGCCCTTTTTCTACTCTGGAATTGTTCATATTGATTTTCCCGGCAGCGGTTACTGTAAGATTTGCTTTCTGATCTGTTTCTGACATGCTGCTGTAACCCGCATGCGAGATGATCGTGTGTTCGAGACTGTTCAGTTCATGGCCGGAATCGAATGCTATCCCTTTCCAAAAATTGCCGGCGGTCTTGACCTTTGCCGTAAAGGTGACTGGCTTGAAATCGGTACCCGTAACCATCATGTATCCTTCGCCGACGACGCTAAGCGCAATGTCCCGGGCAAATTCGAACGTGGCCCCTTCTGAGACACGCACGCCGGACTCAATGATAAGGTCACTTGTTACAAGGTATCTGGAGCCATCATTAAAATAAGTCCAGTTCACTTCTGAATTTGCCTTGACGGATCCTCCGGTTTCAATACCATCGTATCCGTTGTTGCCTGTATAATGTGAGAAAAAGTCGAGGTTGTGTAACTGTCCCGCGGGTACATAGAGCGCACTTGCTGTATTGTTTGTGAAATAGTTTGCGTAGAAATAATTCAACTGGGATTGCCCCGCTACATACAGGCCATATCCATTCCCATCATAAAGATTGGAATTGGAGATCTTTAATGCGGATCCGGTACTCTCCGTTCCCGCAAGGGCAACGCTGGCTTTCACGCCAACTTCCGGCAACGCGTTGCTTCCCGCAGAGGCTACCGATACATGGTCGAGTTCGTTTTCGACGTCGTTGCTGAGAAACAGAATCCCTTTCCAGTATCCTTTTACTTTCCCTTTGCCAGTGAAAACGATGTTTTCGGTGCTTGTACCTTTCGCTATTAATGTTCCCCCGGGGTAGATCTGCAGACTTTTGTCGGAGTCAAACTCAATGACTACTCCGGGGGCGATGGTAAGTTGTGCCGTAACCACCAGGTCTGAGGTAACAACATAATCGGGTTTGACCGGATCCTCAAAGAGATTTTCCAGATGTTGATCTGCGGTGATATTTTCATTCAGGATGTGGGCCTGTGGTGCGGGGCCGGCGGTCACAGTGATCATGACGAAATCCGTTTTCGAAAAGTCACCTTGGGTGATCTTGACCTCCACAGTGTACAGTCCCACGAGATCTGGTGTAAAGGATGGAGTTGCCGTTGACGAGTTTTCAAGGACGGCGGAGCTTTGCGTTGGTTTATTTTTGAATGTCCATTGAAACGCAAATGGCTTCCCATTGCCATCGGCCGAAGCTGTGCCATCGAGCGTAACAAGGGTGCTCACCTGAACAAGCTGATCCGTGCCGGCGCTGGCTTCAAGTTTATTTATCAAAAGCGGAGACTCATCTTCGTCGTCATTGCAAGCGGACAAAGTGGTCAAAGCCAGAAGGACTAGAACGATCAGGATTCCTGGGTGATTCATAATGGGTTTGTGATGCCGCGGCAAGAATACAGGCAAGTGAACGGTGGAAATCACGTTGGGGTTACACGTCCGGATTAAAATTATTGAGATCGCAATCGCGTGATCATCAGTGCGGAAAGTTTGTGCATGGATTATTATTTTTGGTGTTTCCGGGTTATTTTGTCTTGTTTTTTCAATCTATTAATTGCAGTAAGTGTTGAGATTTATGCGAAAGTCGTATTATTATTTGCTTGGAAGTTTTTTCTTTTTCTTCTGCGAAGGTACTCACGCTCAAAAGTATGTTACAGTACGCGAACAAACCTGGTTTGGCTACTTTAATCAAACGCGGTTTACGGATCGGTCAGGCTTGTGGCTGGATCTTCAATTGCGACTCAATGACGTCGCAGACCGAAAGTCTGTAAGTATTGCGCGTTTGGGGTATACATACTTTCTGTCTGACCAGGTCAGGTTGACGGCGGGATACGGATACATTACCCATTACGGATTAAGTGATCAGTCGCCCGACGTTCCTGAAATGCGACCTTGGCAACAACTCCAATGGTTCGACAGGAAGAAAGGTCTTAGTTTGGCTCAATACTTCAGGGTGGAGGAGCGGTTTGTCAGAAAAGTATCGGGGGGCGCGCTTACTGATGCGTCAAGGTTCACGTGGAGATTCCGCTATAACTTTGCAGCAAGTATACCGCTCAAGGGTAAACAAATGCTGCCCAGGACGCCGTTCCTTTTCCTGAATGATGAATTGCATATCAATGCAGGGAAGAATATTATCAACAACTATTTCGACCAGAACCGTTTGTTCGCCGGAGTAGGATATCAGTTCACAGGCGGACTCAACGCTCACCTCGGGTACCTGTATGTATTTCAGCAGCTGGCGGAAGGAAACCGGTATATTCATATCAATGCCGTGCGACTTTTTGTTTTTCATAACCTGGATTTCCGTTCGGGGGATTAGGTACGCTGTGGCGCTCGCCTTCGTCGCGTCAGTGAGCAGCACCTCGTCCTGGCGCGCAAGGTTGCCTTCCCGCGCTAAAGCCATGTCGGACAAAGTCATGCGTGTCACTTTACCCTGGTTTATGATTTTGTTCTGCACTGCAAGGTTTTAATGCCGGCCGACCGGGATGTGGGCGGCGTTTTTATAATCGACATTTTTTGAAACCCGGTATTTATCTATATTCACGCGCCTTATGGAGATTGTCCAGAGGCACGGAATTTTATACTAACGTTTTAATGGCACTACTCGAGAAACAACTGGTTGTAAAGAAGTCAACAATACCCAACTCCGGAAAGGGGTTATTCACCAAGAAGTCTATTCCGAAAGGAACGCGGATTGTGGAGTACAAGGGGAGGATATCTTCCTGGAAAGATGTAAAGGATGAAGACGGCAAGAACGGTTATATCTTTTATGTGACCAGAAACCATGTCATCAATGCTTTGCCTGTCAAATCCGCGCTGGCCCGTTACGCGAATGACGCCCGCGGCATTGTAAGGATAAAAGGATTGACGAACAATTGCGATTACATCACGGAAGGAAACCAGGCTTTCATCGAATCCAAAAAAGATATACCGGCAGGCGCGGAGATCCTTGTTGACTATGGAGGAGATTACTGGAAGGTGATACGTGAAAATCTCAAGCTGTGGGCAAAGGAGGCAAAAGATGCGCTTAAAAAGAAGCATCGTTCCAATGGCCACGCCAGCAAGAAGACTTCCGGTAAGAAATCATCCACAAAGAAAAAGGCTTCACGCGCCAGGTAGACAAGGCGTTCGTGGGTGGTTGATCATTCCTTTTCCTGTTTCACGCTATTTAGAAACGGGCGGGCATGCGCCATCTTCGGGTGACTATCGTTGCATCTGCCGGATTGCCATCAGCCGTTCCCGGGCACTGGCGGCATATTCGTCAAAGCCTAACCTTTCGGCTTCCTCTGCGTAGGCGGTGAGGAGTCGAAACGAGTTGTAATTTATCTGGATGGCCTCCACGAGAATATTGTAGGCAGCCATATTGTTATCCCCTTGCTTGCGGAAGAAGTTGGCAGCAATGATGATGCCTTCCTCAAAATACGGATTCCATGTTCCGAGGATCCTGTAATGTTCACGTGCTTTTTCCGTTTCGCCGTTCACTTCACTCAGCAAAGCCGTGTACAGCATTTTTTCCAGTTCATGGCCCGGTTCAAATTCAAGTCCCTTGTTGATCTGGTTTGCAAGCAAAGGCAACTCGCCGCGCCAGGCGAGCATCAGGAGTTCCGTATACCGCACATCATTGAACAGGTCCTTGTCTGTCAGTTCAAGACCGCTGATCTGATTCAGATAACGAATCGCGGGGGCGAGGTTGTTGGCCCTGAATTGCTTTTTGGTCATGTCAAGCAGTGCCTGCGCCTTGTAATCCGGGCTGTTGAAGGTATTTGATATCCGGTTGAAGAACAGGGTGTCGGATAAACCTATCTTATAACGGCAGTATTGGTACTTAAGCGCGTCGTTTAATTGGAGCGCCTGCGTCTGGTTTACAGCGAGTACGTTTTGCATCCGCCTGGCGATGTCTTGTTCATTCGGATCTCCTTTTGCGGCGATGGAATCCCAGGCTGCAAAAGCTTCGAATAGTTTTCCTGCTTCGGCCAGGGCAATGGCATTGTAGAACCTGGAGTCTTTATAGTCGGCCGTTTCTGCATGCATGAAATAGCTGGAAGCAATCTCCGGGTTGTTCTGATCAAGGGCCCAAAGACCCATGATATAATTGTATTTCCCCCTGTAATCCGATGTGATGTACGCGAGTTCCGCCAGGAGTTCCAGCGCCTTTGTTACATTCCCCTGATGATAGTACCCGTGCGCGAGGGAAGCTTTCAGCGCTTCGCTGAATTCGTAATTCACGGAGTCGGAAGCAATGGCGTGGACGGACCGGGTGAATGTCGTGTCAATGGTTCGCGCATTCCTGATGCAATAGTTGTTCAGCAGCGTCGCGGAGTAGAGGTCGAGATTTTTTTCTTTCAGCGGATCGATCGTGCTTTCAAATTCCTGATTGAACAGCGTTGCCAGCGCCAGTGCGTTGCTGGTCACGATCGGGGAAGCATTGTCGAAGATCTTCACAACGGAATCTGTCCGGATCGGAAGATATTCCACCGCGGCAAGCGCAAGAAAATTTCCTTCGGCAGAATTCTTTGTCAGTGCGTGTTGTCGCGCTTCATTCAGGAAGTAGGTAGCCGAATCAAGCGCATGGACCTTCCCATAGGCAAAGCCGAGATTGTTCGCCAGCGCCGGAGACTTGGGCATCAGCTGCCTGCCTGTGCGATAGGATGCTATTGCGGGGAAATATTTTTCTTCCCAGATGTAGAGGTTGCCATCGTTGATCACCGAAAACTCGCTGGGTCGTCTCCCGTTGGCAAGTTCGTAGTTGTAATGGGCCTCATCAAAGTTGATCCGCTGGGATTTCATGTTGCCCAAAGCATAATTGGCGCGGTGATTTTGAAATGCGTATTTACGACTTTCGTCATAAAAGCTTTGTCCGAGTGTTTCGTTGCCCTGCAGTATGTACAGGTCTCCGACATAATTGTAAAAGCCCGCAAAGCCATGATATACATATTGTCGCCAGTCTGAATAGAACAGGAATGCGAGCATCGTGATCAATCCTGCAAGGCGGAACGTGAAGAAGGGCATCCGGTGTGGCTTGTACAGCAGTTTGTACACCGGCAGGTTTTGTGCCATCATGGCCATAAAATTCGAAATGATGTAGGTGAGGAATATGATCCCGTATCCGGTATGGCTGAAGATAATGGTATCGCGGACCATCTTCAACGCGGCGTCATTGCCATTTCCGAGGAACTGGCCGATCGTCGCGAGGCAGATCGCGCCAAGCGCAACATAGAAGTATGCGCCTGCGGGGCGGAAAGGAAGCATGGCTTGATACAGCGGTTCCCGTAGTTTGAAGCCCCAGATACCCAGCACGGCCGAAGTTGTGAGGAGCAGGTACAGGTTGATGTATAAGAACTGCCAGTCGATGACACCCAATTCATGAAGACAGGTGATCAGTACGTTGATGAGGTAGATAAAACTGATGATGGAAAAATGTTTCACGCTTCTTGAGGTGCCCTGACTCGAGATGTATACAAAAGAAACGAGGATCTCATGGGCGACCATCACCATGAATAGAACGCTCAGCATGAAAGCCGGCAGGTATGCTGTCGCGACAAGATGCAGCATCGGATATGCGATGGTAGAAAAGAAATGAATGATCACACTCCAGATAAACGCCAATGTGATGAAGGAAATCAATCTCGGCTGGAAACCTGTTGCCGGTCTGAAGCTTTTAAAATAGAAACTCAGCGCAATGAAGAGAATCAGCACGATGATGGGGATGGTGTATCCGCGTGTGCCGAATATGAGCAGCACGTCGAGTCTTAAGGCGAGCACGAAAAAAATAAAAAGGCCCATCCCGGCGAAGTACCAGAATTTCGGAAGCGTCGTGATCACGGTCAGGAGCACCATACTGCAGATGGTGAGTATGGCGAGGAAAATATACGAGGCCAGCGTGTTGTGGTGAACATCACTTCCGTGGAGATATTCGAAGATCACGTAGCTTTCGCCGGGTATATTTAATTGAAAAGGGCCGAGCCTGAATTGGTGGACCGTGGTTTCAACGATCTTTTGTTGCTGGATTCTTTCCCATTCGATGATGCCATGGTTGCCCTGAAACCAGGAGAACCATAAAAATGCGATTGAGAAAATAAAAAGACCGGCGAGGACAAACCACAGGGGCCGGTAGTTCTTTGGCCATTCCTTCCAGAAAAGTACAGATTGCATGTATCGTTAACGACTTAAAGTTGCAAGCTAACCTGTAAGCTGAAAATAAAAAAAGTGCCGGAGCAAATCCGGCACTTTTGAACGTCAGGAGAAGTATTTGGTTACCCCTGGCGTTGCGATGGGGTAGAAGCCATTCGCATCGGGCAACACTGGCGGAGGGGCATCCCATGCATATTTCTGCGGCTGGATGCTGATTCCGGAGTTCAGCGTCTGATCCCATTCAATGATCTGTCCTGAATAGGTTGCCATCCGGCCGATGATGGAAGTAAGGGTTGATTTTGCACCATTTTCGGTGTCAGCAAATTTGTATTCACCTTTCGCAATGGCCGCGAACAACTCGTCGTGCTCATTCTGATAGGGTTCATTTTCCTTTGACTTGTCAAACTTGTACAGGCTCTTTCCTTTGGATGTGATTTCGGCAGCACCGCATTTTACAGCTCCCTTCGTTCCCACCATCATTTCATCTACAATGGAGTAGGTGCCTTTGATATGGCGGCACTGGCTGTTCATGACTGTGCCATCGGCGTAGGTGTATTCCACGAAGTGATGGTCATAGATCTCGCCGAATTCTTTTCCCGTCCGCACCTGGCGTCCGCCCATGCCCTGAGCTTTCACGGGATAGGCGCCCTTGAACCAGTTCATCACGTCCAGGTTGTGAATGTGTTGTTCTGTGATATGGTCACCGCAGAGCCAGTTGAAATAATACCAGTTGCGCATCTGATATTCCATCTCCGTCTGGCCGGCCTGGCGGGGCCGTACCCAAACGCCATCACTGTTCCAGTATACCTGGCCGGAGGTGATCTCACCGATCATGCCATCCTGAACGCGCTTATAGAGTTCGCGGTACGAAGTCTGGTAGTGGCGTTGCAACCCCACCACTACATTCAGTTTTTTCTTTTTCGCCACTTCGGCTACTTCCAGCACCTTCTTCACGCCCGCGGGGTCGGTGGCAACCGGTTTTTCCATGAAAACATGTTTGCCCTGGTTGATCGCTTCTTCAAAATGAATCGGGCGGAAACCCGGAGGGGTTGCGATGATGATCACATCCGCCAGCGGGATAACTTTCTTATAGGCGTCGAAGCCTACGAATTTTGTTTCTTCCGTTACTGCCACCCGGTCCTTTACGTCCCCTTCCTCACCATTCGTCAGCGATTTATAGGCACTGTCCAGCCGGTCGCGGAAAGCGTCGGCCATGGCCACAAGTTTCACATTTTGCTTTGTTGACAATGCCTGCATGGCAGCTCCGGTTCCCCTTCCGCCGCATCCAATGACGGCAACTTTAATCGTGTCATCAACAGATCGGAAATACCCGGCATCAGACATCAATGGCATAGCCATCAGGCCTCCGGCGAGCATGGTGCTTTGTTTCACAAAGTCTCTGCGGGATCGGTGTAATTTTTCATTTTCCATAAAGGGATAATTTATTGAGATGGCAATTTTTATTTAAGATACGCGTCGAAAAACTTTTCAATCTCTTCTTTGGTGGGTGCCTTTTCGGGTCTTACAACTCTGAAACCAACGAACATGCCGTCGGTAAGCCACCACCTGCTTTTCGGTATCTGAGGATCGCGCTTGTTCCAGGCTGTGCCGGAAGCAATTCTGTTGGCACACCTTAGTTCCTCCGCATCATCGAGATACGAACCTCCCCGCACCACCTTCGGATATCGTGAGGCTGGAGGTGCCAGCGGATCCTTCGTGTTGGCCGTCAGCTTCTGGTATGCATCCTCCTGGTACTGGTCCAGAGTCCATTCGCTCAAGTTACCCAACATATCGTATAATCCCCAACCATTTGGCTTTAATGATGCTGTTTTCTGGAATTTTCCGTCACTGTTTTCTTTGAAGTAGCCATAGGCGGCGAGCGTCTTCGGATCGTTGTTAAAAGGGGTGGCGGTTTCTTTTCCTGCCCGGCATGCGTATTCCCATTCAGCCTCCGTGGGAAGCCGGTAGAAGACGCCTGTCTTTTCGTATAGCCACTGGCAATACATCAACGCTGCCTGCTGGCTCATACTGTTGGTGGGGTGGCGTGCGTCACGGCCCATACTCCACGTGAGGTCAATGTATTGTGCGGTGGGTCTCGAGACGGCATCGACGGAAATTTCTTTTGTCTGGGGCACGTCCATATTTTTGAAGAAAGCGTCCCATTCGGCGAAGGTCACTTCCTTTTCGCCCATCCAGAAAGGAGCTACCTGTACTTTCTTCTGCGGGCCTTCATCGGCATCCCGGCCTTTTTCACCGGCAGGGCTGCCCATGGTAAAGCTACCGCCAGTGATCGGCACCATTTTGAATTTTACACTCGTTCCGGGGATACCCTGTTCGTAAACCTTCAGTTGCTGGCTAAAACATACACTATAAGAGAACAGGAAAGCGAAGATCAGTAAGTTTTTCAAAGCGAATAAATAAATTGAGTTGGGCAAATTAGAAAATTTAATCTCGCACCGCAACCATTATGCCAGGAAAGGGAGCTGGGGAAGCCCCTGATTACCTGAACGCACCCCGAATCGCCTGCAGTGGATTTAAGCGACGGTAAAGAAATGTGATGGATGGCATTAGGTTTTATGTAAGAGGGGCGGGGCGTATATTTCTTATGCACCCTGACTAATCATATTATTTACGGGGCAATAAACACACATGAAAATACTCTTTGTTATCAATCCGAAGGCCGGGGGCACGGACCATGAGAAAACCATTGCAGGATTAGAGGAACTTGTAAAGACAAAAGGTTTTGAGGCGCAATTTTATTTTACCACGGGCCAGGACGATGAGAAAAACATCATACAGAAGATCGAAGAATTCAAGCCCGAAAGGGTCGTCGCGGGCGGAGGGGATGGTACGATCCAACTCGTTGCTAAAATTCTTTTACCCTATGAGCTGACCATGGGTATTATTCCGCTGGGTTCGGCCAACGGGCTGGCAACTGCACTTGAAATTCCCAAGGACCCGCTGGGAGCGGCAGAAAAAATTTTTAGTTCCACCAAGATCCAGCGGATGGATATGCTGAAATTCAATGATAAGCACCTCTGTATCCATCTCAGTGATATCGGGGTGAACGCATTAATGGTGAAAAAATATGAAGAGGGCGGCGAACGCGGGTTGCTTGGCTACGCGAAGCACATGCTTTCGGCCATCCAGGAGACTCCCTTGTATCATATCACCATCCGCACACCGGAGGAAACGTATCAGAAGGAGGGCTTTATGATGGCTTTCGCCAACGCCCATAAATATGGGACGGGTGTACAGATCTCCGAAGGCTCTGTTTCCGATGGGGTCTTTGAAATATGCAACGTTGAAAAAGTCACGCTTGATGAAGCGATCAAAGCAGGACTGACGATCTTAAATGTTTTCGTTGACCAGAATATGTTTTCAGATGTGATCACCTGCAGGAAAGCTGAGATCACTATTGATCCGCCCTCACATTTCCAGATTGATGGTGAATACATGGGCGTGACCGATCATCTGAAAATTGAAATTGTTCCCGGCGCCTTGAAACTATTGATCTGACAATGTCTGCAAAACTTCCACTGCTGCTGAGCTTTTATGCCCTTTCGAATGGAAGCACAACACTGACGTATGGCCAGGTTACCTACACCCGTATAAACGATTTCAGTTTCCTTGAGTACAGCCGCAGGAAAACTTTCCGGACGCTGTTGAAGCTTTACCGCACACGTCCGTATGCCAACCAGCAGATCATTTTGATCTTCACCATGGGAATGGTGGAGGCGGAAACGAACAGGTATGGGGCATTCTATATCAAGACAGACAAGGATAAAGTCCAGGGGCACCTTGTCAAGGTGTTACTGAAGTCTGGAGACGAAGTGCGCATGGTTGACGGGCTGTATGGAAAGTCCATACATCATCTGCAGGGAGATACCATCGTGATATCCGATATCGATGATACCCTTGTAGATTCTTTTATCCACGACAGGCTTCTGAAGTTTCGCACGCTGATGTTCACCACAATGGAAAAGCGAAAGGCGGTGACGCATATGCAGGAGTTGATGAAGGATTTTGTGGCAAAGGGGGCGGTGCCGGTTTATTTGTCGAACAGTGAGCAGAATCTATATCCCCTCATCTACCGGTTCCTGCGTCACAATCATTTTCCTCCCGGCCCATTGTTTCTGAAGCAGATGCGCAAACTTTGGGATGTGGTGATGAATGTAAAGTTTCCTCCGAAGAATATTCATAAGACGAGTACGCTGGACGAGCTGTTGATGTTGTTTCCGGAGAAAAAATTTATTCTGATGGGAGACAATACGCAGCACGATCTCTCGATATATCTGTCTGCTGCGGAGAAATTTGGCGACAGCATCCGTTATATTATTATCCGGAAGGTGATTGAGAAAAAGGGAGATGAGGCGCTGATCACGAAAGCGCGCGCTACCCTTGAGGAGAAGAATGTGGGCATCTATTACGCCAGCGAATTTCCGCATGCGTTTGAGCTGTGAGGGCAGCGTCCACGGACCACAGACCACGGACCACAGCAAGTCCACAGACCGCGGACCACAGCAAGTCCACTGACCACGGTTATTTGCGTCTGAGGCTTCGCCGGAGAGCTTGTATCCTCATTACAAGTTTGTCCGAGTAGTTATAAACTGAGTTGAAATATCATCCGCGATGATGTCTCGGCGTCTGGCTATAAAAATGCAGGATACGACTTCGACGGCTGATCGGATTGCATAACTAAGGAATCGCTTATACTCTGAATCTGTTTGCCCGGTTGAGCCTTCTGCAATATTCAGCGCAACAGAATCCGCAGCCCTTTTGATCTGGGATGTAAGACAATAAAGTTCTTTGCGTGGGAATTTTTCAGATACTTCGTGAACCATGCCAGAAAGCTCCAAAGCTTCCTGCCATACCTCGAGTTTTTCGAACTTGAAAGGCATAAAGAGAGGGATAGTGTTCACTAATTTAAGAAGATACATCCTCAAACTGAATCAGGTTTTCCTGACTTTTTTCACACTACTCCTCCGCTGTGGTCAGTCCTCAATCAAAGTCAAAATTCGGATTTTGCCACGCCATCGGTATATCCGCCTCGTAGTTTCCATCCGGCCGTTTGATGCGCATCTCCAGGCGTCCTTCGATCAGGAATCCCATTGACTGGTAAAAACTGATGGCCCTGGCGTTGCTCTCGCGGGCGATCAACTCGACGCGGCCAATATCCGGTCGGTTGATACCGACTTGTTCGAGGAAGATCGTAAAGATCGTGCGTCCGATCTTCCGTTGCCGGAAGTCCGGGTGGACCACAACGGTCAGGTCGGAGTACACGTGCCTGAATACGGCGGGTCCTGGCTTGTAAGCGTGGATCTCTCCGATCAGAACATCAGGATTTTCCGGATGTTCTACGACGAGGATCAAGCCCGATTCCGTGCTTTTCTTCAAAAAGCTTCCGATGTATTCATCCGTAATTTCACTCTCAACACGGGCGATGCCGCCTTCCGCGCGCGCTACTTCTTTATATAGTTCTTTAATCTTTGGCAGATCTTCAATGGCTGCGGTGCGGATGTGCATCGATGTAAGGGTTAAGAAATGTTAAGTCGACAAAGGTAAGGCGGTTGGGGCACCGGCCCAAAAAAGGCAGGTTGAAAGGCACGTTTTAAATGAAGGTATGGCACGACGTGAGTGCTCCCCTGAATCCGGGGTTACTGCCCCTGTATCAAGAACCTGAGCTGCTTTTCAGCGACAGCGGGTGGCGTGAGTCTGAGCGCAGTGTTGCGCAAGGCGATGAGAAATCTGTTTTCCAGTTGCGCCACCTTTCCGATACTCCAGGATTTGTTTACGATGGCGGTGGTGCGTTCGATCCGTTTCCTTTCAAAGTCACTGAAAGCCCCTGATATTGACGCGTTTTCTTCCAGGCACCGTGTCAGGACGGCCGCATCTTCTATGGCCATGCAGGCCCCCTGTCCCATGTTGGGTGTGGTGGCATGCGCGGCATCACCCATCAGGAGAATATTCCCGAATGCAAATTTTTTCAATGGGGGCAGGTCAATGATATCGCTCCAGATAATCTTGTCCGGCGGCGTGGCTTTCAGTATTTGGGGAACGGGTTCATGGAAATGACCGAAGTGCCGCAGAAGATCTTCTTTTTGGAAGGATCGCATGCGGGGATCATTAGCCCTGGCGTTGAGGCAGGCAAACCAGTATATGCGGTTATTGGTCAAAGGAACGATCCCGAACCTGCTGCCTGCTCCCCAGGTTTCGGAAGTTTCATCCGGATCAGCATGTGCCGGAAAGTGGTCGATGACGCCCCGCCAGCATGTGTAGCCGGCATAGCGGGGACGCGTATGTGGCAGAAGTATTTTTCTTACAACGGAGTGGATACCGTCGCATGCAATGACATGGTCGGCAAGGCTGTAAGTGTCATCGGTGAATCTGATAAGTGTTGCGGGGCCTTGCGGTTGCACGCCGGCACAGCGCTTATTCAATTGCAGCGTATCGGGATGGAGCTGGTCGATGAGCACCCGATGCAGGTCGGCGCGGTGGATGGTGAAATTATTGATGACGCCGAACTTCTTACTCAGCTTTTCCGAATCTGTTTCCGACAGGACGGTGCCTTTTTCATCCTTGATCCTGAGTACTTTGAGAATCTTTCCTGCCTTCAGTACAGCATCGCCGATGCCGATGTCCATGAAGGCTTTCACTGCGTTGGCCGCCAGGCCGAGGCCCGCACCCAGTGGCTGGATTTTCGGCGCCCCTTCGTAGACTTTGACGCTGAATCCTTTTCGTTGCAGGGCGATTGCCAGGGTGAGTCCGCCGATACCTCCGCCAATGATGGCGATCCTATCGTGACCCATGAACCTTGGAAGAAGCGTGCTTCAGCCTGTATCTCTTTTTATTCAATTTTTCCTCTTCACTAAAAAGATAGAGGTTGAGTTGTGCTACCTGAAACTGACGGATATAACTGTTGGAATTGAAGCCGGAGATCAGCTTGATATGGTTTTCCATAATCAGGAATTTTTCAAACGAAATTAAACCCAAAAATACACCCTCACCTGTTGTTCCCCCGGGGGATTTCTTCAAATGGCCATAACGGTTGCTGAGGGAATGCGGTGACTGGCCGAAGTGCACCATAAGCGTTTTATACGTAAGGCGTTACTTCCAGGTTGAGGGCGTCTGAAGAAAATCGGGAGATTTTCTTACATCTGGCAGGGGGAGGGTGATAATCAAAGGACCGGGAGCGCAGCGCTCCCGGTCCTCAGAAAGGCTAAATATTGGGTTGCGGTGTGGTTCTGAGGTAAGGTTTGATCCTTTTGTGTCCTTTGGGGAATTTTCCAGGGATCTCCTCGTCTTTCACCCCGGTGGTGATAATCACATCCTCACCCGGCTTCCAGTCCGCGGGCGTGGCCACACTGTGGCTGGCCGTGAGCTGAAGGCTGTCGACCACCCTTAAGATCTCATTGAAGTTTCTTCCGGTGGAGGCCGGATAGGTTAAGGTCAGCTTTACTTTTTTGTCGGGCCCGATAATAAACACAGAGCGCACAGTGAACTTATCCGTTACCTGGGGATGGATCATGCCATACAGGTTGGCAACTTTGAATTCAGGGTCTGCGATGATTGGATATTGCACATTGCAATGCTGGGTTTCATTGATATCCTGGATCCATTTCATGTGTGAATCTACGGGGTCGACACTGACTGCCAGGACCTTGACGTTGCGTTTCCGGAACTCGGGCTCCAGTTTGGCCATGGAACCTAACTCGGTTGTACAAACAGGTGTGAAATCCGCCGGGTGGGAAAACAAGATTCCCCAGCCATTTCCAAGCCATTCATGAAATTTGATGGTTCCAGCTGTTGTTTCTGCGGTAAAGTCGGGGGCAACCTCCCCTAATCGAATTGACATAATGATATGTAGTTAAGGTGGAACAATGGGTTTACGGTTTAATAACTGTTCTGACGTGAATTTAGTTTTCACAATTTGCGGGGAACGGTCACGTGCTGTTCGATCAGGACCGCTGCGCGGTCTTGCGGCCCTTCAATTCTGTCTCCTTATTGATCAGGTCCTGTAAGGTGTTGGCTTTCAGCAGCTCCACGGTCGCGTTCCGGATCTGTAGAAATGCATCCCGGACGCTGCAGGTATCCTCGTCTTCACATTCGGCACAGGCTTCATAAAATTTATAGGTGGCGCAGGGAACGGCAGCAATGGCGCCATCAAACAAACGAACGACTTCGGCAAGGTTCACCTCGGAAGGCTCGCGCCTCATGAAATAGCCCCCGCCTTTTCCTTGCCGGCTTCCAAGCACCCCCGCCCTTTTCAGGTCAAGAAGTATCGCCTCCAGAAATTTTTTCGGAATTCTGCACGCCACGGAGATATCCTTGATGAGAAATTTCTCATGTGGCTCCTTTCCCATGTATACCAGGGCGTGAATAGCATATTTGCATTTCTTCGAAAGCATAGCAATGCGACAATTTATATTATTGTCTTAACATTATAAGCATTACTTTGACAAACGAGTTTAATTTTCAATCTTAGGTATATAAGTTCCCTATATTTAACCTTCAAAGGCGTTGTCTGGAACTTGCCTGTTACCGCGTGTTCCTTTACTTTGTCACGATTTTTATTCCGCCGAGGTAGCTCAGGGGTAGAGCAGCTGATTCGTAATCAGCAGGTCGTGGGTTCAAATCCCATTCTCGGCTCATGATCCGGATCATATTTTTAACCGCCAAAGCCAACGATCTTTGCTGATGAAGAAAAAAAACACCGTACCCGACTATCCCTTCCTCGACTACCGCCGATGAATGCAATGCACATCTTACTGGTGGGAGCAGGAGGGTTTATCGGAAGCATCTTCCGGTACGTGACGGTCCTTTCGGTAGACAGAAAATTCAATGCTGTCTTTCCTTACGGAACCCTCACTGTTAATATTCTCGGGTCTTTTGTCCTGGGATTTTTGATGGTGCTGTTCCTGAAAAAAACGGGAACCCATCCGGTGGAATGGAAACTGTTTCTCGCAACCGGGTTTTGCGGCGGCTTTACGACTTTTTCGGCGTTTGCCGCGGAGAATATCAGCTTGTTTGAACAAAAGTTCCCCGCTACCGCGATGCTCTATATTCTGATCAGCGTGACGGGTGGACTTCTGGCGGTATGGGCGGGATTCGCTGCGGCGAGAAGCATTCTTTAGGACTCCCGGAGGGATCACTAAAAGATTTGTTGCAGTGTTTGGTGAATGGACATGCTGTTAAAATGTTAACTTTCCGCCCTTCAATGATGTTGTGTCTGCAGGATTGTTCTTTCGACGAGGGCAGATTCCTGGCACCGCTGATCCCGTGTGAAACTGAAAAACATGGCCATGATGTTTGCATATGACTTTGACCGCGCGAATGCTTTCCTGGAGAACCTCCTTCAAAATAATCTGACACCTGAAGCATGGAAGTGGCTCGCGACCGAAGGGCAATCCATCCGGACAACAGGAGAGGTTTCGAAATTCAACATCGCCTTTGTCTCCATGCCGCGCAAAACAGGAAAAAATTTTATCACGCTCTCCAAAGAACAGGCGCGCGAATTAAAAGAGCTTCGCAAGGATCTTGTTATTAACGGGTGGACCGTCGACCGACTCGCGCGCGTGTGGCTGCTGATGCAGCTCAACCCGGAACCAAAAGAGAAATACACCGCAGTCATCGAAAACCTGTACCTCACCGCCGAAATGAGTGAGCTTGTTGCCCTGTACTCCGCACTGCCCTTGCTGGCGTATCCGGAATCGTGGCGCAAACGATGCGCGGAAGGTATTCGAAGCAACATCGGTCAGGTGCTGGAAGCCATCCTCTGCAACAACCCTTATCCTTCCGAACACCTGGATGAGGCTGCCTGGAATCAACTGGTTTTAAAAGCAATCTTTACCGAGAAACCCGTTCTTGAAATCGTCGGACTCCGGGAGCGGTCGAACCGGAATCTTGCGCAGTCCCTTTCTGACTATGCGCATGAACGATGGGCTGCACACCGGCCCGTGAATCCACTGTTGTGGATTTGTGTAAGTGCCTTTATCGGTCAGGACAATTTTTCCGATATTCAGCGCGTGTTTCAGTCGGGAGACCATGCGGAACAGGAAGCCGCAGCGCTGGTGTGCTATGAAAGCAACTATCCACCTGCAAAGCGTTTGCTGGACGAAAGACCCCAGATCAAACGTAGTGTTGAGAACGGAAAGGTTACGTGGGTGAC
>JBARAD010000048.1:0-11456 GCA_049791675.1 Chryseosolibacter sp.
CATTCCTGGTAATAAGAAATGATCGGAAAGATTACTTGTGGAAACGAGTGGATGTAACACCCAGAGTTTCAAAGAAAGCGCTTGTGTAAGGCTCTCTTCCGGGTGCATCCAATACGGATGATCAACGGGGAATGTTGTGCGGGTGTATCGGGGCAATATTGTTGTGTTCGTATAAAAAAAACGATGATGGAATTCAAACTGTTAAGACGTTCGATGTTTGTTCTCAGTTGTGTGTTGTTGTTCAACGCTCCTGTCAGTGCCCAGTTGTCCCCGGAGGCTGAGATCCGTCGGGTTGAGGCGCTGGAGAAAGAGGCCTTGCTGAAAGGTGATACGGCCATGTTGCGTGAGTTGATGTCGCCGCAGATCGTCGTGCAGAATCCTGACAACAACATCATCAGGTTTCAGGATATTCTGTCAAGGATCCGTGATGGTAAAATAGATTATGGTTCCTTTGAACGCATCATTGAAGCTGTATCTTTTATTGACAATATCGCTGTTGTCATGGGAAAGGAAATTATAGAGCCGCGGGGAGAGACGCTGCATGCAGGCAAGACCGTCACAAGGAGATTTACAAATATCTGGGTCAATCGTGACAAGCATTGGAAACTGGCGGCCAGGCAAGCTACCATTGTTTCCGTTGATTAGTCCATCGTTAAGGCGATGTGGAATGGGAACCGACTGACGCGCATGGCATTTCAATGCATCCGTTGAGACGAATTGTTTCATGAAGTCGGTTACCCTCGAAGTTGATACTGAATAACTCTTTATTCTGCAGATAGTCGATTTAGTGAATACATTTTCTGGCAAGCAGTACGCAATAATAATTATGATTTTTTAATTTAATCGGAGAATGAAACAAACGGAACGTATGAGCGGCAGCAAGATGAACCCCGATAAAAAGGAGACCCCCATTCAGTGCATCGAAATACTCGTTTCGAAAAAGTATTTGCAAAACAATCACAATAATTTGCATTGGACGCTTTCTGTTTACTCTTTGGAAAATCAACCGGTGACAAAAGACCGGTCGCTCCATAATTCCGAGATATTTCACTTCATGGTATTTGATTGGAAGAGAACGATCAAGCAGCTCCTGGATAAATTCCAGGTGCCGTATTCCATCATTCAATACTTTAGTCCCGATACTGTTCACGCTGACGCACTCAACGTCGATCGTTTCTTGTCCGATAATGAAACTGATTTTCTTCTCGCGCTAAATGAACTCGAACCGAATGCAAATATTTCAACTGTCGCTTCTGAGAAGTCCGATGCCCTCCGCATCGGAAAGCAAACCTTAAGTCTTGAACATAACAGCCGCTGAGGCCAGGCTGAACGAGCTTCCCACCGCTGCTTCCCTCCGTGGAAAAATATGCTGATGCATCTGTGATTGTGCGTCGGCACAGTTTTTATTCTTTTAAATACTTATGGAGATGAACGGAGGAAATAAGAATGAAAGTTCTTATTGAGTCTACCGCCCAAGAGATACTTCTTTGAAGCTTTCGGGTTCCGGTCGGGTTAAGGCGGCTTCGCAGCGAGGTGATTTAAACCGGCATTATGTGATAGACATCACTTCCTCAGAATGCGGCGTTCGGTTATAAGCGATTACAACAGTTCGTCTTGAAGTTCAATCTCACAAGTTAAGACATGTTTATTTATATGTCCCTGAAATGATGCAACACGGAAAAACGATATTAATAATAGATGATGATAAGGATTTTCAAACCATTCTGAAGGTCACGTTCAATAAGAGTGGCTTTAGCGTGCGGTCCTTATTCGATGGAGAGATTTCGCCCACTTTTCAGGAGAGGCCCTATCCGGACGTTATTCTTCTGGACGTGGATTTGCCATATGCAAATGGAGTAGAGGTAGGCAAGCAACTTAAATCAAATGAATCCACCAAAGACATTCCGGTCATTATGGTATCTGCCAACCCGTATGTTGATGAACTTTCAAAGGAGGTGGGTGCAACCGACTATGTTCAGAAACCATTTTCAATCAGTACCCTGATTCAAAAAGTGCAGGAGAGTCTTTCACGCTCCTGGTACCGGAATGTATCCGGCAGTGAGGAATCTGAACCGGCGGTTTAATCTTTCGCGATCAGGAAAAATATTTCACATTTCGGGGAAGCAGATCGGAATCCCGGAGCGATGCTCAAGTCGCGTCCGTGAAGTTCACGCGACTCCTCATATCTTTATCTCTGTATCGACCTTATTTTTGCATCGAAAAAAATACCGATCTCCCTCTTAACTTATAAGAAGGTTTCTACTGCGGGTGGCATTTGTTTTATACGGCTGTGGATGAACTGTCATTTTTAACACAGCGCGATCGTAAAAAATACGCTACATGATGAAACTCTAATATGAAAAACCTTCTTCTTTTTTTACCTCTTCTCGTGTCAATGTGCGCCTATGCGCAAGTCGATACCAGTTACGTTTACAGCACCAGCAAGCCGTATGGCACGTTGGACATCCGCATTGCAAAGTCTTCTACGCGTTATTATTACCTGCAGGAAAACCGAACGATCAGTTTTCGTGAATCTTCCCCTGGCGTTAAGACAAATACTTACAAGGATATGACATCGTGGGATTCGTCGCCATACACGCAGGGGAACATGCGTGAAAAAATCGGAACGTCCGATGTCTTTGTCATGAATTACAGGCTTTTGTTTCCCCAGGGATATCAGCCGAACTATGCGGATGGATATCCGATGATCGTGATGATGCACGGGGCGGGAGAACGTGGTAATTGCTGGGATAGTAATTGCCATTGGGCGGATCGTTCGTGGCGGCCGTCATCCAATACGCCTCCTGCGCCGACTACCAGTAATCATTCGTTGCTCAACAATGACCATAATATGTTACACGGCGGTAAGCAGCATCTTGATGCCCGCAATCTGGCAGGTACACGGCTGCCGAATGATCCGGCGGTGCCGGCACGCTCGTTTCCGGGCCTTGTGCTGTTCGGACAGAACCTCAATGGGTGGGATACTCCTTCGACCCAGGACCTTATCAAGCTTGTACGCCTGGTAGCAAAGAAATATAACGTAGACCCTAACAGGATTTATATTCACGGGCTTTCCAACGGAGGAATGGGCACATATCACGCCATTAAACGCGCACCCTGGTTGTTTGCTGCTGCGTTACCCATGTCCGCACCCGCGGAGGCAGGCATCATCAGCGCAGGTTTGCAGTCAACGGTTGCGCATATTCCGATGTGGATGTTCCAGGGTGGACAAGATGTTGCCCCCACGCCTTCGCGCACGGAGGGTTACGTGCGCAAATTCCGCGAGGCCGGTGCGGAGGTGCGTTACAGTCTGTATGAGAACCTCGGGCATGGAACATGGAATACAGCGTATGGAGAACCGGACTTCTTCAGCTGGATGCGTTCAAAAAGCAAAACACAGCTCCATGTATTCTTTGGTAACACCAGCATCTGCGGCAGCGGAGTAAAAATGGGATTCGCTGCGGGGTTCCTCGCGTATCAGTGGGAAAAGGATGGCGTCATCATCTCCGGCGCGACGAGTCATGAATATACCGCCACACAGCCTGGCGTCTACCGTGCGCGTTTTTCCAGAGTGTCACGGACTCCCGGCTCTTCACAGTGGGAGAATTGGTCGCAGGCAGTGACCATCACCGGGAACGGATCAGCACAGGCCGACATCATTCCCCTGACCACGACTCACCTGAGAGGTCCTGATGATGCAACGCCCAACACGATCCGGCTGAAGTCTGCCGCCAAAGCCGATAAATACTTTTGGTATAAGAACGGAGTTCGCTTCGATATTCCCAGTAACAGTATGGATGATACCGTGAGTATTCTCACGATCACAGGTACCTCTACAGGAAGCAACGGCGCGTATACACTGAAAACCGCAGGAATTGAAGGCTGCGAGAGTGCGGTTTCGGACCCCGTAAATTTGTTTTTCAATAATTCTGCGCCCCTGTTGGCAGATGCAAATATTCCGGCATCGCTTCGCATGGTTTCGGTAACAGGATCGACCGCGAACCTCGCATGGGACGACCGCTCGACGATTGAAACGGCCTATGAAATATGGAGGCGAGCTCCCGGGGGAGCCTTCATCATGGTGGGGAGGACAGGACCGAACGCTCAGTCCTTCACTGACCGGGGTTTGATTCCCTCCACAACCTACGCTTATAAGATCCGTGCGCTGAACAATACGGGGCGTAGCCGTTATGCGCCGAGTGACAATGTGGGTACCAACCTGGTGGTCACAACAGAGAACGATACGAGTGCGCCGACCGCCCCAACGAATTTGAAGGTTGTCAGAAATTCCACGAGTTCAATTTCATTGTCATGGACGGCTTCGACGGATAACAATGGATCCATTCAACACTATGTAGTGTATTATGGAAATCAATCGAGGGCCACCAACTCGGCGGCAACCACGTATACACTCACGGGGCTGCCGATAAATACAACTTACAACATCACGGTGAAAGCCGTGGACAATGCGGGACTTCTCTCTCCTGCGAGCAATCAAGTGACCGGTACCACCACCGTTACCGGTCTCTGGTATGGCCACAGCACAGGCGCGTGGACGGATCTGGATCAGATCACCATCTGGGATAAGCCTGAATTTACCGGATGGGTACCGAATATCACACTCACACCGAGAACCCAGGAAGACTACTTCAACTTTGAATTCACCGGCTACCTTTACATCAGGACAGGCGGGACCTATTACTTTTATCTGAACTCTGACGACGGAAGCAGGCTCTTTATCGATGGTCAACAGGT
Organism: Chryseosolibacter sp.; assembly: GCA_049791675.1. Taxonomy (GTDB): domain Bacteria; phylum Bacteroidota; class Bacteroidia; order Cytophagales; family Cyclobacteriaceae; genus Chryseosolibacter. The sequence goes on from JBARAD010000048.1 coordinate 4,756, forward strand.
CGTTGATTTTGACGGAACGCACGGGAGAACCGGCGCCAATGGAGGTTTTGGAATCAAGTCTGCTGCAATAACACTCAGTCCGGGGGCTCATGACTTCCGCCTGATTTTCTTCGAATACATCAACGGTCAGAGTTTGTCGGTGGCTTATCAGGGAGCCGACACGGATAATACGACAAAGATCATCCCCGACGAAGCATTCACCAGTGGAGAGGGTACGGGAACGACGAACCAGGTTCCTGTGGTGGACATCACCGCGCCTGCGAACGAACAACAATTCTCCGAGCCCGCTTCCGTGAGCATCACAGCAACCGCGACCGATGCTGACGGTACGGTGACGAAAGTTGAATTCTTCAATGGTACGACCAAGCTTGGAGAGGATCTTACCTCGCCGTATGCATATGGCTGGCAAAATGTTTCTTCCGGCAACTATACGCTGATAGCGAAAGCAACGGATAATGATGGAGCAACCAGTACCGCCTCCGTTAATATTTTTGTGAGTGGCGGCAGTGCAGCGTGTGCCGGGACTGGCCAGATTACCCGCGAAGTGTGGACCGGAATATCCGGGACAATGATCTCTTCGATCCCTGTTAACACGTCCCCTTCGTCCACCAGTACGCTTACCATCTTTGAAGCTCCGGAGAACACCGGCGATAATTATGGGACGCGCATACGCGGATACATCTGCGTCCCTGTTTCCGGTAATTATATATTCTGGATAGCCGGTAATGACCGGACGGAGCTTTGGCTGAGTACGGACGACAACCCCGCGAATAAGCTTAAGATCGCCTACGCGAACGGCTACACGAATCCAAGGCAATGGACCAAGTATACCACGCAACAGTCAGCAGCGATCAGCCTGGTGGCTAACCAGAAGTATTACATAGAGGCTTTGCACAAGGAAGGAACAGGTACCGACCATGTAGCGGTAGGCTGGCAGTTGCCGGGTGGAGTCCTGGAGAGGCCGATTCCCGGAAACAGGCTTTCGCCGTTTGAATCGCAGACAATGGCTATGACAGCCTTCGGTGCTGAAAGCATGCGCATGCAAACGACGGCCGAGGGCGGCGAGGCTGAAAGTCTCACAGCGGAAACAAGTAACGCATCGCTGGATATTTATCCCAACCCTGCGCAAAGCGGTGGATCTGCATTGACGATCACTGGTTACAAGGATGCTGATGCCGCGTATGAGACGACGGTGGAAATCCAGCGGCTCACGGGCGAAGTCGTTTATTCAAACCAATTCAGCTGCAATGGCAATTGCGCCGACTATTCGATGTCGGTCGATCAGCAGCTGCCGCCAGGGGTCTACATGGTCAACTTCATCACAAACGGAAAACGATCGACGAAACGGCTGCTGGTGAAATAACCGGATTTCGAAAGGCTTTGATTACGGAAGAGACGCAATGATTTGCGTCTCTCCGTTTTTTGCAGGCGACAGTATCGCCTTCGTTGCAACGAAATGCTTTGGTTGCCGAAATGACGTCCTGCGGGGAAACGGAATCGTTGTCCCTGCAATTTGAGGAATCCAAAAAAAAATTGATATGAAATGTCCAAACTGTAATGAAACGCTGGTCATGACCGACCGGAACGGTATTGAAATTGACTATTGCCCGAATTGCCGTGGCGTATGGCTTGACCGGGGAGAGCTTGATAAGATTATTGAGCGATCGGGCCAGTACGCTCCGGGCCGTGATAGCGGGCGCGAGTATGATAAAGACGTCTCCGGTTCAGGCGACAACAAATACAGGAAAAAGAAGAAGGAATCTTTCCTGGACGACCTGTTCGATTTTTGAGTATCCGCGAAACTTCAGTATGGTCAGGATCTGGTCCCTGAAGGTGCCGGCGTGTACAATTTGTTTCTGAACCAGAACGACAGGTTAACAAGCAGGATCAATGCAGGAACTTCGATGAGGGGACCGACAACGCCTGCAAAGGCCTGTCCGGAGTTGATGCCGTAAACACCCACGGCAACAGCAATGGCCAATTCAAAATTGTTGCCGGTAGCCGTGAAGGATATCGAGGCATTCTCAGCATAGTTTGCACCAAGTTTTTTTGAGAGCAAAAAGCTCAATACAAACATGATCGCAAAATAGAGGATAAGCGGAAGGGCGATACGGAGTACATCGAATGGAATATCGACGATCATTTTGCCTTTAAAACCAAACATCACCACGATGGTGAACAGCAAGGCAATGAGGGTTACGGGACTTATCCTCGGTAATACATTTTCAACATACCATGCCTCGCTCCTGGTTTTGATGAAGTATCTTCTGAAGAAAAATCCCGCGAGGAAAGGAACTCCGAGGTAAAGGAACACACTTTCCGCTACATCGCGCATGCTTACATCGACCGCAGAACCCTCGATCCCGAAGTAGGGCGGGAGCACGGTGATGAAGAGCCACGCAAAAACACTGTAGAACAATACCTGGAAAATACTGTTCAGGGCAACCAGTCCTGCGGCATATTCCTTGTCGCCCTTGGCAAGATCATTCCAGACCAGCACCATGGCGATACAGCGTGCAAGGCCGATGAGGATAAGTCCGGCCATGTATTCAGGCTTGTCCTTTAAAAAGAGGATGGCAAGCAGGAACATAAGGATGGGGCCGATGATCCAGTTCAGGATGAGTGACAGCGAGATGACCCTGATATTTTTGAAAACCTTTCCGAGATGTTCGTAACGGACCTTCGCGAGTGGAGGAAACATCATGAGGATGAGCCCCGCAGCAATCAACAGGTTGGTCGTCCCTGCCTGGAAGTTGTTCATAAACCCTTCCACAGGCAGGAAGTTGCCAAGTGCAATTCCCACCAACATGGCAATGAAGATCCAAAGGGTAAGGTAGCGGTCTAAAAATCCGAGTTGTTTCTTCTTTTCCATCGATCCGTATTTGCGAGACGCTTATTTCACCCGTGAAAAGGCGAATAGAATTTCCCGTCCTATTTGAAGAACCCTTTCATTGTACTTGCTGTCCTCCAGGGGCGTTCCATCAAAATCCTTCGGGTCGTCATACGTGATGGCTATTCGTTGAGACGCCCCCGCAACGAACGGACAATTTTCATCGGCATGCGAGCACGTCATGATGGCAGCAAAATCTTTTGAGGGGTTAAAGGCGTCGTCGAACTTTTTCGAGAAAGTTTTTACTGCGTCAGCTTCATTGGAAAATTTCACTGCATACACCGGGTTGGCGCCTGCCGCCTCCTCCCGGATATCAAAGCCCGCTTTCCGCATCGCCTGTACGGCCCGGGGATTGAAGGCGGTAGCTTCCGTTCCCCCGGAGTAGCATGCTACGGGTGAGACGCCATAATAATGCGCTGCCGCCTGGCCCCAGAGTTGCGCGATATGACTCCGCCTCGAATTGTGTGTGCAGATAAAATTAAGACTGGCGGTTTGGCCGGTCGCCACACGCGCGCTGACGAATTGCGTCAGGGTATTGAGCACTTCTTTGCGGTCAGCTGTGATCCGGTCAAATTGCGTGGTTAATTCCGCGACGGTCTTTCCGAGCGCGGCGAATAGCTTTTCTTTTTCCGTGTGTTTTTCTGCATCCATGGAGCACTGAATTACTGATCGCAATATTACGATAAATAGATAGATCTTGTATCTTCGATTTGAATTTTATTGACCGTCGCCGGGTTCCCGGGTAAACGAGGGTGAGCGTTGGAGAGGACTATTTCCGGAGAAGAAGAGCAAAACCTTTGAATTTTTAAGTCGCTGTTCAGGCTGAGGTGGCTTATATTTGATTCATGGATGCTGCTTCAGCCGGGAAAAAGTCCGGTACGCTTTCGGAGATCGCAAAAGTATTCTTCAAACTCGGATGCATCGGCTTTGGCGGCCCGGCGGTGCACATCGCCATGATGGAGGAGGAGGTCGTTAAAAAAAGAAGGTGGATCAGCGGCGAGCATTTTCTGGACCTTGTCGGAGCGACAAATCTGATACCGGGACCAAACTCAACAGAGATGACCATGCACTGCGGCCACGAGCGCGGCGGATGGAAAGGCCTGGTTGTTGCCGGCCTGTGTTTTATTGTTCCCGCCGTCATGATCACCGGGGTCTTCGCGTGGGCCTATCAGGAGTACGGCGATTTGCCGGATGTACAACCCTTCCTCTATGGGATTAAGCCCGCCATTATTTCCGTGATCGTGGCGCTGATGATCTCGTTGGGTAAGAAAGCATTGAAGACAACAACACTTGGTATCATTGGCGGTATCGCACTGGTTTTGACATTACTCGGTGTGAATGAAATCATCGTTCTCTTCGGCGCCGGACTCGCCGGGATCATTATTTTATTGCTTCAAAGAAAGTCTTCTTCAATAAACGCTTATTCTCCCGGTATCCTGTTCATGGCGGCAGGAGCCACTGCATCGCTTACAAACTGGAAATTGTTCTGGATATTCTTGAAAGTAGGATCCATTCTCTATGGAAGCGGATATGTCTTGTTCGCTTTTCTGGATGCAGAGCTGGTGGCTACAGGATTGCTGTCCAAACAACAGCTGATCGACGCGATTGCCGTGGGTCAGTTCACACCCGGCCCTGTATTTTCTGCGGCGACGTTCATCGGATGGCAATTGGGTGGGCTGTGGGGAGCGATAGCAGCAACGGTTGGCATCTTTTTGCCTTCATTCCTGTTTGTGGCATTTCTCAATCCGTTGATCCCGCGGCTGCGGAAGTCGAAGGTCATGTCGGCGTTTCTGGATACGGTGAACATCGCTTCCGTGGCGATCATCCTGGCCGTTGCCATCGAGATGGGGAAGGAAACATTTCTCGACTGGAGGACAATATTGATCGCCGTGTTGGGATTTGTTCTTACCTTTCATTTCCGGAAATTGAACTCCGCTTTTGTTGTCCTGGGCGGTGCCGCGATGGGTTATCTCCTATGGTGGTTATAGTTTCAATGGTAACGATATCATGAACAAAGATCTTGTACTACGTGAATACCTTGCGATCGAGCGGACAAAGCTCGCGAACGAAAGAACCTTGCTGACCTATATCCGCACGGGATTGTATTTTCTCGTGGCCGGGTCTACCCTCGGTCATCTCATCGACACCGCCTTCTGGAATATGATGGGCACGCCCATTATCATTGTTGGGGCGATCATCACGGTGCTGGGGCTCATCCGCTTTTATCGCGTGGCCCGGCTGATCGAGCGAAGCAAGAAACATGTTGGCAATGCTTCGGCAGACTTCATCCGATCGATCAAAGGGGAAGAGGTTTAAGATTTAAGATTCAAGATTCAAGATTTAAGATTTAAGATTTAAGATTTACGATTTTGAGTCGGTTTAGTCTTTTAGCGTGGTCCCAATTTTAAATCTTAAATTTTGAATTTTAAATTTTTGGACGCTTTTCCGCTTTTGCGTCCGGTGTCTAGTTTTTTATTTGTTTCGCGCACGGCAATTTTAGGCAACGTGTCGGTATTTTCATCCAGGTAATCAGAGACGGTCTGCCTATAGTGTTTGATCATGCTTCGTAGTACCCAGGAAATAGCTTTGGTGATCAGCACCGGTTTTTCGTGTTTCAGCCGTTCAATGATCTGAAGCGCCACTTCGGCAATGTCATCGTCTTTTACCCGTCCCAGTGGTGAGCAAAACAATACCAATGACGCGCGGCGTTTGTTGATGTTCTTATCCTTCGAAAGTCTGATGATCAGCTTTTTCCATTTTGGCCAGTGGGCGGGGAGTTGTGTGGTAATGAAATCACCGGTGCACAGCGTATCCACTTCGACCCAGCCGATGAGGTGGTCCAGCCATTGATCAAAGATCATGGGATCGAAATTTCGCTGGGCTTTCGCAGAATATCCCATGAGGATTCCCGCCATCATTTTTTCTGTGCACGATTCGGCTTCGAAGAGACTGGTGAGGATATCGCGGAATTCGTCCGGTGTGAGTGTCTTGTGAGCGCGCATCCATTCCCTGGCGATCATGCGCAGGGTGGGATTATCGATGGGATATTTGATGTGATCATTTCCCAGATAGGTATCTAGGAAAGATTGCTTTGTCGGCTTGCCGGAATTATCCTTGATCAGTTTGAGGAGGACACGGTGGTGTGGGGTTGACATACCTTCGATTTTGTATCTTCGTAGCCGAAAGTAAATAAATGGGCGCGAAAGTTTTGCTTTTATCTTTTGTAGTTCTGTTCAGTTGTTGTGTGAGCAAGAACGAGCCCCGGTCAGGCGTAGTCTCCCGTGAGGAGGAGATTCTGGAGCGGATTCTGAAGTCGTACTATGCCGACATGAGTGCGCGTGACTGGAGGAAATACCGGACCTACTTCTGGGATCAGGCAACGATTACCACGGCGTGGCAACAGCCTGCAGATTCAGCCGCGGGGGTTCACGTGATCAGCATTGACGAGTTCATCAGGAGGGCGCCCGAGGGTCCGGACAGTCAGCCCGTATTCAGCGAAAAGATGACAGATGCCTCCATCGAAGTAAGGAATAATCTGGCCACCGCCTGGGTCGACTATGACGCTGAGTTTGGGACATCGGAGAGCCCGATGCGGTGGTCCGGCACCGATGTTTTCACTTTTTTGCGGCATGAGGGGGATTGGAAGATAGTTTCGCTGGTGTTTGAAAGTAAGAGATAGAGGGACACAGCCGCCTTGGGCGGAAAATGCGGGGAGGGAGCGGGGGACGGACGTGTGGGAATAATCGCACGAAATCCATGAGCGGATCGCCAGCCCCCAGGTGTCAATTTCCAAAAACGAACTTTCAGGTCC
>JBARAD010000049.1:0-27655 GCA_049791675.1 Chryseosolibacter sp.
CCAGGTCAGCGGCCCCTCGGTATTTCTTGTATTGATCGAAAGTTCGATACCGCGATTCTGCATCCTGCCTGCGTTGACCGCGGGCCTGAAATTGGGATTGTATCCTGTCGAGATCGGGATCGCTGCGTTCACCAGCATGTTGTCAGTGTTCTTCACAAATCCCTCCACGGTTACGTTTACCCTACCGTTGAGCATACCCAGGTCAACGCCGACGTTCGTTTGTTTGACGGCCTCCCATTGTATCGAGGGATTCGACATGGCAAGCGGATAAACAGACTCCACAAGCTGACCATTGAAATTATACTGCCCGGTCACCAGTACAGAAGCAAACTGGTAGCTGCCGATTTCCTGGCTTCCCGTCTCACCGTAGCCTGCCCGTATTTTTACGTCATCGAACATATTCAGCCCCGCGTTACGAAAGAAGTCCTCCTCTGAAAGTCGCCAGGCGGCTGAAAAGGAAGGGAAGGTTCCGAATTTGTTATTGGAACCAAACCGCGATGAACCATCCCGCCGGACCGTGGCGGTCAACAGGTACCGGTCGTCAAATCCGTAATTGACCCTTCCGAAGTAGGAGAACAGCGACCACTCATTTGTGCTTCCCGCGTTGTCCAGATTTTCACGGCTTCCCGCGTTGATCTCTTCCGTAAGGTTGCTGGCAAAACCCTGGCGCACCGCTGACACGTAGGAGAAAGTGTTTGCCTGCGCACTCGTACCCGCCAGCACAGTCAACTCATGCACATCGTTGAACTGCTTTTGATAGGTGATCGTATTGTCCCACAACCAAGTGAGGCTTTTGTTGTATCCAACGCCGAGGTATGATTCAACCTGCGGCGTGGGACGCCAGTTGTAACTGGGATTCCAGTTCTTCGTATCCCAGAAATTCGCCTGGATGCCTGCAGATGATCTGAATTTCAGATCATCGATGATCTCCAGCTCGCCGAACATCGAACCGATCATGTTATATCCTTTCGTTGTGTTCCGGGGAACCAACGCCTGGCCTACTGGGTTGTTCATCCCGCCGTACCAGAGCGGATTTCCCAGCGGATCGGAATAAGTACCATCGGTCTTGTACACGGGTTGAACCGGCACCATGGCCATGGCATCCCGTACATTGTAGTTTCCATTTGTTTTGATATCATGGTTCAGCAGGATGTTATGACCAAACTTGAGGCGGTTCAGCACCTCGTGATCTCCATTGAACTGAAGTGAGTATCGCTTATAACCTGTGTTGATAATGATACCCTTATGGTCGACCACGTTGCCCGACACATGATACGTGGATTTGTCACTTCCTCCCGAGTATGACACCGAAAGACTGGTTTTGGGGGCGGTGCGTATCATGGCGTCGAGCCAGTCGGTTCCCGCTCCCTGTGATGACGGATCCGCGTACGCGGGATTGACAGGCTGCCCGTTTGCCGCCATCATTTCGTTGTTCAGCTGGGCGAACTGCGCGGCATCCAGCATCTCCGTGAGATTCGTTGGCTGCTGAAAGGCCGTGAAGAAATCAATATTGAATCCAGATGCAGTCTTCTTTCCCCGCTTTGTCGTGATGATCACCACGCCGTTCGCTGCGCGCGAGCCATAGATTGCGGTAGCCGACGCATCTTTAAGGACTTCAATATTTTCAACATCGTTGGGATTAATAGTATTCAAACCCGACTGCGTAGGGAAACCATCGATCACGATCAGTGGATCGGTGCCGTTGATGGAGCCTAGCCCTCGGATGATCATGCGGGCATCCTCTCCTGGCGTTCCCGATGTCATCACCTGCAGCCCGGCAGCCCGGCCCTGCAGTGCGTCGCTAACTGAAACAACGGGCAGTGACGTTAGCTGTTCCGGCTTGATACTCGCAACGGATCCCGTAACATCCTTCCGGTCCTGGGTACCATACCCGACGACGACCACCTCGCTCAGCGTGGTGATATCGACATCCAGCACAATATCAATGTTATCCCTTCCGGACACGGCGATCTCCAGGGGTTGATACCCAATGGAAGATACTACAAGCACGGCCGCTTCATCGGAGACGGCGATCGAAAATTTTCCCTCTGCATCCGTCTGTGTTCCGTAAACCGTACCCTTGAGGAGAACGCTAACTCCCGGGATCGGAAGATTGTCATCGGCGCCAGTCACGCGTCCGGTTACAGTCCGGCCCTGCTGTGCAGCAAAGCCACCTGCCAAAATTTCCGCTACATCAAACAGTAGCAGAGAATTCAGTAATAGAATTGTTCTGAGTAACAAATGCTTCATAAGCTTTTTGGTTGGATTAACATGTTTCAGGGATTATGGGGATCCATCAACAAGGCCGAAAATTATAGCGCTTCCGGGAAAATGACCCCGGTAATAGACGGAATATAGACCCTTGTAAAAAAATGGAACTTAAAAAACTTGAAGGTCAAGCAATTACGAATAGGAAATCTTTAAGGAATATAGAGATACTATGATCTCTGCAATCGTCACAAATGGCATTGCAAACGATAATTAGACCCGTAGTTCATCCGTTGAGATCAGGTGGGATAGAAAAATCACCCAGCTTTTGGTATTCATTCAGGGGTTGACTTCGATCACTTTAGGGTCGCCATCGACTGACTTTATGTCCATGATCCTCTTCACAAACTCTTCACCCGATACGATTGACTTGTTCTTCACCCGCGTCTTATAGGCGTAGACCGTATTGACCGAAAAGTTGAGAATTTCGCCGATCTTTTTATTATCCTGGATGCCCAGTCTGATCAGCGCGAAGATCCGGAGGTCCGCATTCAACTCCCCCTCACTTTCCGGGATAAATGGATCAGCGGAATCGATCAGCTCATTGAACTGGTGAACAAAGTCAGGAAACAGGCGGAGGAACACATGATCGAAGTCCTTCACAAACTTCGACCTTTCCTCAGACGGATTGTATTTCCCGAGAATAGTTAATGCCTCTTTCTTCTTATCATTCACCAGGAGATTCATGACCTGTTTCCGCAGCACGTCAATCCGGTTGACATAGTCTGTTGTCATGTTAAAATAGTAACCAACATACTCTTCCTTGATCTTGTTAGCCTCCATCAGCCTCCGGTTAAAGGACTGAAGGTTCTGATGGGCCTGCCTGATCTGCGCGTCTGCGGCTTTTAGTTTTTTAAGCTGCTTGTAGATGATCAATGAAAAGACTGTCACTAGGATCACAAGGAGCGTGATACCTGTGGAATAGAGCACCCATCGCAGCCTCCGCTCGGCCAGGGTGTTCAGCTGATCCGCGGCAATGAGTGGCAGGATAGAATTGATCTCAACCTGTCTTTGTCGTGCGCCATAAAACTCTGCGTCCCGCAGGGCCTGCCTGATAAAGATGTAGGCGTTCTGTGAATCACCCCGATTATACAACTGCCGGGCCAGTGTATACATCGCGGCCGTCTCTTTGATCGCGCCACGCAGGTCGGCAATGGAAGACAGCAACAGGTTTTCGATCACCTTTTCTTCATCACCAAGGTTGAACCACGCATCGGACAGGTCGTAGTGATACACCGCCTCCTGCGAATTCGTGAGCGGGTGGCGTTCTTTGAGTTCAGCGCTGGTCCGTAACACCTCATGGTAGTTTCGCAGGTGAAGATCTTTCACGATGTTGATATAGTAATACTGGTATCCGTTGGGCTTGCAATGGCTGAGGGCGGAATCCAGGTACTGGCGATAATATTTCCGGTACAGGTCCATGAAATAATCATGGTTGTTGAAGATCATGAGGTCGGCATAGGCGCGCGCGGTGAGCCTGTAATAATCCACGAGTGATGAATCGTGCAAGGAATTCACGTCGATGTTCCGAAGCGTGTCAAACGTTTCTTTGAACATCCCGGCCGACAACAAAGTGAAACCAAGCTTGAGATGCGCATATCCCGTTCTGACGGGGTCGTTCAGTTGGTGGGATACCTGAATGAGTCTGCGGGCATACCGGAACGCTGAGTCGTTCACAAAGGTCTTGTACTCGTGGTAAAGCTCATTATAAAGTGTAAACCGGAGCTGGTGATCGGCGGGGCCAATTCCAGCCACACGCTCCCGGAGTTTTCCAATACGTTCAAGTTTCTGGTCGACATACACGTCTTGTTTGTCGATTTCCTTTTTGAGTATGTCTACAAGGCTGTCAAGACGGTGTTGACAGAACCCGGCAACGGTTATAAAGAGGAGCGTACCAATTAGAAAGAGACGTATCATCATCGGGCCAACGGATAAAGATAGTGATCACCTTCCTAAGTACCGTCATTCGGAGCGGGAAAGTGCCGCGGTCCTGGTTCCGCAATCCAAAGTGAGGAAAGCGCGGCCCATTCAGACTTAGGTTTCCAATTTTTCTTTTTTTGTAATGATTATTATATTTAACCAATAACCAATGAGCATGAATTTTCAGGGAAAGCCGTTGACGTGCAAGCTGACCACGCCGGAACTTCAGCAAAGGCGCGCTACTGTAATCCGGGAATTAAAAGAACTCCTGCTGAAGAAAGAGGAGATCATCGAAGGCTTACAATTTACGTTTCAAAGTCCGGACTCCGTTCTGGACAAACTTCTGGATTTCATAAAATCGGAAAGGCTGTGTTGTGATTTCTTTTCCTTTCATCTGTCCGTTTCGGGCGATACGGCAACTTTGCAAATTACAGGACCAGAAGGCACAAAGGAATTCCTTGAGCACGAAGTCGGCTTCTGACAGAAATCTGAATGCGCGATGAAATTAAAAACATCTGAAAATTTTGGATAAATAAATATTCTTACTTTATTTTGTGTCAACGAAAACAAAAATGAAATCTGTCCGCAACATATCGATTATGCCCTGTTATCAGCAAAAATCTGATAAGCAGAAGGTATGTTTATGCCCGGACACAACGTTATGATGTAGATTAACAGCAATATTATAACAAAAAGCCCCGGGCCATTCAGTCCGGGGCTTTTTGTTTTATGTCGGCGTACCCAAGAGGTTTAAGGGATCAGTCTGCAAAACTGATACGCGTGGGTTCGAATCCCACCGCTGACTCAGATATCCAGCCGTCACGCCAATTGGCGGGGCACCCTGTGCAGGTAGCACAGGGATGGCTGGGTTGCGGAATTGGTTCTTGGTTTATGGGCATTAGTTATTGGTGTTACGGAGCCAGGATCCCAACCAATAATGAAGAACTAATAGCCGGCAACATGAACGGCATCCTTCCCGATATTACGGATGCATACAATGATCCTGAAAGAACCATCAACGAAATCTCATACCCACGGCACGAAGACCGTTTGCAACAATTTTACTCAGGGATACAATAAGACTACTTCAGGTCAGGCAAGCTGATCTGTTAGAAATATTTCATGGACGGAGTGCTTCACTCCTGTTCCCGACTGCTGCTACCTTCTTTTTCAAGAACGGCCTGAACCGCATCGCGGTCCGGTCCGAATTTCCTGATGATCTCTTTGATCTGCGCATGTGACAGCCACGGAAATTGGTGGTGAACGTATTCAACGTCAACAGGATCGTTTACGTCAATACGACTTCGGTCACGCTGACCCCGAAAAACTTTATTGTCTGTCATAATCAGCTTTTCGAAAAGGGCGAAAAAAATAGTACCACCGCAGAATGGATCATGAACAGTATTTAAGGAAAGTGATATATAGGGGAAATCAATAATTCCCCTATACTCACAGCTCACCTAAGCAACTGCTATTTGTTTTGGCGGTTTCACTTTTGCATTCTCTGATTTGGGTATGGTGACATAGAGAACGCCATCCGTATAGCGGGCAGATATCTTGTCACCCAGCACCTTGCTTTCCGGCAGGGAGAAGCTCCGCTGAAATGACTGATAGCTGAATTCCCTCCGGGTATAGTTCTCCTCGTGATCCTGCTGCTCTGCTTTTTGCGTCTGCTGGGAAGAGATGGTAAGAACGTTGTTATCCAGTTCAACTTTGAAGTCATCGCGCTTCATTCCCGGTGCCGCAACTTCGATCTTAAAATCGTCGTTTGTTTCCCGCACGTTAACAGCTGGCAAAGTAGCGCCCGATTCACGCCAGTTCGCAAGAGACGAATCCAGCCAATCCCTCCTGAAGAAATCATCAAACGCTGATGGAATAGCAGGGAAAAATGTTCCGTTAGATTTGATAAGGCTTTTCATAAATCCTCCTTTCGATTTGGTTCAACATGTTTGAGTGCCTAGCATTTGAATCGCGATTCGCGAACGTTTTTTCAAACCACGTGCCGATCGGGAGCCTTCACAGACAAGTGGTGAAAACACGGCACCGGATCAGAAATCCTGGCAGGAATTATGACAGAAGATCGGCCTTGCGACTGACATAATTTCTCCCGCCCATAATTTACCGGCCGGGCCTCATTTATCATGGATACCATCATTTATCCACCATGTTCATCGGGCAATAAGAGCGGCCTTGCGACGGTCAAAATATTAATAAAAGGACTTTTTTGTCTTTTGTTATTACACTGCCATTGTTATCTTTAGACATTCAACCCGCAATGGACATCAAGATTAGTGATACCGTCGACAAGATTGTCAGTAGTAATCTGAAAGCAGCCAAAGTGTTGAGCAAACACGGCATTGATTTTTGTTCCGACGGCAGGAAATCCTTAAAGGAAGCATGCTCGGATGCGAACATTTCTTTCAACAAAGTCTTGCGCCAGATTCAGGATCCTGAAGTTTATAGCCTTGTGCTCCTTACTGATCCCAGCGCTGTTGCAATAGACGAACTCACCCGCTTTATCGAGCAACATCACCACCTTTATATTTACGAGAACATCACTTTTATCAAAACGAACGTCTCCAGACTCCTGCGCATTTATGGAAAGAAGCATCCTCATCTTGAGGAGATCCATCAGGCTTTCGCGGAAATGACGGCGCATCTCACTGTTCACATGAGCCATGAAGAGCATATTGTTTTTCCATACATCCGCCTGATGGTCAAGCAGGGAAAAAAAGTAAGATCGCGTATTTACAGATCCGTCGAAAGCCCCATTGCCACCCTGGTGGCTGATCATGTGACAGAGAACCATTGCCTGAAAAGGCTGGATGATCTTACACACCATTATTCGGCGCCGGACGAAACATGTAGTATATTCAAGGTGACTTATAAGGCGCTTGAAGAGTTTGAAAAAGATCTTCATGCGCACATCCGGCTTGAGAATGAGATCCTGTTTCCGAAAGCCCTGCAAATGGAATCCCGGTACAGCATGACGCCTTATCGTCAGAATTAAAGGCGGATGCAAAATAACTTAAACACTTGACAAATGTTTTCAAAGGCTTGTGAATACGCCATACGCGCAATGATGTACATCGTGACCCACACTAAAAATGGTTCACGTGTCGGGATCAAAGACATTGCCCGATATACGGATACCCCTGAGCCGTTCGTGGCGAAGATCTTGCAGATCCTGTCCCGCCGTGGGATTGTTTCTTCCGCCAAAGGACCGAACGGCGGTTTCTATATTGATACGAAAAGCAGGGTAATACCGTTGATCGACATTGTCAGAGCGATTGATGGAGAGGACCTGTTCTTGCGATGCGGGCTGGGAATCAAGAATTGTTCGGAAAAAAAGCCCTGTCCCATTCATTATGAGTACAAAGGCATCCGGGACAATTTAACCGAGATGCTGGCGCACAATACCATCCAGGATCTCGCAGCGGGATTGGTCAAAGGAGAAACATTCCTACTGAAAAAATAGGTGCTACCCATCAATCGTTTAACCATGAATTTAACAAAAAGAGAAATCAGCAGTATCGATGACATCCGTTTACTGGTCGACACTTTTTTTCAACGCGCCAGCATGGATGAGTTGCTGGCCCCGATCTTCCAGACAAGAATGGAGGAGGGCATCTGTCTCGACCCGCTTTACCGTTACTGGGAAACGATGTTGCTGGAGGAGCAAACCTATGATGGCGTTCCTTTTCCGAAGCACGCCGATCTACCGCTTACACATCAACACTTCGACCGTTGGCTTTCCCTCTTTCATCAAACCGTTGATGAGCTGTTTACGGGCCCGGTAGCAGAGAACGCAAAATTCAGAGCTATCCGGATGTCGGAGGTCTTTCGATATAAGCTGGAGCTGACAAATTTTTGATGTTGATCGTCAAAACCGCCGGCATGATGAAGACGGTTCCTCCGTTAAATGATTTGTTCAATATGGCAGGATTGAATTTACCAACGTATCTGAAAGGGGAAGAAACTGACGGGCCACCCGCGAAAGGCGATCTTCCCGCCAGGCAATAGGTTCAAAAAAAGCCCGAACAAACAAAAACCTCTGGTAATAAAGAAACCCATCCGGTTGGATGGGTTTCTTTTAGAACCGGATGCCGGACAACTACTAACTCTCATTCACCACAATGAGCATCCGGTCGTGATCAACCGCGCCATCATCATCCTTCACAGTGAGTTTCAGATAATATTTTCCTGCATCAAGATCGCTCACAGTCACTGTAGGTGAAGAGGTGTTGCTCAGGAGCACATCAGGACCCGAATATTGCGTCCACTTATAGGATACGATTCTTCCATCTTCATCGCTACCGGAACCATAAAGTTTGATTGAAGTTCTGTCGGCAGTGATCCGTTTGTCAGCGCCTGCGTTCGCCACTGGTGCCAGATTTGATGTGCTGGAAGTGTTGGAAGCTGTTGTCGTGCCGCTCACAACGACAAGCATATTATCATAATCTGTCGCGCCGTCGTCGTCTTTTACAGTCAGCCGGAAATAATATTTCCCAGCTTTCAAACCGCTGATCGATACATTCTTCGTAGCCGAATTGGTAAGCGTAGCTGCTGCTCCTCCGTACTGCGTCCACTTGTAGGAAGCAATGCTTCCATCTTTATCAGTGCCTGAGCCATAGAGGGTAATGGAGGCGTAGGATGTAGTCTTGTCACTTCCCGCATTTGCAATGGGTGCAATGTTGGTTGTGGAGCTTGATGAAACAGTCACCTTCACATCATCATATTTTTTTGCTCCGTCGTTGTCAGTCGCCGTGAGACGGAACACATATGTACCAGCCAGCAGGTTGTATGCTCTCAGCTTGGATCCCGCCGTACCACTTAAGCTTGCAGTACCACCAGACACCTTTGTCCATCTGAGTGACGCGATGGAACCATCGGAATCAGAAGCGGAACCTTGTATATAAAGAGAATTTGTGGGCAACGTGATGTTTTTGTCTGAGCCCGCGCTAACAACCGGAGCCACATTCGAGGTCGAAGACGAACCATCTGAAGAACTGGTCGTTCCGTTGGTAAAGCTCAACATCCAGTTGATGGCGTTCGTCTCTTTATATACTTTATCCCAGATGATGTGCCCCAGGCCGTCGAACAATGTCGTTTTAGCAAGTGGGCTGGGCTTCGGAGTACAGGCATTTACTGCGTTGATCATTTTTGTTGTAACAGTATATGAAACAACTTTGTCACCGGTTCCATGGAAACCCCACAGCGGAACATTTTCTGCAGCAATGGCACACGCTTTAGTCAAGGCGCTTCCACCTGAACAGATGGGCACCGCGGCGGCAAACACCTCAGGATAAGCACCCAGTGTAGTCCAGGTACCAAAACCCCCAAGGCTCAGTCCGGTGATATATATTCTTCTATCGTTTACACGAAGATATTTCTTCACATGATTCAATACATCCATCACGTAGTTCGCCGGCCACGTTCCATAAGAACTTTTAAGCTGTGGAGATATAAGGATGAATGGATATTGCTGACCGTATTTCACATATTTGGCCAATCCCACGCCCGCAACCTTATTAAGCGAAGTTTTGATGGTAGCAGGATCCGTAGATGTTGTACCTTTTTCTCCGATGCCATGCAGAAAAATGACGATCGGATAGTCGTTGGTGTTTGTGTTGTAACCTTGCGGAAGATATTCCCAATATCCGATACCGGATGATGTGATCTTTGCGGTTTGCTGCGCGTGCAGATTATTAAATGTAAAGCCGAACACGACGGCGAGGGCAAAAATGAATTTTAATCTCATTCTTCTCTGATTTTTTTCCAACGCAGTTCCTTCTCTTCGAATGAAACCAACGATGTGGTGAGAAATTATTAATTTTACTTGGGTAAACTATAGACGGATGGGAACGGTCGTATCATGTCATGATCTTCCAGGTTGTTAGGTTAAAAAATTTTTTTTCGCAGGATCAGCAGGCTAAAAATCTGTTGCGCTGTTTTCTAATCCGGCTGCAAGAAACAGGAATGTGCCGACACAATTTTTACTTCCAGGACGAGTAAACAACTGTGTCGGGGATTGACGAATACTGCCGATAACATTTTTTTATTGGTCATGCGGCTCAACAATTCTGACGCGACGAGGCAATATTTTCTACAACATTTATCATCCTATATTACCGCTTCGGCGTTCGACGGCGAAAAACATGATCATGGCGATTACACGCCCTGCAGGCATAATAATTGGTTTAGCGACATTTTCTTACATGAAAGTCACCTGTATGCGATAGCGGCAATTGTCAACACCCGCTCTAATCTCCCTGCCGCATCGCAGATGCATCAAGGGAACAAGGGGGCGCTGGTGTTCAACAGCTGCTCCGCAACCTGACGCTTAGCCCAAAAGATCGGTACGTGGTATATCGGCTGTAGCCTTCGAACTTTTCACGTAGGCGAAGAACAGCCGCGACATCGGAATAAGCATGAGCCCTGCGAGCGCAAAGGTGATGAAGGATAACCGCAGGTTCAGTGCATGGGCGAGATAACCGATGAGTGGTGGGCCAATCAGCATCCCTACGATACTGTATGTTGCAATAATGGAGATCGCCATGCCGGGCGAATACTTTTTGTTATATCCCGCCAAGGTAAATGTCATGGGGATCACGGAGGCGGTCCCTAATCCGACCAGGCAGAAGCCCACGAGTGAAGGCCAGAAATCAGGAAATATAACAGGAAGTGCAATGCCGAGAAAAATCAGGGAGGCGCTGATGATATAGGTTCGTGGCATCCCTATTTTTTCAACGACAATGTCAGAGGCAAAACGCGACAAGGCCATACTGATCATAAAGAACAGATAGCCCCAGGTGAATATCTCTACTTTGACAACTTCCTTGAAAAAGACACCGCCCCAGTCGAACATACCTCCCTCGCAGATCGCCGCGAAGAAAACGATGAGGCCCAGGTAAACGATGTAAGGATCCGGCTTCCCCAATATCAGACGGTTGCCCGTGGCCGCCCTGTCATTCCGAAGAAGGGACCGTTGACCATACAACGTGAAGATAAATGTCATCGCGGCAACGATTGACAAGTGCCACTCGATGGGGATCTCCAGGCCCACAAAGAGCGTACAGACACCCACTCCGGCAATTCCTCCGGTAGACCACAGTCCGTGAAACGATCCATTGATCTTCTTGTTGAATTGCTTTTGAAGATGGATCGCCTGCGTGTTCAATGAGATATTCAGGATGCGAAAGCTGAAAGACAAAAGCGAGATCGATGCAATTAACAGCGGCGTCGAAGCGGCAAACCCGATACCAAGCACGCCAAATGAAAGCAGAAGAAAACCACCTGCCAGCGGGATGCGACTGTCATAACGCGACACCAGCCATCCGGAAAATGGCAATCCTATGAGTGAGCTCACCGGCATAAAAAGCAGGATAGTTCCCAACTGTGCTTCATTATAGCCGAAGGTTGACTTTATGGTAGGGATGCGCGAAGCCCAGGACGCGAAGCAAAACCCTGAAAGAAAGAAGAATAGACTGAGGTATATCCTCTGTTGATTTTTAGCATCCATCGCGCCTGAATTCGGCTGCGAATATCTCATGAATCACGGGATTTCTAAGGGAATGCCCCTCAAAATATTCTGTGGGCCGGAAGTGCAGACACAGGGCGTTGAACAAACGGCGCAACGCACTCATCTAAGTATCGATGTGTGAATTCATGTTCATTATTTAACGTAGCCTATCCGAAAACAGACCACGTGGCAAAAAGGCGCAGGAAATCACCGGACAGGGACCAGCTTTACCTCTCCTGTGGTGCGTTGCAGTGAACGGCTCACGGCACCACCGGGAAAGCAACCACCCTCACCTTGGTAAAACCATACGGCACAAGCGTGATCTTTTTTACTTCCTTTTCAACATCACCTCTATAGGTACCCGTGCGGTCTGTTACAGGCTGGTGGGCGACGCCTTCGACGGCCTTCCAGGCAGGAATTTTTTTCGCGGAAGCAATGATCTCTATGGGTGCATGGTCAAGATTCCATATGAAAGTTTTCGGAAAAGGTTTGACCTTGACCTCTAAAGTCTCTTTCGGATTTTTGACAACGTCCTGCACCAACCCGTAATTCCATGCCTCCGTCGGGTAGACACTAAAATAATCCCCCTCGTTTTCCTGTGTTCCTTTTTCCCACCGCTCTCCAAGCTTGAGCGCATAGACCAGTGGGCCGCGTTCAATGGCCCTTGAATTCTTGCCCCAAACGGAAGTAGTTACTTCCATCGGCAACTGCAAGGTCACCTTGTCAAAATTCTCCCATACGCGTTCGATGGTGATCAGCTGGCCACCCTCGGCCGTTCGAAGTATTTTCCCGTTGAGCAGCACAACAGCTTCCTTACACCACGCCGGAATGCGAAGGTGAAATGGGAACTCCACCGGTTTTGCAGCAGTGATCTCAAAATCGATCTGATTATCAAAAGGGTAGTTCGTTACTTCGTTCACGACGATCTTTGTCCGTGAGACGCCTACTTCCGTGGTGAGCGTGCACGGGCTGTACGCAAGCGCGGCAACGCCATCGTCGGGACTGTGATACCATAAGTGGCTTGTGAACTTCGTCCATCCCTGGTGCATGTTGGAGGTGCAGCAGGTATATCCGCTGAGCAAACCCAGCACATTGTTCATCTTCCGGCCGAATGGCAGTGAAAAGTCAAAAATTCCCCGGGATATCTGAACCTGATTGGCAATCTGAAAATACTGTTTCTCATTATAAGTGTCAGTAGTCTGGGCGGGCAGTGCATTGAATGTCATCCGTTCGAGCGCGTCCATGTACTGGACATCGCCCGTAAAGGAGATGATCTTTTCAAGTGAAAACATGGCTTCCACAATGGCGCACAATTCAACGCCCTGGGTAGGCGCATTGCCATGCAGATCTTCGTCGCCGGAAAATATTCCCATCGGAAGACCGTGCAGGTTCATCAGGTCATTCCAGCCTGTTTTCATCGCCTTGATAAACCTGGGATCTCCTGTGCGTTGGTAGTTGATGACCGGCGCCTTTAGTCCCATTCCGACATTGACAGCGTGTCTCCGCATCCAAAGCTCATCGGTCTGGTTGGCTGCGGCCCACATCACCCAATCGCGGTTACCGAGCCAATCGCTCCATGCATAGGTTTGTGACTGAATGTTACCGGCAAGCGCAAGGAGTGACTTATCTTTTGTCTGTTCATAAAGCCATTGAACGATCATCGAATTCTCTGTTCCACGGGCTGTTGCCCATTCCGTCCATTTGTTCAGGGGGCAATTCTTTAAGGCAGCGGCCTGATAGGCAAAGAACTTTTTCATGAAGGGTATGACGCGCGGATCATTCGTGGCTTCGAAATGCTGTTTCAGGACTTTCAGCATGATCATCTTTGGCCACCAGTCCTCACCTGCCGCGCAGTTGTCGGGAGTTATTTCAATTCCTTTGTCCCGTTCCTGTTTTGTAATGGGACCGAAATACCCTGAGGGCCGTTGATTGTTGAGTGTCCAGTTGACGTAACGGATAATCTTTGCTTTCAGGGTTGGATCATCGAGCAGGTAGGCCAGGGGTACTGCCCCATCGAGCCAGTAAGGAGTCTCTTCCCATCCATCGCCGGTAAATCCCAGCCACCCGTTGTCTCGCTGGATCTTGGTATGAACTTCGTCGAGGTGTCCGGTAGTGCCATCGCGCATGATCTGCAGTTGGCTCAGTAACCATCCCTGGGGCTTGACAGAGCCCAATGGCATTTCCCGGTATCTCTTAACGGTGTCCTGGAAATTTTCCTGGCGGCCGGCATGGGCAACGGTGATAAAAGTAAGCGTGCCCAGCAAAAAGATAAGCGGTTTCTTCATGGGATGAGAATTTATGGTCTGGAAACAGATATGTCGATGCTGCCTTCGTCGGGCGCGCTATTTCATCAGGGACTTATTGTAAAGAATGCCATGCAGCTTCCGCAAACGGTCCTCAGGCATTTTAACCACCTTGCGGTCATACGTCATCAATCCATTGGTTTCAATTTCAACATCCGTTGTCTGTGTATAGATGGCGGCAGCCAGCCCCTTCCTGATCAGTTCGGGAAACCGGTTGATGAAATCTTCGTATTTTGCCATGAGCTCATCTGCGGATTTGAAACTCTGGTAACCCCAATTGTTTTTATCCTGCCAGGTGTGTCCTTCCACCGGTAAGCCCAGTCCGCCGTATTCACCCAGCACAATAGATTGTTTTCTTCCAAACAAGTCCGGTGATGGCATGGCGGGCTCGGGATAATTATGCAAGTCGAGGATATGACCCACGGGGTAAAAATTTCCGCCGCTGGCAGCATTTACCAGCCGACCCGGATCATAATCCATGGTCCACTGCGCAATCTCCTCCGTTTTGAACTGGCCCCATGCTTCATTAAAAGGAACCCAGACAACAATGGATGGGAAATTCATGTTCGCGTCCATAACTGCCTTCCATTCATCACGGAAGATCTTTTCTGATTCAGCTGTGCGTTGTTTTTCCGTTGCCACGCCAATGATGCCGGGGCGTGAATCCCAACGGTTGCCCATGTCGCCGCTGGGCATATCCTGCCATACGAGCATGCCCATCTTGTCGCAGTGATAGTACCAGCGCGCAGGTTCAACCTTCACGTGTTTGCGAATCATGTTGAAACCAAGGTCCTTTGTTTTCCGGATGTCGAACGCCAATGCCTCATCTGTCGGAGCAGTGTACAAACCGTCGGGCCACCAGCCCTGATCCAAAGGACCGTATTGAAATAACATCTCATTGTTCAGCAGCATCCTTTGCATTCCATTGGCATCGGCTGCCATGGAAATCTTACGCATTCCGAAATAGCTTCTTACTTCATCGATGGTCTTTCCCTTCCGGGTGAGTGTGATGCGCAGATCGTATAAGAAAGGATTTTCGGGAGACCATCGTTTCGCCTGTGGAATGGCCAGCGCAGTTTCAAGCTTATCCGACGTTTGCTCTGCCACTTTATTTGTTCCATCCCAAACGGAAATTTTCAGTTGGTCGCCGGACCCAAGATTACTGGCATCTGCCTGAATGGAAAGCCTTTCCTGATCGAGGTCGGGCGTAAGGCGGATCGATTCAATGTACGTTTGAGGTACAGCCTCCAGCCAGACTGTTTGCCAGATACCCGTTACCGGCGTATACCATATACCCTTCGGGGCATTGACCTGTTTTCCGCGCGGTTGCGGTCCTTCATCCGACGGATCCCATACACGCACCCTGACCTCCTGTGCGCCGGATTTTTTCAATGCGTTGGTGATGTCAAAATAAAAGGGATCATATCCTCCAAGGTGCGAACCGACGGAAACACCGTTTATCCACACTTCACATTTCCAGTCTACAGCGCCAAAATGAAGCAGTACCCGTTTGTTCCTGAACGCGCGGGGTAATACAACGGTATGCCTATACAGAAGAACATTGTCTTTACCCACCATCTTGCCCACACCGGAGAGCGCGGATTCAACCGCAAACGGGACCAGTATCTTTCCATCGTACGCCGAAAGATCATTTGTCGCTTCCGGCCTGATTGCATAATCCCAAAGACCGTTGAGGTTCATCCATGTTTCCCGTACCATCTGAGGCCGTGGATACTCCTCCAAAGGATGTGCAGGATCAACTTTTTCCGCCCAGGGCGTGGTGATCTTCCCGTCAACGACCTTCCACGCAGGTGTCTGTGCACTGGTCAGGGAAACAAAAAATGGCAGGATAAATAATAAGATAATCTTCCTCATAGTGAATGCGGACATTTGGATTATCAATTACGCGAAAAAAAATTTGCGGTTAAAGTCTTGGGGCGCGTAACTAGTTATTTTTTATCCTGAAATCATCAAACACAGCCTTTTGCTTGACGTCTCCCCTGGAAATAAGGGCTACACGCACTGCGCGGTCCCACGGTGGCAGGAAGAAACCATCTACGGGTGCATCATTCAGCAATTGATATTTTTTACCATCTGCACTGTAGAGAATGGAAATGTCTTTTCCGTTCGTGACACGCACCCGGAGGTGTAGTTTCTTCATCCCGCGCAGGCGTCTTTCCGTAACGATGGTTTCTTGGTCGCGCTCAACTTTTCTTAATGTGAGCATGTTATTTTTAAAGGTGGCGATAACAAAATTTTTCTCATCACCGATCAATCCCAAACCGGCTTCCGCAGAAGCGCCCTTGCCCTCCACGATGACATCGGCTTCATAGTTTGCAGAATAAGTTTTCATTCCGAGGTATGCCCCTGCATTTTCACCGGAGGCATACAGCTCCAGCTTCCCGTCTTTTTGCCCATATGCTGGCCTGCTGAATACCGACCATTGCCAATCGTCTGACAATGTATCGCCGGTAAAATTCTCGTCGACCTCGCGCTGAATGGAGTTGTCACCTCCGGGGCCGTTGATGAATTCAACCCATCCGTCTTTTGTGAAGGAAAGCTCCGACAGAACACCTTGTCTGCCAGCATACACATTGCTTTCCGACTGATACGCGTGATATAAGAAATAATGTTTTCCGTCCTTCTCGATGGGGGTACCGTGGCCCGGGCATTTCCAATCCTTTCCGGCTGCCATCACCGGGTTCCCTTGAAACTTTTCCCAGGGTCCGAGTAAACGCTTTGCGCGCGCGA
This sequence comes from Chryseosolibacter sp., assembly GCA_049791675.1. GTDB lineage: Bacteria > Bacteroidota > Bacteroidia > Cytophagales > Cyclobacteriaceae > Chryseosolibacter. Next base: position 16,765 of record JBARAD010000049.1, read on the forward strand.
CGCCGACGCCATAAGAGCATGCGCGTCCGCAACATCCGGCGCCAGCGTAAAAGGCGTAGAGGTAATCACCGTGGCGCATCATGGAGATACCCTCTACCAGATTGCCTTCCCAGGCTGCATCGTTTCTGAATAATTCTTTCTTCTCACCGAGCAGTTGGGTCCGGCTTTCATTCATTTCCATCGCCCAGATCGGCGTTGGCTTCTTCACACTGTTTCCGTCTTCCTTCCATATCAGGTAAAGCTTGCCATCTTCATCACGGGCGGGCCAGGCATCGATGGAGCCCGCTTCCTGGCACATCAGAGGACCGTGATCGGTATACGGACCTTCCGGCTTGTCAGCGCTGGCCACGCCAATACACAAATTACCATCGCGCTTATGTGCGGAGTAATACACATATACTTTTCCGTTGTCGTATGAGATCTCGGGAGCCCAGAAATAATAATCGGCCCATCGCGGCAGTTCTGAGAAAACATGACCTCTTGGTTCCCAGTGAATAAGGTCTTTTGATTCCAGGAGCGGAAAGGCAGGAGCCCAGTTGGAAGTGGTCGCCGTGGCCCAATAGCTGTCGCCGACCTTTACCACGGAAGGATCGGGATAATCCCCCGGCAGCACCAAAGTTTGCGCTGATAAATAGGTTACGAAAAAAAGAGCAATAAATGAAACGAGGTATCGCATAGACGGAATTAATTTGATGATATTTTAGTCATCTCCGGAATAAGGAGGTAGTACTTGAAGAATGGAATCATGGCCGCATCCGGAAAATAATTCCTCCAATTTAACAGGATGTCGAATACAAAAAAAAAGCCGGCTTTAAGCCGGCTTTACATTTTGTATTGCGTGCGATTATTCGCTTTTCTTTTCCTTCGGTTCTTTCGGAGCCTTGGCCTTCTTAACCTTAATGGTGAGGAGGTCGCCCTTGCCTTCGTAATCCGCCTGGATGGTTCCACCTTCCTCGATTTCGCCTTTGAGGATCTCTTCTGCAACCGGATCTTCCAGATATTTCTGGATGGCACGGTTCAAAGGTCTCGCACCAAACTGGTGATCGTAACCTTTCTCAGCAAGGAAGTCCTTGGCCTTATCAGTGAGTTCCACATTGTAACCGATCTGGATGATCCTCGCAAACAACTTGCCCAGGCTCAGGTCGATGATCTTGTGGATATCTTCACGCAACAGCGAGTTGAATACAATCACATCGTCGAGACGGTTTAAGAACTCGGGACTGAAAGCGCGTTTCAGCGCGCTTTGAATCGTAGACTTCATCTGCTCTTCTTCATTCTCCCGCTTGGCGGCACTCGCGAAACCAATTCCGGAACCAAAGTCCTTCAGGTCGCGCACACCGATGTTGGAAGTCATGATGATGATCGTATTTCTGAAATCAACTCTTCTTCCCAAACCATCCGTAAGGATACCATCGTCAAGGACCTGCAACAGGATATTGAATACATCCGGGTGAGCCTTTTCGATTTCATCCAGCAGGACAACAGAGTATGGCTTGCGTCTCACTTTTTCGGTGAGTTGTCCACCTTCTTCATATCCGACATAACCTGGAGGAGCGCCCACGAGACGGGATACAGAGAATTTCTCCATGTATTCGCTCATGTCAATGCGGATCAATGCATCGTCCTTGTCAAACAGATACGTGGCAAGAACTTTTGCAAGTTCAGTTTTACCGACGCCGGTAGGACCGAGGAAGATGAATGAACCGATCGGTTTCTTCGGATCCTTCAACCCCACGCGTGTACGCTGAATTGCTTTTGTCAGTTTCTTGATCGCCTCTTCCTGTCCAATCACCCTGCCGCTTAACTCATCCGTCATGCCCAGCAACTTGTTGGATTCCTTTTGGGCAATCCTTTTTGTGGGTATGCCCGTCATCATGGCAATCACATCGGCAACGTTATCTTCGTCAACTGTATACTTTTCAGTCCGTGTTTTCTCTTCCCACTTTGCTTTCGCCAGTTCCAGTTGCTCGATCAGTTTCTTTTCGCGGTCGCGCAGTTGTGCAGCCTCTTCGTACTTCTGGCTTTTCACCACGCGGTTCTTCTCCTTCTTCACATCTTCGATCGCTTCTTCAAACTTCACGATGTCTTCAGGAACGTGAATGTTGTTGATGTGCACGCGTGCGCCGGCTTCGTCGAGAACGTCGATGGCCTTGTCCGGGAGGTACCGGTCGCTGATGTAGCGGTCGGAAAGTTTCACGCAGGCATCGATGGCTTCCTTCGTGTAGATCACATGGTGGTGATCTTCGTATTTCTCCTTGATGTTGTCCAGGATCTGGATGGTCTCTTCCACGGAAGTCGAATCCACCATTACCATCTGGAACCTGCGCGCCAGCGCGCCATCCTTTTCAATATACTGTCTGTACTCATCAAGCGTGGTGGCGCCGATACATTGTATTTCGCCCCGGGCCAAAGCCGGTTTGAACATGTTGGATGCGTCGAGGGAGCCTGACGCGCCGCCGGCACCGACAATGGTATGAAGCTCATCAATGAACAGGATCACGTCCGGGGACTTCTCCAGTTCATTCATCACAGCTTTCATCCGCTCTTCAAACTGGCCGCGGTATTTTGTTCCGGCAACCAGTGAAGCAAGGTCCAGGGTAACAACCCGCTTTCCAAAAAGTACCCTGGAAACTTTCTTCTGGATGATCCTCAAGGCAAGACCTTCGGCGATAGCCGTTTTACCTACACCGGGTTCACCGATCAGAATGGGGTTATTTTTCTTCCTTCTGGACAATATCTGCGCAACGCGCTCAATCTCTTTTTCCCGTCCTACGATGGGATCAAGTTTGTTGTCCTCCGCCAGGCGGGTAAGATCGCGCCCGAAGTTATCCAGGACAGGAGTCCTTGATTTCTCGGTTCCTTTTTTCTCCTTACCTGCAGCACCGGAACTTCCGCTACCGAAGATTTTAGAAGAATCATCATCCGGATCATCGGTATCCGATGATGCCATAGGAGTTTCGTTTTGATATTCCAGCATTTCTTTAACGGTCTCGTAGTTTACGTCGAACTTATTTAAAATTTGGGTGGCTAGATTATCGGCATCACGCAGAATGGAAAGTAACAGATGCTCTGTTCCAATCAGCTGTGCCTTGAAAATTTTTGCCTCCAGATAAGTGATCTTTAGAACTTTTTCCGAAGCTTTGGTTAAAGGAATGTTCGCAAGGTTTTTGATCTCATGCGTCGCTGTACCTTTGGAGATCTTCTCGATCTCCGCCCGGAGTTCTTCAAGCGGCACACCCAATTTCTTTAAAACACCCACGGCCACACCTTCGCCTTCGCGAATCATGCCAAGCAAGAGATGCTCTGTGCCTATATAGTCATGACCCAGACGCAAAGCCTCTTCCCTGCTGAGGGAGATCACTTCTTTAACGCGGTTGGAAAATTTGGCTTCCATGTAAAATCCTCTGATTTGATTAATGTAAATGTAAAGTTTTTCTATCGTACAATACTACAGAAGAACTAAGTTTTCCCACACGTGGGCTGTTTAGTTTGATTCCCTATAGAAACGCAGCCCGAACTGTTATTGTTCATTTCGGCGCGGAAGCTTTCACGATACTCAAAGCTCCTGGCCCCTGGTTGAAGATCAAATCCATGAGACTAAGGTTGGGAACAAACTTACTGCCAAACACCTGTTGATATTCTATACTTTTATAAAATCTATTACAGCCATCTTCTTTTTTCGGGTTTATGGCCCCTCTCAGATCCGTTATGCCCGCCGGGGGCTGCTTTTCATAAAACCCGCTTTCTTTCAGAACAACATCTCTTTTCAGCCATTTCAGACACATTGTCATTAACTGCATGTTCAAATCGTAAAGGAATATGTTCTTCTTAAATAAGATGTCGTGGAGATCGGGCGCATAATATTCAAAATACGGTGACTTCCCATACCCGGTCTGAAGTGTCCTCCAATGATTGTTAAGCCACTTTTGATCGTAGTCGATCTTTACCTCGACGATCTTTGGCTTCCCATGTTTACTGGTCACCGGAATGATCAGGGTCTCAACCCTGTGTGGTCCCTTGATATGGCATCGGTTGCGGTATGACTGCTTTTCGTAATGTTCATATTTTTCCACAACTATTTCTGTGCAATCGACAAGCGCAGAGAAATACGACAGCGATGGTAAATAATGCAATTCGATCAAAGCGGTTTTCACATGTAACTTTTCTAAATGTTTCTTACAAATCAGTGTCTGACTTTTCACTACAGCCGCTTCGTTTCGTTAGTGGAAGGCGCCGAGATCACCCAGACCCTGACGAACAATTTCGAGCGTGTCGCCGGTGCAATCTACAACGGTTGAAGGAACATTTCCGCCCGCACCGCTATCGATCACGAGGTCGACTTTATGCTTGAAATCTTCATACATTTCCTCCGGATCCGTGGTATATTCCCTGATGAGGTCGTCGCTCTTGATGGAAGCCGTTATCAGTGGATTGCCCAAAACCTGAACGATCTGCAGCGGCACACGATGATCTGGTATCCTGATACCCACTGTTTTTTTATTCGCGTCCAGAATCCTGGGCACTTTACTGCTGGATTCGAGAATAAACGTAAATGGGCCCGGTAATGCCTTTTTCAGTATCTTGAACACGGGAGTGTCCACACGACGGACATACTCACTGATCTGGCTGAGGTCATGGCAAATAAAAGACAAATCGAGCTTTTGCGGTTTGATATCCAGCAGGTGGCAGAGTTTTTCGATAGCTTTTTTGTTCATCAGGCTGCAGCCGAGGCCATAGATCGTATCCGTGGGATATACGATGATGCCTCCCTTTGAGAGTATGTCGGCAACATGCCTGATCTTGCGTTGTTCCGGATTAACAGGATGAATTTTCAGGAGCTCTGCCGGCATTTCGCACAAAATTAGATTCAGAAGTTAAAAAAGTCAGGGGCTGTTGATAGATCACAAAACCCTCCGTGCAGTAAATTTGTATTTTAGCGCCAATTAAACCGTCATGCATTCACCTAAAAAGTTAATTATTTTCCTTTTGTTTTCAGTTTTGCTGATCTCTTTCGCCTTTTACGCCTATCAGATCAGTTATACTCCCAACATATTGGTGGGCAAGGACGCCCGCCCGCTGATCATACCGCGCGGAGCGACCTTTAAGGACGTTCAGAAGATACTCCATGAAGGAGATTATGCCCAGGATCTCATATCCTTCAGCTTCCTGGCCAAGCTGATGGATTACGACGAGCAGGTAAAGCCCGGCCGTTATGTGCTGCAATCCAACCTGACCAACATTGAGGCTATCCGTCTTTTGCGCGCCGGCATCCAGGAACCTGTCAAAGTCACCTTCAACAACGTCCGCCTGGTGAAGGATCTGAGCGGGAAGATCACGAAGAACCTGAACATGAAGGCAACGGAATTCGAAGCGGCCCTGATCAAGTTTGCAATGAATAATCCGTCCGGTTTTAACAAGGATAACATTCTGACAATGTTTATTCCCAATACGTATGAGGTCTACTACAATGTCTCTCCCGATGATCTGGTAGAGCGGATGCACCAGGAATACCAGAAGTTCTGGAGTGACGGGCGCAGGGCAAAGGCAGAGGCTGTAGGCTTGACGCCTGTGGAGGTATCCATTCTGGCGTCCATTGTTCAGGCAGAATCGGTGCAGCACGATGAGGCCCCCATCATTGCCGGTTTGTACATCAATCGACTGAAGAAAGACATTCCCCTGCAGGCAGATCCCACACTTGTGTTCGCCGTTGGAGATTTCTCCCTGAAAAGAGTTTTGAATGAGCACAAGGAAATCGATTCGCCCTATAACACCTACCGGAACCGTGGACTTCCGCCCGGCCCTGTCAACATGCCCGAGGTCTTCGCACTCGACGCAGTGTTGAACTATACACAAAGCAACTATCTGTATATGTGCGCCAAAGAAGACTTTTCCGGAAAACATAATTTCACGCACAGTTACCGCCAGCATCTGAACAATGCAGCCAGGTATCAGGCTGCGTTAACCCGTGAAATGAAAATAGGCGCCCAAAAGAGGAAGCAGTAATGTATATTTCGGAAACTTCAATCAGAGTCCGGTATGCTGAAACTGACCAGATGGGTTATGTATATTACGGACACTACGCCATGTATTATGAAGTTGCCCGCGTGGAAAGCCTGCGGCAGCTCGGCCTGACCTATCGGGAGATCGAGGAAACGGGGGTCATGATGCCCGTGCTCGAAAACAAATCCCGGTACCTGGCACCTGCCCGCTACGATGACCTGCTGCGTGTCGTCACCACCCTGCGGGAAAGACCGGGCGTTAAAATCAAATTCGAATATGAAATATTCAATGGTCAGAACACGCTGATCCATCAGGGTGAAACTGTCCTGGTTTTCATTAACAAACGCACCAACCGCCCATGCCGGCAACCAGCCGCCATGGAAAAAGCGCTTGAGCGATTTTTTGGATGAAGTATAAACACAAAAGAATACTCCTTCAATGGCATCCGGCACGGATGATGCTGGCCTGGATGAAAAGGATCCGGTTTTCGAACCATGAAGATGTCTCGTTGTACCGCATCGTGCGGCGATTCCTGCATAACCTCCAGGACGACGACATCATGGACCGCGCCAATGGCGTTGCCTTTAACTTTATCCTGGCCATCTTTCCGGCCATCATCTTTCTGTTCACCTTGATCCCTTATGTAACGCGCTACTTTCCCGAAATCAACCGCGAAAGTATTCTGGGCTTTTTACAAAGCCTCGCGGAAAGCGGATTCATGCCCCCCAGCATGTATGAAGTGGCGTCATCCACCATCCTCGACATCGTCAGCAACCAGCGCGGCGGCCTGCTTACGCTCGGTTTTCTCTTCGCCCTCATTCTGAGCACAAACGGCATGCTTGCCCTGATGCGCGCTTTTAATGCCTGCTACAAGACCATCGAAAACCGAAGTGCAGTCAAGACCCGTGTCATAGCCACTGCGTTGACGGTCAACATGACCATCGTCCTGTTTGTGACGATCCTGTTGCTGGTCGTAGGGCAGCTGGTAATAGAATATCTGCTGACCAATTTTCAGGTGATCACCTCCTTTAATCTAAGCAACTGGGAGGTGACGCTTATTTTCATCCTCCGGTTTCTGATCATCTTCGTTACCTTCTTCCTGGCGATCTCCACCATCTATTATTTCGGGCCGGCCATTCATTACAACTGGCGCTTTTTCTCCATCGGTTCGCTGGTAGCCACCCTGTTGTGCCTTGCGGTTTCTTACGGATTCTCGTATTACATTACCAATTTCGGAACCTATAATAAGGTATATGGATCCATCGGCGTGCTCATCGCGCTGATGGTATGGATACAGCTCATCACCGTAGTGCTGCTGGTCGGATATGAGATCAACGCCAGTATCCATGACTCCATCCGCGCCGAGGCGCTGTGGAAGGCAAGAAAATTCAGGATGAAGTAGATTGAAGTTTCTTCCGTCAGAATTTTGACCCGAAGGCAGGTTTGCTTTTTACGGGCAGGTGTATGCTCACGTTTACATCTTAAGTTTGAACTTTATACCCGGGCCTTGAATTTTAGACTTAACCTGGAACTTCAACCCAGAACCTTCAACTATATGGACCTTCGACCCAGCGACATTCAAACCAAGTTTCACGAACTCTTCAAGAAGGAACCGTTGGTGGTCCGTGCACCGGGCCGCATCAATCTCATTGGCGAGCATACTGATTACAACGACGGGTTCGTGATGCCGGCAGCGGTTGACAAGGAAATCTTTTTCGGGATCGCTGCGTCGAACGACGGCCGGTCGGTCTTCTACTCCATTAAGTACGACGAGCGCTTTGAAGTGGATATTAACGATCCCAAACCGGTTGACAAACCGCAATGGGCAAATTTTCTTCTCGGCGTGTTGTTCCAGTTTAAAGAGAATGGATTTCCGGTAAAGCCGTTTTATTGTGTGTTTGGAGGCAACGTCCCGCTGGGGGCGGGAATGTCCTCCTCGGCGGCGATGGAATGCGGGTTTGCTTTTGCCCTGAGCGAATTTAACCTCCTCAATGTGCCCAGGCTTAAGATCATAACAATGGCCCAGTGGGCGGAGCACCATTTTGTTGGCGTAAAGTGCGGCATTATGGATCAGTTCGCCAGTGTCATGGGAAAGGAAGGCCATGCACTCGTGCTGGATTGCCGTTCGCTTCAGCACCGCTACGCGCCACTGGATTTACGGGAATACGCCATCATCCTATGCGACACGAAAGTGAAGCATTCGCTCGTGGATTCTGAATACAATACGCGGCGAAAAGAATGTGAGACCGGTGTGAAAGTCCTTCAGCAATATCATTCGCAGGTAAAGAGTCTGCGGGATGTTTCGCTCGAAATGCTCGAACAGCACCGCACTGAATTTCCCGGCAAGGTATACAACCGGTGTTTGTATGTGGTCCAGGAAATCCTCCGCGTGCAACAGGCAAGTGCCGACTTGGATAAGAATGATCTGAAAGCATTCGGAAGACAGATGTTTGAAACACACGAAGGCTTGTCTGCGCTCTATGAAGTGAGTTGTAAGGAGCTCGATTTCCTTGTAGCGGAAGCTAAAAAGTTCGATGGCGTACTCGGTGCGCGCATGATGGGAGGGGGATTCGGAGGCTGTACCATCAACCTGGTGAAAAGCGACCGCGCCGGGCGCTTCATCACGGAGATGCAGGAAAAATATCAAAAGACATTTTCGATAGACATGCCCGCGTATCGTGTAAAGATTGTCGATGGCGTCAGCAGGGTGCATGAGGAAAATCTTGCATTGTGGGCGTAACTGGCTTCGCAAGACCTCAGCTCCAACCAGGGCCAACAAAAGATTTCTGTAATACGTATCATTATTTTTTATATTTTGAAGTTTAAACCAAATCGATCGACACGCATGGGCTGGATGATGCCCTGCGCGACCAAAAACATTTGCTTGTTTAAACACACCAATATGCAAACCGGGTTTTCTTTTTTCGCTGTACCATTCCTTGCAATCATGATAAGCTGTAACCCCCAATCAGAGAACAAATCAACTGAAAAGGATGTCGCCGAAGGGTCATCAAAAGGTATTTCGGCGGCACCGTTTGGCAAACTGGAAGATGGCACGTCCATTTCCCTGTACACGATGAAGAACGGCAAGGGAGTGGAGATGAAAGTCATGAATTACGGCGGGATCATCGTCTCACTCTTCGTGCCTGACCGCGACGGAAAATCAGTCGACGTGTTGCTTGGTTATGATTCGCTGGACGCCTATGTAAAGCGCAACCCTTTCTTCGGCGCGCTTGTCGGACGTTATGGCAACCGTATCGGGAAAGGCAGGTTTACACTTGACGGGAAAGTATACGACCTGGTAAAAAATAACAATGGAAACCACCTGCACGGTGGAACAAAAGGGTTTGATAAAGCGGTTTGGAATATTGAAGAAATTCCATCCAATGACGGCGTCGCGCTGAAGCTTTCATACCTGAGCAAGGATATGGAAGAAGGCTATCCCGGCAACCTCCATACGGAAATTATCTATACCCTTACCGAAGACAACACCATCCGGTTCGAATACAAGGCCACCACAGACAAAAAAACGGTCGTTAACCTCACGCAACACGCCTATTTCAATTTGAACGGAGGAAAGACGGATATTCTGTCCCATGAGATGAAGTTGAATGCCGACCGCTTTGTACCAGTAGACCAGGGGTTAATACCTACCGGGGAATTAAAATCCGTTGAGAATACTCCCTTTGATTTCAGAAAGCCTGTCGCCATCGGGTCGCGCATCAATGCCAAAGACCAGCAGATTGAATTTGGAAAAGGTTATGATCACACCTGGGTAATCAATGGTGAAGGTTTAAAAGAGACCGCAGTCGTTTTTGACGCCTCGACGGGTATTGAAATGACAGTGCATACCACCGAACCAGGCGTGCAATTTTATACCGGAAATTTTCTGGATGGTACCTTGTCTGGCAAAAACAATGTCGTGTACAATCAGCGGACTGGTTTTTGTCTGGAGACGCAGCATTTTCCTGACTCTCCCAACCAACCTGATTTCCCGTCTGTGGTTTTAAACCCGGGTGAAACGTATAACACGACTACGACTTACAAATTTTCAACCCGGTAGAAGGCGTACGGCGTGTGTTTGTTCGCTGAATGTGTTCAGCCAACAGCTTTGACATCCTGTACTTACAAGCTCATCATTTCCTTGAACTTCGCTGCCTGCCGGCGGCTCACTTCCACTTTGTCGCCGCCGCGTAGCCTGACCATCAATCCTCCATTAAACCAGGATTCAATGCCTTCCACCCAACTGAGATTGACGATGTGCTTGCGGCTGGCTCTGAAGAAGGCCCGTTCGTCCAGTTTTTCATCCAACGCGTTCAGGGATTTGTGGATCATCGGGCGATTGTTGTCAAAGTATACCTTGATGTAGTTGCCGTCGGATTCAAACAGGCGAACATTGTTGAGGCTGACAAACCAGCACCGGTCACCATCTTTTACAAAGACCTGATCATTCAGGCCAAGCTTCTTCTCCGGCCCCCGTTCAGCCACAATTTTGGCGCGTTCCTTCTCCGTGAGCTTCGCGATGGTTTCAGACAACCGCTCAGGCTGAATCGGTTTCAAAAGATAATCAAGGGCATTCACCTCAAAAGCCTTCAGCGCAAACTCGTCGTAGGCCGTGGTAAACACCACCAGAGGAACAGAATCAAGCATCTCCAGCAACTGGAACCCGGTTTTTCCCGGCATCTGAATATCCAGGAATAAAAGATCAGGATTCAGCTCATTGATCATCTGGTACGCTTCTTCCGCGTTCATGGCCTCGCCCACCACCTCAATCATCGGATGTTCTTCCAGCAAGTTCATTAATTCTTTGCGCGCCAGGCGCTCATCATCCACGATTAGTGCTCTCATAGCTTTTGTTTTTGCGGTATTATTATCTCAGTCAGGACAAAAT
>JBARAD010000050.1:0-27600 GCA_049791675.1 Chryseosolibacter sp.
GTTTTGTCCTAACGTTGACGTCAGTGATGAGAGGAATAAAGCAAACAGATTAGACGTAGTCTGCGTGATCACAATGGATCCGGTGAGGCCGTCAATTGAATGTCCAAAAAGTGATTCAAGTGTCGTCAGCGGGTTGAATGCGTTTCGTGCGAAAAAGGCAAGATCGTCTGGTTTTGATTTTAGGGTGGCGGTGTACGCACGACGATTACTTTCCTGTGTTGCCGCTTATTATGAAATAAGCTTAAATGTTGCAGTATTTCGGAAAGGTTTTTTACTATTGTATTGATCATTCCACGATGTACCGCCTGCTTCTTTATGTTTTTCTTTTTCCTGCAATTGGTTTTGCACAGACTGAGTTTGGAATTAAGGCCGGATTAAATATCTCTGACATTGTCATGACGAACTATGTCAATCCCGACGTAGAGTCTGGCCTAAGATTAAAACCTGGTTTGCATGCCGGTTTTTTTGTCAATGGAACTTTGAAGGAGCGCATTGGCCTTGCCGCGGAACTTCTGTACAGTGATAAGGGCGTACGCGCAAACAACACCATCCATCTGCACTATATTGCGCTCCCTTTGCTGGTGCAATATCAACTAAGGGAAAAGATTTTTGCTGAGATCGGCCCTGAGTTAGGATATATGCTTTCTGCGCGGTCTACCCTGGGAGACGAAGGGGGGACCTACAATAATAAATTGGATCTGGCCCTCGATGCCGGCGTGCGTTTCAATACGACCAAAATGGTCTTCGATCTCCGGTATTGCGTGGGTCTCTTTAACGTGAAGGAACCGTTCGATGGTTATAATCCTCCCGGGGTTGAGAAAGTGAAATACCAGAACAGGGTGTTGCAGTTATCAGTTGGTTATAAGCTGTGGATACTCGAGTAGCACCTGTGAACCGAAGCTGAAAAAGACAATGGTTGATCGTTCAGATTTCGTCCGTGTCACGCCGCCTTTTCAGGAGGCTGATGCCGCCCGAAAAGAATATCAGTCCGAGTATGGCAAGGGCCCAGGGGTGCAGATCCACTATATTTTCGCCGAAGATACCCAGCACGCCCATCGTAAGACTGACAAATCCTGCCAGCGTAAGCAACATTGCAATGGCTTTAATCATGCGTGGCGGGTTTAGATCTTCTTTCTGTCGAGTAGATTGATAGCAGCCGCAGCAACCAGCCCGCCGATGAGGTACCAGGTGACGGTCAGGATCTTTGTCTTCATTGTCCGGGTAGTAGCATCTTCATTCAATCCCAATGTTTTGGGCAACGCAACGGCGCCAATTCCTGCTCCGACGCCGAGTAAAGCTCCCCGGATGAGTGTACTTTTTTTATTACCGGTATCGGCCATGCTGTAATAAAGCGAGTTGCTTACAAGATCTCCTGCGAGTGCGATCGGGAATAATTTGCCGGCGGCCTGGGTGAGGATGTTATTTCCTTTCATGAGCCGGGCAACGGCGTTCATGCCCAACAGGTCCATTCTTGGTGCATCTTTGTCAAGCTTCTTGACGCTTTCATTCAAAAGCGTGAGGGTGCATGCTCCGGCAAGTCCTCCGATCGTGCTTCTTACGTTCATTTTTTTCTTCGTTGATTCACCCTGTTGCATAAAATTGAATGCCACAACAGGTTGATAAGCGCAAATCGGTATGATGCTTCCAGCGATATCAGTCGAAAACCTTCATCTCCTGGACGAGACTATCCAGGTAGGATTCATCTTCCGATGTCTGTACCAGCTCGCGGGGAGGAACACCTTTTTCCCGGGCAATGGCTGCTATCCTTCCCTGACCATTGAATAAAACGTCCGGCACGTGGCCCGCAATCGGATCCCGGTAGGCCTCCCGTGGTGATATAATGGTCCATCCATTTGCTTTCAGATGGCTGATCAGATCGCCGAGGAAAAGCGCGGCGACATCGTTCTCGTGGAGCAGGAGTACATGTTTGGGAGAACGACCCAGGTGGTTGCGTGCAATCTGATCATAAAACAAAAGGCTGTTGAAAATGTGATCGACGTAGATCTTCCGGAGTTTTGCTTCATTGATATTCTTTTGATCTGCTTTAGCCTGTTTCACGAGATGGTTCAGATACCAATCGTAATTGTCTACGGTCACATAACCGTTCGAAAGCTGTAGCGCTTTCAGCGCGGCACGGATCGAGTCGCGTGCCGGCACTGTTCTTCCCTCGTCAAGGTACGGATACCGGAACCACGGCATATACCCTTTGTATGTACGCAGGAGACTGTCCGCCGTGCTCACATCCCGGATGTAGTTAGCGGTGCCTGACCGGTGTATCCAAACGTGACTATGGGAATGATTGGCAAGCAAATGACCGGCCCTTACATACCGTTGCAGCCGTGGCCGGTTAGCAGATGAGATGTTGCCCGTTAGTACAAAGAAGGCAGCTTCCTTTACCTTGTGATGTTTGAGGTGGTCGATAATCTGTTTGGTCCGTTCCTCCCCGGTAAACAGGGGGCCGTCTCCAGTAGGCGCGTCATCAAAAGTGATCGCGATTTCCTGTGCAACAGTGTTGAAGTATATCAGCGATAGAAAAACAACAATGAGTCTTGTCACAAACAAATCTTTATTTATTGCCCAAAGTACAAATATTCGATTTCTATAACGACATCGAAATAAGGTGCAAATAAAAAAGACCGGCGTTAGCCAGTCTGGTTTGTATGGGTATTAAATTCTACACAGGGATCTAATGAAGTACTCCGTTGTTTATTTTTGATGGAGGGTTCCGGTAATAGGAATCAAGGATAAAACTTACGATGGAACGGATGTCCAGATCGCCCTGCTCAACAGAGTGTTTCAGGATCCCGTCCTCGTACAACTGAAACTGCCGTTTGCCAGCAAAATCAACTACTTTGTACTGATACGGCTGGCCTTTGTAATAGACTTCTTTCATAGCGGATTAAGTTTAATGTCAAACCATCCTTGAACACACTGATCCTGTCAGGCTAAAGTGCCCGGTAAAATGGACATTTCAAACGTTTTCAGACGGCGAAGGAGTATTTTAAAAACGTATGCCTGCTTTGTGAAGACCCCGATTTCTGACGTTCGAACATAAGTTTTCCGATTCCCGTAAATCCGTATTTGTCGTGCAGCGACTGAAGCGAATACACTTATCCGGAAATGTCAGTCACCCCTTATCTCTCGGCTTCTTGAAATTGCGGTGTAAGATCATTTTGCTTTTGTTATGGACACGGCCTCCGCTGGCATACTGACGTCCAAATGAATCACTTGTACCAATGGCCGGTTGGTTTCCTGCGTGCGGTTACAATCACCTGTAGCCGGGTCTCTGTAAATGAATCTACGCCATTACCGGCAATAAGAATTATTTTTATCCTTCATCATGACGGAAGACAAGGTGAAGCAGCAGGGCGTACTTTTTAGGAATTGATTCTACATTTTGGGGGCACTATGTGGAAATCAAATGCGTTATCTTTGTCTGACAGTCAATCGTTCTGTTTTCGTCTGCAAAGAATACAGAAATCGTTTTGCGATTGACAAAGGAATTAATAACCCACTGTAAATAATATTCCGACGCATGAGAATTCCCTTCCTTTTTTTTCTGGTGCTGTTTTCTTCAACAGCTGCGACTGCGCAAACTTTAGAGGCCCTTACACGCCTGCGACAGGATACGGTGAAGCAGGATACGGTGAAACGGGAAACCCCTTCTTCTGTTCCGGCGGGAAACGAACAACTTTCCGCGCCGAGGAATTATTATAATCTGATGCGCAATCGGCAGGTGCTGCGCAAAGGATTGTTTTCAGTCCACAAAGTCGCTGACAACTACTACTTTGAAATCCCGGACAGCATCCTGGGACGGGATTTGCTGGTCGTCGCGCGCATTGCCCAGGGTGCAGCGGGTGTCCGTCCCGGCTATACCGGGTACGCTGGAGACCAGATCGGCAGTACGATCATTCGTTTCGAGAAAGGTCCCGGTCATAAGCTCTTTCTCCGGCGCATTACTTATGAAGAACAGGCGGGTGATACGACCGATGCGATGTATCACGCGGTCGTGCGATCAAACCTTCAACCACTGGTAGCTGCCTTTGGTATTGGCGCGTATTCTCCCAACGGTAAGGGTAGTGTGATCGATGTGACGAGCTACATCAACGGTGATAACGACATTTTCTTTTTCAACGCTGCGACCCGCAAATCCATGCGGGTAGGAAACCTGCAGAATAACATGTGTTACATACAGGATATCAGTGCCTTCCCGATGAATGTTGAGATCCGTACCATTAAAACCTACACGCAGTCCAATTCACGCTCGACTTTTACGATGGAATTGAATACATCCATTGTGTTGCTTCCGGAAGTTCCGATGCGCAAGCGGCTGGCCGATAAAAGGGTAGGGTATTTCACAGAACGCTATACCGATTACGATGCGAATCCGCATGGTGTGAAGGTGGTGAGTTTTATCAAGCGTTGGCGCCTGGAGCCGAAGCCCGAAGATGTGGACCGCTACAAGCGGGGTGAGTTGGTCGAGCCACAGAAGCCCATTATATACTATATTGATCCCGCCACGCCCAAGAAATGGGTTCCCTATCTGATCAAGGGTATCGAAGACTGGCAGGAAGCGTTCGAGCGTGCCGGATTTAAGAATGCGATCCAGGCGCGCACTGCGCCAAAAGGCGATGAGTCGGTATGGAGCCTGGAGGATGCGCGCCATTCGGCGATCGTCTATAAACCTTCGTCTTTTGCCAATGCGGCGGGTCCGATCATTACAGATCCCAGGAGCGGCGAAATTCTGGAAAGCCACATTAACTGGTATCATAACCTTATGTCTATACTCCGCAACTGGTACCTCATCCAATGCGGTCCGACCGATGCGCGGGCGCAGAAGATGTACTTTGATGATGCCTTGATGGGCGAACTGATCCGTTCTGTTGCGGCTCACGAAGTAGGGCATACGTTGGGGCTTACCCATAACTTCGGCGCCAGTTCCACCGTGCCGGTGGAAAAGCTTCGCGACAGGGAATGGCTGGAAATACACGGACATACTCCTTCCATCATGGACTATGCGCGTTTCAATTATGTAGCGCAGCCGGAAGATAGCGTCGGGGAGCGCGGTCTTATCAGCAGGATCGGGGCGTACGATCTGTGGGCCATCGAGTGGGGGTACCGTTGGTACCCGGATCTTAAATCTCCCGAAGAAGAAAGACCTGTTCTCAACTCGTGGATTGTTGAGAAGATGGAAGATGACCGCGCCTTGTGGTTTGGTTCCGAGTTTTCTTCCGACGATCCGCGCACCCAGACTGAAGACCTTGGAAACAACGCCATGAAGGCCGGGGAATACGGAATCAGGAATCTTCAACGCGTCATCGCCAGCCTGATGAAGTGGACCTACAAGGAAAATGAAGGTTACAATGATCTGAAGGATCTTTACGGTGGAATACTCCGGCAGTTCGACTATTATGTTGGCCATGTGCTCTCAAACATCGGAGGCATTTACGAAACGCCGAAGCTGGCGAACCAGGCCGGCCCTGTTTATCAGATGGTGCCCCTCAAAACGCAGCACGAAGCGATTGAATTCCTGAAGGCCCAGGTCTTGACCACCCCCGCCTGGCTTCTCGACACCATGATCCTCGCCCGCGTGGGAGATTCACCGACCCAAACCATCGCCAGGTCACAGGACCGTGTGCTCAATACGTTGCTGAGCACCAATACGGTGAGTAAACTTGCTGTCAATGAAGCGATGTACGGTGACAACGCCTATCGGCTCATTGACTACTTCAATGACATTGACGACGCCATGTGGACAGAAGTAAGGGAAGAAAAATCCATCGATCTTTACCGGAGAAATCTTCAGCGTGCCTACATTGAAGACCTGATCAGCCTTTCCAATAAGTCAGGAAAAGACTTTCGCGACGCGGCGCCCATCGTAAAGAACAAACTCGGCGAAATCCACGCGACCATCAAAAAGGGGATACGCAAGATCGATGACCCGATGACGCAATATCACCTGAAGTTCATACAGAACAGGCTGGAGGAGGTCATTGAAGAATAATATCGGCTCCTGACCAAACAAATGGTCTCTGATACAGGGGTGTGGCATACCGCACCCCTGTATTTGTGGGAGCCCTATCCACTTTCATCGTTCCGAACCTGCATCCAGGCGAGGCAAGGACCCGATAACTTTCACCCAAAACGGGTTATCGTGGCGATGAGGATTTGCCGCCCGGCACCGAAATCCTCTTTTTTCTGGAAATTCTTCCATCGAATCCGGGAGATTTACGTAAACTCACTTTACGAATCACCCCTATGCTGAGGAATTTCTTCAAAACCGCTCTCCGGAACATCATCAAATACCGGGCTTACTCACTTATCAATTTTGTCGGGCTGACATCGGGACTGGCCCTTTCGTTGCTGATCATCACCTATGTGCGTTCGGAGTTGAGTTATGATCGTTTTCATACGAAGGCTGATCGCATTTACAGGTTGCGTTATACTGCCCCGAACGGCATGGAGCTGGCGACTACACCTCCGCCCATTGCGCCACGCTTGAAGGAGTTTTTCCCCGAAGTAGAGGATGCCGGCAGAATGTACGGGAGAAATGTAAGCATCTCGCGCCCTGACGATAGCGAAGTCTTTGAAGAGACCGATGTCTTCTTTGCTGACCCGGCCATCATGAATATTCTTTCCTTCGAATTTGTCAAGGGCACTCCCGAAGGTGCGCTCAACGATGAGTTCACGGTGCTGATCACCGAGGAAATGGCGACCAAATATTTTGGTGAAAGAAATCCGGTAGGCCAGACGTTACGTTTCTCGAATGCCCATGCCTTTACGGTGACAGGAGTTGTTAAGAACTTTCCGATCAATTCCCACATCCGCTTTAATATGCTTGTGCCCTACGAAAACATGTACGATCTGGAAACAGATCAGGCTGCGACCGCGATGCGCCATAACTTCGAGATCAATTATGTGATCAGTCATTCCTATACGTATGTTATGCTCAAACCTGGTGCTGATCCTGCATCGGTGAATAGCAAAATGGGTGATTTCATTAAAAAATATGCACAACCTTCACTTCAGGTTGGTCAGGTTTTCGCGCTCATGCCATTGGTGGACATTCATTTGAACAGCACACTGCTGGCGGAACCGTCTCCCACCAATTCTATGAGCAATCTCATCATTTTTGCGGGCATCGGGATGCTGACCCTACTCATTGCCAGTATTAATTATATCAACCTGAGCACAGCCCAATCACTCACGCGGATCAAGGAAATCGGTATCCGTAAGATCATGGGCTCCATGCGATATCAGTTGATCAGTCAGTTTCTCGCTGAAAGTTTCCTGTTTTGTCTGATAGCCCTGCTACTATCCTTTGCCATATTTCATAGCCTGCTGCCCATGCTGAATGAAGTAACGGGGAAGAACCTGCAGTTCAATGAGGTGGTAGACTCATTCTTGATGTTCTCCTCCCTGATCCTGCTTGTGATCATCACCTTGCTGGCAGGCGGCTATCCTGCCTATTTTGTCACCAGGTTTAATTCTGTCCACGCGTTGAAGGGAGATCGCTTACCGCTGGGAGGCAGTCAGTTCATGCGGAAGGTCCTGGTGGTGTTTCAACTGACCATTGCGTGCATGCTGTTAACAGGGTCCCTGATCATCATGAAACAGATAGACTTCCTCGACAATCGTCCACTCGGATTCAAGAAAGACCAGGTTATTACGGTGCCGCTTTTCAGTCAAAACGTGAATGGAATATTTCGTCAGGATGATTCAACCTACCGGAACAGATTGCAGAGTTTCAGGAACATGATCGAAGCGCAGTCTGGCGTAAGGAAGACCACACTGTCATCCACACCTCCCGGATTGGGCGCTATGTTCCGCGGAACCGTTCCCGAAGGATTCACCGAGTGAGGACAATATGTTTGTGGCTAACCTGTCAGTAGATTATGATTTTCTGGAGGCTTACGATATGAAGCTCGTTGCAGGGCGTTCCTTCAGCCGTGATTTTACAACGGACCCGACATCGGCGTTTGTCGTGAATGAAACCGCTATCAAGGAATTTAACTGGGAAAGTCCTGAAAAGGCGTTGGGACGAAAGATAAACCGGGAAGGGAAGGAGGGCAAAGTGATTGGCGTGATCAGTGATTTCCATTTCATGTCGCTCACAACACCTGTCTCGGCAATGGTGTTGGAATTCAATCCCAATCAGTTCAATTCACTTTCGATACGTCTCGACCAGGCCAACACGGCTGCGGTGGTCGAAAAGATACAATCGCAATGGAATATTGCGTTTCCCGAGAAAGCGTTTGAGTACACCTTTCTGGATGAACAGCTCAATGAGCAATATCTGAATTTCAGGAATTTCAGTCTGATCATTCAAAGCTTTACCATTGTTGCAATTTTGATTGCATGCCTTGGCGTTTATGGGCTGGTGCTCTTTGTTGTCAAACGCAAGGTGAAGGAGATCGGGGTCCGGAAAGTACTTGGCGCTTCCGTTGTTAACATTCTGAAAATGATCTACCGCGACTTTGCATGGTTGCTGGTGTTGGGATTCTTGCTGGCCATCCCGCTTTCATATTTTCTATTGAATGCATGGCTTCGGAATTTTACGTACCACATCGCGATTGATGCGGCTACTTACGGCATCAGTCTCCTGATCATTGTGATCACCGTTTCCATGACCATTGGGTATCAGGCGGTAAAAGCATCCATGGCCAATCCGGTAACATCCCTGCGAACGGAATAACCGCAGGATAAGCGATCAGGAGGAGACGTCAATATGATATACGTCCGTTTCGTTGCGTGAAATATTCTGAATGAAAAAACCTCCTGGTTCCGGGATTTCTTCAACGAGGTCGAATTGTTTACACGATTTTGGCAGGCCGGAAAAAATCAGCAGGAACGAGTATTGTTGACCATCCGGAATCCTGGTCCATACGGGTGCGTAGGTAATGTTTTCGGCATGAACCAGACCCGACTTTGTTCCTGAAAGGCTGTCTACTAGAAATGTGGTTTTCCAGATCCTGATGAGCATATTTTCCCATTTATTCCGGAAATTGCAATGTACATATACGTAGGAATCATCCAGGGTCAATGCGTCGATGCGCGTGCGGACCTCAACGTCCACTTCCGGTTTGAGGACCGGTAACTCAGGGTTTTTGCTGATCCCTGTATTTATGATAGGATGGTTCACAACGCCAGATTTGACCTTATAAATTTACAAACTAAAAATCCCGAATCATACAATTGCTTGAAAACGTTCGCGACAGCCTTAAAAAGAAAGTCAGAAGGGATGGGTGGCAGGTGAAAGCGGCGAGGGCATAAAAAACAAAACCCCCGGACGACTTCCGGGGGATTTTATTTACCTAACCTATACCTGAAGGTTGACTGTTATAGTCAGTGTATAGATTAAAAATATTATGCCAACCATTCCGTACACGGTCAGCGGATCCCACGCCCCTTCTTCATTGCGGCCGGTGGAGATACACGCAAACCTGGACGTGTCACCAAACGTAATAAAAGTGCAAAATCTCAATAATTTGCAGTCTTTTTTATGTACCGGCTATTCCCAGCGTCTGTTTGTCACACTGAAACGACAGTAAGGATATCTCAGTTTCATGGGGAGTGGCGTCTACAGAAAGGTTTCACAGAAAGACATATTGTTTTGCAGGCGGCAGCAGTAAGAACCTAAGCGTTTTGCACATTTCCACATATTTATCCACAATACAAGCGTGCTGAAATTCTGTGTGCTGTAAGGTTCACCATGAATTTCAACATCGAATGTCGGCCCAAAGGCGTGCCTAAAGAAAGAGCCGGACATAACGTATGGGCTAATCGCCGCTTTCTGGATTTTGTGGCGCTTCCGCTCCCGGGAGATCTGGATGCGTTCGCGGTTTCCTTTTCCGCTTATTCCGTATACATGAAAATACCCAGTTATCGGGGCCACGAATCCGGGATAATTTCGCATATTTAGGAAACGGCTGCCCGGAAATCGGGCGACAACAAAAAAACCTGGAGATACCTGATCATGAAGTTTAAAGCCTTCTATAGTCGAATAAGCTTTAACCCATTTTTTCCCCTTCTGTTAATATTACTTGTTGCGGGCCAGGGATTCTCACAGAATCTGTCGAACAGAGCATCGTCGATGACGTTTACATCCAATGCTGAATTGGAGCTCATCAGCGCAAAAACTGACAAGGTGCAGGGACTGATAGACCCGGCAACCAATAAATTCGCCTTCAGCGTAGACGTAAGCACATTTCAGGGTTTTAACAGCCAGCTGCAGCGTGAGCATTTCAATGAGAAGTACATGGAAAGTGACAAATTTCCAAAGGCCCGTTTCAGTGGCAAGATCATCGAGCCCATCGATCTCTCTGCTGATGGATCCTACGATGTCCGCGCGAAGGGCGAGCTAGAGATCCACGGACAGAAGCAGACGCGTATCATCAAATCAAAGGTCACTGTTCAAAACCGGGTGGTGCGTATCGAATCAAATTTTTTTGTGCCCCTTGCTGACCATAACATTTCAATCCCATCCATTGTACGACAGAAGATTGCCACGGAGATCGAGGTAGAATTTGCCGCAACCATGTCCTTGCAAGATCTATGAAAAAGCTTCTTCCTCTCTTCCTGGTTTGCTGTTGCCTGAAGTTTTCTTCGTTAACCGGTCAAACGCCGTTCTTTCAACAATACTATCCGTTAAAGAAGAATCATCCTGTTCAGGTGAACGCGATTTTTCAGGACAGTAAAGGTTTTATCTGGTTTGGAACCAATAAAGGTCTCTTCCGATTTGACGGGCTGGAGTATGACCACTACACGCATGCCGACACCCTTACCGACATTCACGTTACGGCCCTGGCTGAAGATTCTCTGGGCCGGATATGGGCCGGGCTTGTCGGCGGACAACTTACATATCTCGAAAATGGGAAGCTGAATCCTTTCGTTCCCCGCGAAGGTTCTGCCATTGCTCCGGTATCCGACATCCTTTTCGACCGGCAGGGCACGCTGTGGTTTTCCACAAGGAATGACGGCCTTTACTACTTCAGTCAGGATCGGTTATATCGTGTGGATGAACAGGAAGGTTTGCCGGACCTCTTTATCTATGATCTTTTCGAAGATCCGGACGGTAATATCTGGGCGGGAACCGATGGCGGTATTGCTGTGTGTTCACTGAAAGACCGGAAAATAAGTATCAAAGTTATTGACAGTAAAGGCGGCCTGCCTGATATCATCATCAAGAAGATCAATCACCTTCACGGCGATACACTAAGCCTTGCAACAGAGGATGCGGGTATCCTGAATTATGATATGAAGACCCGTCGGGTTACCCCGATGATCAAACCCGACTGGACGTATGGTTCAATCTCTGATTTTCAGGTTAAGGAGAATCAGGTTTGGATTTCTTGTCCGCGAAAGGGTTTGGTTGTCTATGACCGCGCGACGGCCAGCGTCAAAGTCATCAATCAGCATGCGGGCTCAGATCTGCTTTCGGTCAACACATTGATGAAGGATCGGGAAGGGAATATCTGGTCAGGCTCCAAAAATGGATTGAGCCGGACAATGGGTGACGCCGTTGAACATATCGAATCGTTGGAGCCATCAAAAGATATAAACATTCTTGCCTTGGCCGTTGATGCTCAGGACCGGATCTGGTTCTCAACGAGTGAAGGACTGTTCGTGAGAAGCCATCAGGCCAATGGCGCTACGGTTGTCACGGAACGACTTGGTAATACCGCATTTGAAAATTCCAATATCATCAGTCTCTTCGCGGATGATCAAGGATACATTTGGGCAGGATTATACGGAAATGGCTTACTGCAGGTCGATCCTGCGACGCATCGGATCCGTCACTTTAACAAAGAGCTGCGCAACGGAAATATTCTCAGCATCACAGGAAAAGGAAATACCATCTGGGTGGCGACCCTTGGCGGAAGTACTGCTATCGACTACGGCGACGGCAAGTATCAGTTCAGGAATTACAGTTCCGACGATGGGCTGAGCTCTGATTTTATTTATCAGGTCTTTATTGACAGCCAGAACCGGACATGGTTCGCTACTGACGGAAAGGGCGTCACCATGCTCGATCAAAAAGGCTTCCATCACTTCACAGAGGGTCTTGAATCCCGCGTGGTATACAGCGTGGCGGAAGATATTCACAAGAATATATGGGTTACTTCGCAGGACAACGGTATTTACCTGCTGAAAGACAACAAATTTGTTATGGTGCCCGAGTTGCGGTTGAGGGATAATTCGATCCAATCGCTGGTAGCTGATCACCAGGGAAATGTGATCGCTATACACAACTATGGTATCGATGTATTTGACAGCAGCCAGAAAAAAATGCGGTACTGGGGAGAAGAGACCGGGATCCGTGACAAGCATCCCAATCTGAACGCAGTCGCAAAGGATAAATACGGCCACTTGTTTTTCGGTACCTCCAAAGGGATCGTGAAATTTTCACTTCGCAATGATCAGAATATCGTCGTTCCCATTCCGGCAATCGATGCAGTGACCGTCTATGGGGAGCCCGTCGACATGTCCCGGGGCAAGCAGTTGAATCATCACGAAAATAATGTTACGGTGCATTTCCTTGGCTTCTGGTATCAGAACACCGAAAACCTGAACTATCGCTACAAGCTGGAAAATTACGATCTCGAGTGGATCTCCAGCCGCAACCAGGACGTTACGTACTCAAGACTTCCTCCGGGTGAATACGTTTTTAAGGTGAAGGTATCCGATACGGACGATTTCAGTCATGCGTTGGAAAGTTCAGTCATGTTTTCGATCAGTCCACCTTTCTGGCGCACCAGTGCGTTTTATGTCTTTGTCATTGGGCTTTTTGTTATTGGCGCTTACAGCCTGATGAAGTTCAGGGAACGCAGGCTGCTCGAAGATAAGTTGATCCTTGAGGCGAGGGTAGAGGAGCGCACGCGGGAAATCCAGCTCAAGACGGAGGAAATCCAGGCTCAGAATGAAGAGATTCTCGCCCAGGCGGAGGAGATCCAGGGCATTAACGAGAATCTCGAAATGCTGGTGAAGCAGCGGACCGCGGAGTTGGAAAAGAAAAACAAGGCACTGGAGGAATACGCCTTTATTAACGCGCACAAACTGCGAAGTCCTGTTGCGTCCATTCTCGGCTTACTGAATTTACTTTCAAAAAGCGATATGAAGGAGGATACGAGTGTGATCCGCGAGCACCTCCAACAGTCGGCTGATAAATTGGACGCGGTAGTTCGTTCCATCACGAAAGCCATCGAAAAAGCGGATAATAAATTCTAGCGCAATCCCCCTGCCGGCAAAAGGTTATCCGAACCCGGGTCCTTTCTCCGAACTGTTAAACATCTTATCGTATTTTTTTATCCAATCTTTTACCCGGATAAAGTTCATGGCCTTCCGGGTACAGTTCTTTTATGCTCGTTAGAAATTAACCAGCAGAATATGAAAAGGTTAGCCTTGAATGGAAGTATTTTTATTGTACTGATATGGATCGGTTCGTGCGCGAAAAACCCGGTTACCGGGAAGAACGAGCTGATGCTGATGTCGAAGGATCAGGAGATTGCCATGGGCCAGCAATCCGATCCGGAAATTGTGTCTTTCTTCGGTCTTTACGAAGACGAACGCTTACAGCGTTTTATCAATGAAAAAGGCAAAGCCATGGCGGCCGTTTCGCACCGTCAGGAGTTGCCATATGAATTTAAGATCGTCGACTCTCCGGTCGTGAACGCCTTTGCTGTTCCGGGTGGATACGTGTACTTCACCCGCGGTATTATGGCGCACTTCAACAACGAAGCAGAGTTCGCCGGTGTACTCGGTCATGAGATCGGACACATCACCGCCCGGCACTCGGCAAAACAATACAGCAACGCAATGCTGGGACAAATCGGCCTTGTGGCCGGGGCGGTCCTCTCTCCGGAGTTCGCACAATTTGCAGACGCAGCACAACAGGGTCTTCAATTATTGTTCTTGAAATTCGGAAGGGATGCCGAGAGCCAGTCGGATAAATTAGGTGTAGAATACTCCACAAAAATCGGGTACGACGCGTCCGAGATGGCAGGATTTTTCAGCACACTTGACCGGCTCAGCAGCCAGAACGGCCAGGAGGTTCCCACATTCTTATCTACGCACCCGGATCCGGCCGACCGTGAGAGAAAAGTAGCTAAACTTGCTTCCGAGTGGCAACGCAAAGTAAAATCAACTGACCTCGCGGTGAACCGTGATAACTACTTAAAGATGATTGACGGCATTGTCTATGGAGAAGATCCCAAGCAGGGATTTGTAGAGAACAGTGTATTCTATCATCCTGTGTTGAAATTTCAATTTGCTGTACCGACTGCATGGCAAGTTCAGAATACACCGCAGCAGGTTCAAATGGCTCCTGCTGATGGACGGGCAGTCATGATGTTAACACTTGCCCCGGGGAATTCGCTCGAGGAAGCAGCCCAGGCAGTGCTGCAGAAATATCAACTCAAAGTGGTGGAATCTAAACAGGATAGAGTGAATGGTCTGCCCGCCATCCTTTTGATTGCAGACCAGCAAGCGCAGCAACAGCAACAGCAACAGAGCGCGCAGCAGACGCTCCGGACCCTGATGTATTTCATACAATATGGCGGAAATATTTACAATCTGATCGGGGCCACCTCACAGGCTGATTTTAATACTTACGCGCAATTGTTCCAGTCAACGATGGGTACCTTCCGGGAATTGGATGATCCCTCAAAGTTGAATAAACAAGCTGAGCGTGTGCGTGTTAAGGCTGTTCCACAGAACGGAACACTTGCACAGGCATTTGGCAGCCTGCGCGTAGACCAGAAGCGGATGGAGGAGCTTGCCATCCTGAATGGAATGAATTTAAATGATCAGGTAGCGCGTGGAATGATGATCAAAGTGATCGAATAGAGCTAAGAAGGATTTACTTCAAAAAAGCGGAGACGCGTTGCACTGCATCGCGTCTTCGTTCTTTTTCGCCCGTCCGATGCAGCATGAAGGTATCCTGTGCGGTACGACATTTTTATTTGTGTTCGCACCAACGTAGCTAAAATGAAATTCCTGATCAGGATTATGGTTGTGATCTTCGCAACCATCACCAGTGTGCCCGATATTTTTGCGCAGGATTATGCTCCTGTCTTTCCGGAGGAATACCGCGCAAGGCTCTCCTTCGAAGTGGATCCGTTTGCATTTTTATTGAAGGGCTATTCTTTCCATGTGCGATATCAGCCAACATTCAGTGAGCGGTTCCTCATTGGCGGCGGCACATACGCAATGGGTTTGCCCGATCAGATTGTTGATCTCAACGGATTGAATCGAGATCAGGGATGGGAAGTGCGAATTCGAAACGCATGGCTCCTGTATGGCGAGTGGTATGCGAAGGAAGGAAACAACGGGTGGTTTATTGGAGAACAAATTGGTTTCCAAAGCTTTAAGGCTTCACTCGACAGAGAAACTACCGGTTCCACAAATTTTAATAATCTTCTCCTCATGACCTACGCAGGCTACAGTTGGCATCCCTACAAAGGATCTTTTTACATTAAACCGTGGATTGGCCTGGGCTACACGCATACAGTTGATGGAATCAGCCGCGTCGGCGCCATGACCTATGATGTTTCGCCCTTGTATGCTTTTTTTAATGTTCATGCGGGATATACATTTTGACGATTATTATTTTTGCATTTAATTTCGAACAGTTCGCTGTTCACAAATGAACTATCGGTCTTCTGATCATTCGAAAACAGGTAATCGGGAGCCTATTTATGGCTGGCACATATATTGAAAAGCAACTGCAATATCCAATTGACTCCTACCGTTTAATTTTACATGCAAAAACTTATTTCTTTTTTCTGGTTCTGTTCCGGCGCCGAAACAGAGATTCTAAAACGATGCCCCTCTGAAACCGCGAAGTATACGGGCATCGGAGCAACGGTTTTCTTTACCGGTGTTTTTGCTTTCCTGTCCGCTTCCTACGCGCTCTATACAGTCTTTGATAATGTTTTAACCTCCATCGCCTTTGGTATCGTCTGGGGACTCATGATCTTCAACCTCGATCGGTTTATTGTATCCAGTATGCGGAAGGAGGGGAGGATCGGCCGCGAGTTTGCCATGGCCGCGCCACGACTGATCCTCGCCATCTTGATCTCCATCGTTATTGCCAGGCCCCTCGAGTTAAAGATCTTCGAGAAGGAGATCGCGCCGGAGCTCATTGTGATGGAACAGGAGAAATACGCTGCGCAGGAAAGTCAGCTGAAGGCGCGTTTCATACCTTATCAGGACAGTCTGCGCGCGCAAATCAGTTTGCTGAAGAAAGAAATTGCAGATAAGTCGGTGGTGCGGGATGAGCTTCAGCGGGTTGCGCAGGAAGAAGCGGACGGTACAGGCGGCAGCCGACGACGGAATCTCGGGCCTATTTACAAGGTGAAAAAAGCCGACGCGGATAAAGCTGAAAGAGAACTGGCAGAACTTGCCAGTCAGAATCAGGAGCGTATCGCTTCGCTTGAGGCGCTGCTGTCGGGAAGCGTCACGACCATGCACACGGAACTCACGGCGCTGGAGAAGTCGCGGTTAAACGGCCCCGCGGCACGGATGGAAGCACTGGACAGAATTACACAGAATAGCCGTGCGATATTCTGGGCGCACTGGTTTATCCTGCTCCTGTTTATTGCCATTGAAACCGCCCCGGTGTTTGTGAAACTGATCTCACCGAAAGGCCCGTATGATAACCTCCTGAGGATTGCCGAGCACGGATTCATCGTGGAGGAGACTGAATCTACCGCACGCGCCAATGCCGAGTCAAAACAACGTTCGGAAAATTTGCCGGAGCACGAACGGACGTATATCAACAACCGGCTTGATG
This sequence comes from Chryseosolibacter sp., assembly GCA_049791675.1. Classification (GTDB taxonomy): domain Bacteria; phylum Bacteroidota; class Bacteroidia; order Cytophagales; family Cyclobacteriaceae; genus Chryseosolibacter. The sequence continues at coordinate 16,793 of JBARAD010000050.1, forward strand.
CAGAACTGAAATGATGATCAGTTCTCTAGTTCTCTTCTTTGATCACCACTTTCTCCATGACATCTCCCTGGCGGATCTGCTCGATGATATCGAGGCCTTCCACCACTTTGCCAAACACGGTATGGTTCCTGTCGAGGTGGCTGGTAGTGTTGCGGGTATGGCAAATAAAGAACTGTGATCCGCCTGTGTTGCGGCCTGCGTGGGCCATGGACAATACTCCGCGGTCGTGGTACTGGTTATCTCCATCAAGTTCGCAATCGATCGTATACCCTGGACCGCCGTTTCCAATGCCATTGGGGCAGCCGCCCTGGATCACAAAATTCGGAATAACCCTGTGGAAGGTAAGGCCGTCATAAAATCCTTTTTCAGCAAGTGTTATAAAGTTTTTAACTGTGTTCGGGGCGTCTTTCTCGAAGAAATTGATCTTCATCACGCCTTTTTTAGTATGGATTTCCGCTGTCTTCATCATTTTTTCAATTTGGCCCGCAAGTTAACAAGATTAGGAATTTGATAAACATTTGTCCTGAAATTGGGCCTGATAATCCATGGCGGCGGTTTTAGGCGACAGGATCTTTCCTGCCCTTTTTGTATTTTTGGAAAAGATTATGGCCCGATGTAGCAGTGGAAAGCGCATGTATGCAAGCCGTGAGGTGGCGGAGGACGTTCTGATCGAGGCGTGGACCCGGTTCGAGTTCAGTCCGGCGAACGGGCCTCTTTCCGTCTATCAATGTGATGATTGCGGGCAGTTTCATCTGACGTCCAGAGGGCCCATGAATGAAAGACTTTCCCAGGCTTTGGCTGACGGCAGGATACGTCGCCAGAAAGAAGCCGACCGGTGGCAGGACAAATGGAAGCGGAGGTAGGGGTGTATTTACATCAAAGATCGAAGTCTGGTGCAGGGTCGGTGTCTGGGGCTTTTACCTGTGGCTTCCCCGCGAGCAGGATGATCAGTCCCGCGACCACGCATCCCACCATCACGCCAACCATAGGTATAGCCGTACCGTTGTGAAATATGCTCACGAGCGCGGAAACGAGTCCACCCATCCCCATACGGAAACTACCTGCCAGGGATGCTGCGCTACCGGTATGTTTCGAGAACGGGGCGAGGGCCAGTGCGTTCGCATTGGGATTGGTCACTCCCTGTCCCGCGAGGAACAGTGCAATCAGTCCGACAAGCTGATACGTTGTCAGGGTAAAAAAGGAAGTTCCTGCGATCAGGATGACGCCGATCACCGTTTGGTACAGGAGTGTTGTTCGGATGACCTGACCGCTGGTAAACCGTTTGAGCAGAAGGTGGTTAAGTTGTGTGGATCCGATAATAAAGAAGGCGATGAATGCAAAGATCCAACCGTATTCCTGTTCACTCACGTGATGGATGTTCATAAAAACATCCGCCGACCCGGCGATGTAGGCGAATGGTGCGGCAGTCGCCACGCCTCCGGCAAGCGTATACAACAGGAACTGAGGTTGCCGTATCACGTTGACGAAGTTGGTCAGGACCGGCCTGGGCAACAGTGACAGCGTTGGGTTTGATCCTTTTCCCTGGGGAAGAAAAAAATGAACGGCTGCGACGATGATCATGGTAAGGCCTGCCAGAATGATGAAGATCGATTCCCAGCCGAAGGCGACCGTGGCATAGCCTCCCACGGCGGGTGCGATCATGGGCGAAACGGCGATGACGAGCGTGATCCATGAAAATGCCTGCGCAGTCTTTTCAATGGGAAAAATATCGCGCACAAGCGTTTGCGCCGCGACCATGCCAGCGCATCCCCCCAGCGCCTGAATGAAACGCATGACGATAAGGCTCTCAGCGGAAGCGGAGAGGGCACATCCAAGAGAGGCAATCGTGTATACGAAAAGGCCCGCGTATAGCGGATTTTTTCTTCCGAACCGGTCGAGTAAAGGGCCGTATAGTAATTGTCCTGCCGCGATACCGACAAAGTAACTCGTCAAAGACAATTGTACGACAGGAATGGTCGTTTGCAGATCTTCTGCTATCGCAGGAAATCCCGGCAGATACATGTCAATGGAGAAGGGGCTGATCGTGGAAAGCGCCCCGAGTATGAGTATAAGCGTAAATTGTTTCTTCCCGGTCATGTGAAAAGGCGGATGAATAAACATTCGTGCCTCAGGGCCTGAGAATACCGTTTGTCCGCAAAAAGTTTCCTGTCCGCAGCAACGATTTTACCACCAACGTTTGCGCGCGTGAAATTAATTGATGATTTTAGTCTATATACCTGAAACCCATGAAAATCCTCATTTCTTTCTTCTCGTTCGTCATCGCAGCCCATAGCCTTTCGGCGCAGACGGGCAGGGTTATGGATAACCTGTCCATGCCAAGCAAGATCCTGAAAGGTGACAGAAAGTATGCTGTGTACCTTCCTCCCGATTATGAGACCTCGCAGCGCAGCTATCCCGTGCTGTATTTATTGCATGGGGGTGGTGATGATCAAACGGGATGGGTACAGTTCGGCGAAGTGCTGCAGATAGCAGACAAGGCCATCCTTGAAGGTCTGGCGACTTCCATGGTCATTGTGATGCCCGATGCCAATACAGGCCAGCGCGGGTACTTCAACGACATTGTTGGCGAATGGCGTTATGAAGATTTTTTCTTTCAGGAGTTTATGCCTTTCGTTGAGAAGACCTATCGCATCAGGGCTGAAAAACGTTACCGTGCCGTAGCCGGGTTGTCCATGGGTGGGGGAGGTACCTTTGTCTACGCGCTGAGGCATCCCGAACTTTTTTCATCGGCATGTCCGCTCAGCGCCTCTACTGGCCCATTGAGTCTTGCCGAGACGAAAGAATTCGCCAGCCGGCGGAATCTGGCGTATAGATCCGAGGCTCAGCTGGAAAGTTACTATAAAAGCGTCAGCGTGCTGGAACTGGTCAACAAGGTGCCTGATGATCAGAAAAAAGCGGTGCGCTGGTATATTGACTGCGGCGATGATGACTTCCTGTTTGAGGGCAATTCCCTGGTACATATTGCGATGAGAAAAAAAGAGATTCCCCACGAATTCCGCATCCGGGACGGAGGGCATAACTGGGTTTACTGGCGCAACGCGCTGCCTACTGTCCTTTCTTTCGTCTCGGACGCATTCCATCAGTATTGATTGAATCATCCGCACGATTATTCAGCCTCCGGCGGACGCGACCGTTCGCAGGTAAGATACAGGTAACGAAGCTCATTGCCATTCCGGAGCAGGAACAACGTCGTAATGAAAATACGGCCTGTAAGATTGAAAGGGTTTGTCCAGTTCAAACTGCATGATGTGGGCGAGGTTTGAAACTGTAAGGAGCTTGTTTGAACTTTCATTATTGACCACGACCCCTTTGTCAGTGAGCGCGATCACGCGCAGAAAGTCCGCCGCCCACATTTGTCCAATCAACCGGTAGCGGAAGCATATATCCGGGCGGTGTTCTTTGATTTCAACCAACAAACGGCGTAACTCGATTACGCCAACGGTCTTGGCCGGATCGTTCATCTTTAAGTTGTTACCGTCTTAAAGGATGCATTTTAAAAAATCCGAAAAATATAAAAAAACCGTGCCTGTCGATTTATTTTTGGCCGGCTTGACAAAAAGTGAATCAGCGAGGTGCCGCACGGCAGGGGCGACACTTGTGCAGGATGAACATTCTATAATCTGGGAATCGTCAGACCTCCGTCAACCATGATAACCTGGCCTGTAGCGTAGATAAAGCTACCGGAGGCGAGGGCTTGCACCACTCTGCCGACATCTTCAGGATATCCCCACCTGCGCGTAACACAAAGCCCGCCTTCGATCAGTTGATCATATTTTTGCTTTACGCCACTTGTCATGTCTGTACTGATGATGCCCGGGCGAACTTCAAACACGGGAATGTTGTATTCACCAAGCCGCACTGCAAACAATTGCGTGGCCATGCTGATGCCTGCTTTCGAGATGCAGTATTCTCCGCGGTTGACTGATGCCACAGTGGCGGATATTGATGATATATTGATGATGCACGCCGCAAACTGTGTATCGTTCTTTTTCTGTGCGATCATCCAGTTGGCAGCCTGTTGTGTGAGGAAATAGTTTCCTTTCAGATTGGTAGCAACAACTTCATCAAAGCTTTCTTCGGTTGCTTCCAGGATATCCCTTCTTTCCCTCGGAGCTATGCCTGCATTGTTCACAAGCACATTCATTCTTCCGAAGTGCGCATCGACCTGGGCTATTATCTTTTTTCTGTCAGTGGCAGCGGCGAGATCGCCCTGGCAATAAATAACATCCGCGCCCAGTTGGCGGAGGCTCTTTAGAACGTCACTGACTGCAGCCTCGGGACGCACGCCATTGATGGCAACATCGAACCCATTTTTCGCGAGTTCCTGAGCAATGCCCAATCCAATACCCCGGCTGCCGCCCGTAATCAAAGCTACTTTTCTCATACGCTTATGTTTTAAATGGAAGGGACGTCAACCCAGCAGCGCTTGCTCCAGCTCTCGATACCCTTCTCTGCGAGTTGCACGCCTCGTGCGCCATCGCGAAGATCCCAGGGGAAGGGTTCATCCTTCACCACGTGTTTCAGGAACAATTCCCACTGTACCTTGAAGGCGTTATCGTAGGTTTCCTGTTCGGGCACCCTTGACCACCCTTCGAAAAAGTTAATGGGTTGTTGAATATCAGGATTCCAAACAGGCTTGGGTGTATTGCCATAGTGCTGGATATAACATTCACGCAACCCGGCCACTGCTGATCCTTTCGTGCCATCAACCTGCAGCGTGAGAAGATCATCGCGCCTGACCCGCACCGTCCACGATGAGTTGAAGTGGGCGATAATGCCGTTCTCCAGTTCAAATGTCGCGTAGGCGGCGTCATCGGCTGTACATTTATAGGGTTTTCCCTGTTCATCGATCCGTTCAGCAATATGCGTTGCGCCAAGACACGATACCGCCTTTACTTTTCCAAATACGTTATCGAGCACATATCTCCAATGACAGAGCATGTCTACAATGATTCCGCCGTCATCTTCTTTCCGGTAGTTCCATGAGGGACGTTGTGCAGGAATGGTATCGCCTTCGAAGACCCAGTATCCAAATTCACCTCTTACGGACAGGATGCGGCCAAAGAAGCCTTGTTGAATGAGGCGTTTCAGCTTTAGAATTCCAGGCAGCCAAAGTTTATCCTGGACAACCCCGTTTTTTACGCCGGCCTTTTCGCACAGCTGGTAAAGTTCCAATGCGGTCTTTGTATCTACAGCGATTGGTTTTTCACAATAAATATGTTTTCCGGCCTTGACAGCTTTCCGGATCGCTTCGGCTCTTCTTCCGGTAGTCTGCGCATCGAAATAGATTGTGTTGTTCGGGTCGGCCAGGGCCTTGTCGAGGTCTGTTGAATATTTCTTTACACCGGAGATCGCTGACAGTTTTTCAAGCTTGTTGAGATCCCGGCCGATAAGGATGGGGTCGGGCATAATGGTCTCTCCAGGTCCGATCTTTACACCGCCCTGTTTAATGATCTCCACCATGGACCGTAATAAATGTTGATTGGTGCCCATCCGGCCGGTTACGCCGTTCATGATGACGCCTACAGTATGTTGCTTCATTTCGATTTTATTATTCGTTCCTTTAATTCTAATTTCCTTGTGCATCCGCGGGCAACGCACCCGACGTTACACTTTCACCTGATAGGCGGAGATGATTTTTTCCAAAAATTGTGATTGATCACCGCCCCAGAATTTATTCGAGAATATTTCCACCTCGTAAAAACCATTGTAGCCAGTTTCTTCAACCCATCCTCTGATCTTCGGGATGGGGATACATCCTTCACCCATGAGTCCGCGGTCGAACAAAAGGTCTGTCGTGGGTACATTCCAGTCGCAGATATGGAACGCTGACAGATTCCCGTGATCGCCGCACCTTTTTATCTCTTTTTCCAGGGAGGGGTCCCACCACAGGTGGTAAACATCAACGGCCACGCCAACCCAGGGTGAATTCAGTGCTTCCGCCATATCATTTGCTTGTCCCAGTGTATTGATTGCCGACCGTGTATCGGCATACATCGGGTGAAGGGGCTCGATCGCGAGTTTTACACCTGCATCGGCAGCATGGGGGAGGAGGGTGTGAATACTTTCCTGAATCTGTTTGCGGGAATCTTCGAGCGATTGTCGCGGTTCGGCACCACAGACCAAGACCACCATATCGGTGCCGAGTTCCGCAGCTTCATCAATCGCTTTTTTGTTTTCATCAATGGCTGCGGCGCGTTTTATTTTTTCGATGTCCGGAAAAAAACCACCCCGGCAGAGTGACACGATCCCGAGCCCCAGATCTCTTAACATTTCACCTGTCTGCCGGATGTTGCGTCCCTGCAGGGCGTCACGCCAGACAGTAATGCCCTTCACACCGGAGGCGGAGAAATGTTTTGCGGCTTCCTCAACAGACCAGGGTTTCGTAGTGATCGTGTGGATGCACAATTGCGAGAGATCTGTTATCCTTTTTGCACTCATGAAAGGCAGTTGAAGAATGTATAGTACTTCTCGTTTTTGATGACACGGTGCAGATAGAGGGCAACTTCCCTTGCGTGATAATCGCCCCACATACTCGACTCGCCATTCGGGATTTTACTTCCGTTTGGAACATAATCCCAGCCGTTGGGACGGTGATAGATAGAATGCAGAATCAGTCCCTGGTGTTTCGGATCGGTGCTAAGGTATGGCTCATCGAATAACGTATTTAACACCGTCAGGCCGGCGCCGCGGTACCGTGTAGCCGATTCAGCATCCTTCGCCTCGAGATATTTGCCCAATCGAAGAAGTCCTTGCGAAGCAATGGCGGCAGCGGAGCTGTCCACTGGTTCATAGTCATTATACGGGTCGGCAGGTTTTTTCAGGTAGTCTTTGATCCTGTGTAATTCCGGTGCGCCGGTATCCCAGTAAGGAATACCATCGGCAGGTGTATACTCCAGATAGAAATCGCAGGTGGCCTTCGCGGCTTTCAGCATGAAGGCTTCGATGTTTTCTTTGCCGCCAAGATCCTGCAGCGCTGAAGCGGGACACGTTTCCAGCCATTCAAGCTCCTCCGCAAAGCCGCACATGGCCCACGCAAGCCCGCGCGTCCAGGTGGTGAAGCCGGAGTAGCCTTGCTGCGAATTCGGGCAACGGTAGGCGCCATCTTTCACGTTGAACACGCTTTCGTGTGCCGTCCGACCCTTTACATCATAGCTGTCACGACCTTCTCCATAATAAACAGCGAAGTCCGCGGTTGCTTTCATGTGCTGCACCGCGCGTTCGAGTAGATTGATCTTAACGTCATTCTCTCCCTGAAAGACGTGGCCGAGCGCATGACTGAGTACCAGGACCCTGCAGGTTCGCATGGTATCGACGAACAGCGAATGCGGGCCGTTAAAGGAATGGATATAACCACCGTTCCTGATCGGTGTCCAACGGCTGGCCTGTACGGCGCCGGAAATCTTCAACGCGAGCTCATAGAAATTCTTTTCCCACGCATCGGAGGGTATCTTTCCTTCTTTCATCAGCCGCAACAGATTTCCATAGGTACTGACATTGTTGAAGCCATGGTCGTGTACGCCGATGTGGCTGACGTGAGGCGCCATCACATCCAGCGTTTTTTTTCTTCCCGTCTCCAGAAGGTGCTTGTCGCCCGTCACATCGTACTGCAGAATAACCGATCCATATTGAAATCCCTGCGTCCATTCAGTCCAACCTCGGGTTGAATACTTCCCGTTTACAGTAAAGACAGGAGAGCCCTTGCTTTCATCATAGTTGCTTTCAATGAGCCGGATTTTCTCGCCGGAAAGTTCCCAGAAGCGCTGGAGCTTTTTGGAAAGGTCTGCGGGTTTTAACGAATGATCAATGTGAATCATGCTGTTGACGCGGGGTTATGAAAAAAATGTTGACAATATCAAATTAACGAAACGGATGCTCCCTCCGGGAAATTCATTTACCTGTGTTCAAGCTGGAATAGCTGCGCCGGCGATCCGCCGCCGTGCCATGAAACTCCTGGTTGTCCGGGGCCAAAAGTATAAGAATTTTTTAGAATGTACTTACCGTTGAGGCAATGAAATTACCACAGGTATAACCGGCGGAACCCAATTCAGCGGTAGCGCCATTTCATGAGGTTCAGGGATTTTCCACGCAGAAGACAAATCCTAATGATCGTGAAATTCTGATTTCAGTTTTTGCAGCGCCTGTCTTTGGTGTGTGGTGAGGTGCTCAGGCAATTTGACGAGCAGTTTAATGTATAGATCGCCGTACTGACCGTTTTTGCCGTATACAGGCATTCCCTTTTCTTTCAGACGGACCACTTTTCCATTTTGTGTTCCTTCTTTCAGCGTTATGTTGATCTTTCCCGACAGGGTATCCACTTCCTGTTTGCCACCGAGCAGGGCTGTAAAAAGGTCCACCGGAGCTTCCATATAAAGGTCATCGCCCTTGCGTTCATAACCAGGATGGGTCAGCACCTTGATGTTTAAATGCAGGTCTCCGGCTTTGCCGGATCGACTTTTTTGTCCTTTGCCTTTGGCCCGTAAAGTGAGCCCATCATAGGCACCCGGTTTGATTTTGATCTTTATCTTTTCACCGCCCAGATCGACAATGCGTTCTGTTCCGTGATAAGCTTCTTCAAGCGGTATGGATATCTCTCCCGTCAGATCGCGTTGTGGGAAGTCGTCAAAATCTGCGTGACCATAAGGGCTGTACCCGCGCTGATTGCCCCTGCCGAAAAAGGATTCGAAAAAGTCTGAGAATCCTGAGCCGCTGAAATATTCCGCGTCTTCGGCGCTTCCATAAGAATAGGTCCTCCTTCCACCACCTGCGTACTGGCCCTGATCAAAGCCGGCCTGCTGATACTGTTTCCAGTTTGCGCCAAGTTTATCGTACTGTTTTCTTTTTTCAGGATCTCCAAGTACCTCGTTGGCTTCGGAAAGTTCTTTGAACTTTTCTTCTGCGGTTTTATTGCCGGGATTTTTATCGGGATGATATTTGACCGCCAGCTTCCGGTAAGCTTTCTTGATCTCTTCCTGACTGGCTTTATTGTCAACGCCCAATACCTGGTAATAATCTTTGTATTCCATACCGCTCACGGACAGTTAATCATTGTCGCTGTGGTAAAGTTCCCGGCACCAAAAGAATTTTACTGCTCATTTTTTTTTAGCCCCAGGAAAAGGAAACGCAGCACCGTTGACCTTTTGACGATCATTTCAGCCAGGATAGAAAAAAAGATTGCACCCAGAACGCCCAATACAAGGATGACCACTTGATTTTCAAGACCCAGTCTTAACAGAACGATCCTGATCCCACCGGTGAAGAATACGTGAAAGAGAAAGATTCCATAGGCATAAGCACCGATCCAGATCAGGAGCTGGTTTTTTAGTTTCAACCTGAACAGAAGCAAAACTCCTGAAATACCCACCGTCATGCCTAAGATGCTGTGTTTCTCCTGAACCGGAAAATATCCGAACCATACCATTTGCTGGACGGTAACAGAGGCTATAAACACCAGGAGGGTTAGGACTGTCATTTTATCGTTGAGAAGAAAATCCTTGTAGCGGTAAATGCCTATGCCTGCGAGGAAGAATGGAAACAGATATGCCGCCCCTTTGAAACTGAAAAAATTAGGAACGGGATCAAGTAAGTTTTCGGATATAAACAGGAAAACGAACGCTCCCACGAGGGTAATAAACCAGCCTTCCAGTTTATGGAAGAAAGGCTTTGTGTCAAGGATGGTGATGGTCACGAAAATGATAAACAATGAAAAGAGGTACCAGTAGACATCGTACGGAAAGATAAGGTTCCGGGGAAGATTGTGTAGCTCGGGGGTTGTATTTGTGCCGGGGATGACCATCCGAAAAAGGAAAAGCAGCGTGCTGATCACGAACATGGGTATGATGAGCCTCCGAAGCTTTCCTTTAATGAACCTGACCTGGTTCGTAGCCAGCACAGGCTTGTTGGCATACACCCATCCGGAAATGACGGTAAACAGCGGAAGCCTGACATATTCCAGGGAGTAGTACAGATAACGGAAGACGGAATCGTCACTCACCCGCATGCCACCGGTGCTTGTATATCCTATCATGTGACCCAGGACCACCAGGATGATCGCCAACCCTCTCAGGGTTTCAACATTGGCATTCTTCTTTGACGCGAGGGATTCCGGTAATTTAAAAACAAAAGGGAAAGTGGTATTGGAAAACGAAAAGTTTCTGTAAAAGGCCTTGTTCATAGGGTTGCAGACAGGGTGTCTCCGGTTTGATGAGGGATTGCTCAACCGTTGAGATCGTAAATTTTCGTGCCTGTTGAAGCTGGATTTTACCCGCCTTCTATCCGAATATTCTGCGGCATTTCTCCGGAGGGCTCTACCTGGCATTTCCATTGCCTGCCGGCGAAGTTCACCCACGGTTCCAATCTTAACGGGTCACATCGGTGGTTACCGGCGCGAATGTGGCAGGCCGGTAGTGTCCATTGAAGGTTTGTGGATACCCGGCATTATGCTGCAGGCAAATCTTCTTTTCGAAGCGTTGGCAGAAAGCTGTGGCATTTTCACGGCAAGAAATTCCCCATAGATTCCGCCATTCTCCTTTTGCACCGGGCCATCTGAGGGGGCGCGGTGTGATCGGGTCGGGGAGCGCATGTGCGGGGTCTGCAGGTAACGCCGCTTCAATATTGCTGCATTGAACAATGCGTCAGGGCCTGGCAGCAATGGAATCCGCTCATTCCTGGGAAGCTGTTTTTGACCATGTGCCATCAGTGGATTCTTTCCCACGAGTCTCCCCGGTTGTCCAAAGGTCATCCGCAGCGGTCTGCTTACCTTCATCACGATTAACCGGAGCAAGAAG
>JBARAD010000051.1:0-2627 GCA_049791675.1 Chryseosolibacter sp.
GGAATTAGGAATTAGGTATTAGGAATTAGGTATTAGGAATTAGGCATTAGGAATTAGGAATTAGGCATTAGGCATTAGGAATTAGGAATTAGGAATTGGGCATTGGGGATTGGGGATTGGGCATCGGTCATCGATGAGGCATTGGGATTAGGAATTAGGGTCCCATACATGGGCTGGATGTGCGGAGGGGGGAAGGGACGCATCATCACCGTAAACAGTAATCAGTAACCAGTAACCAGTTACCAGTTGCCAGTTACCGGTGATGGGCATCGGTCATCGATGAGGCATTGGGATTAAAAAATAATCGGATACAAAATCACATCCACCCTCCTATTCAGCTTCATCCCATTATAAGTGTCGTTGCGGTAGACGGCGTTCTCGAGTCCCCAGTCTTTGATGGATATTTTGTGCTCGGGGATGGGCTTGCGGATGAGCAGCTCCTGCACGGCGGTGCTTCTCATTCTCGAAAGCCATTCATTGTATTCGCGTCCGCCAATGGGATCGGTGTGACTGATGAGGTGAATGTCGTATTTCTCCAGGAGGTTGGGAACGGAGTCCAGCCAATGATAGAGTTCGACCGCCTGCTCTTCGGTGATGTAGTAGCTGCCTCCTCCGAAGAAAATACTTTTCCGGATCTCGTCAACCTGTTGCTGCGCAGTGGCGACACCTTGAAATAGAATCAGTATCGTCAGCAGCAATAACCTCATAGGTTAAATTTAGTCTATTCCGTCTCAAAGATCAAGTCAGACGGACCACAGTCCACGGAACACGGACGACAGACAGACCACAGTCCACGGACAGAAAATACCGGAGTCTGACGCGATTCGCGATTAAGTCTATGCTTCTTCATGCTATGAAAAGCCATACAAATTAGCCGTACGCACTATTCACGAGTGACGATTCACGATTAACGCAACGGCTGGCGGATCGTCCACGGAAAATCCCAGAGTCAGTGTGGCCTTATATTTTTAGCGAGTTCCGAGTCAGCTATAACTAGAAACTGCCAGGAGCCAACAGCCAACAACCCCATGAAACACTTCACCCGCCTGTTTACGGACCTGGATCAAACCACGAAAACGCTTGGGAAAATAAAAGCGTTGATTGACTACTTCCAGAAAGCTCCGGACCAGGATAAACTTTGGGCCATTGCATTGCTCTCGCATCGGAGACCAAAACGCACGGTGAACGCTTCCTATCTCGCACAGTGGGCAAACGAATTATCACAACTTCCGGCATGGCTGTTCGAAGAATCGTATCACATTGTGGGCGACCTCGCAGAAACGATCACGCTCGTGCTCCCGTCGGAGTACGAGCATTCTGATTTTTCACTTACCTACTGGATGGACTTTATCAAGGGTCTGGAAAACAATGATGTCGAACAAAAGAAAGCGCAGATCTTGTGGGCATGGCAACGGCTGAACGAGGCGGAGCGCCTGGTCTTTAACAAACTTATCACGGGCGGTTTTCGCATCGGGGTGTCGCAACAGCTCATGGTAAAAGCGCTGGCGAAATATGCCAACGTCAAAGAAAACATTGTTGCCCACCGATTGATGGGCAACTGGTCCCCCGACATCAATGTCTTTGAAGAGCTCGTCTACGCCACCGACGAAACTGACCGGTCAAAGCCTTATCCGTTTTATCTGGCCTATGCGTTGGACAGCCCGGTCGACACACTCGGCGACCCATCCGAATGGACCGCGGAACGAAAGTGGGATGGCATCCGCGGCCAGGTGATTGTGAGAAACGGTCAGTTGTTTGTATGGTCGCGCGGCGAAGAGCTCGTAACCGACAAATACCCGGAATACCAGGTGATGCTGAACCTGCTACCCGACGGAACGGTGATTGATGGTGAGATATTACCTTTCAGGAACGACCAACCGCTTTCATTCAACCATCTCCAGACACGGATCGGACGAAAGTCTGTGTCGCAAAAATTATTAAATGAAGTTCCGGTAGCATTCGTCGCTTACGATGTTCTCGAATGGCAGGGCGAAGACATCCGCCAGCAGCCCTTCCTTGAACGGCGGAAGAAGCTTGAAGCGCTCTGTGCCGTCGGAAGCAAGATCTTAAGGCTATCACCTGAAGTGCGGTTCGAAAGCTGGGAAGCATTGGCTGCCGAACGCGAAAGATCAAGAGAATACTTGAGTGAAGGGATCATGCTCAAACGTAAAGATTCCATCTATCGCAACGGACGAAGACGCGGTGACTGGTGGAAGTGGAAGATCGATCCGTTCAGCATGGACGCGGTGATGATCTACGCCATGCGGGGACATGGAAGGCGAGCGAATCTGTACACCGATTATACTTTTGCCGTGTGGGATGGTGAACAACTTGTGCCTTTCACAAAAGCATACAGTGGTCTCACGGACGAAGAGATCCGCGAAGTGGACCGTTGGATAAAATTGAATACTGTTGAAAGGTTTGGTCCCGTGCGCAGCGTCAAACCGGAACTCGTTTTTGAGATCCACTTCGAAGGCATCAACCGCTCCTCCCGACACAAATCAGGAATTGCCCTGCGCTTTCCGCGGATGGCGCGGTGGCGGAAAGACAAGTCTGCTTCAGAGGCGAACACCATCAACGACCTCAACGCATTGTTGAAATTGTCGGAAGGTTGAAAGAGTCCACCC
>JBARAD010000052.1:0-3318 GCA_049791675.1 Chryseosolibacter sp.
ATAATCAGGATGAAGTATCCATTCCGGACCTTCATGCGATCAAAACATGAGATCCGTAAATAACGAATCATCTCAGAGATTATAATCCTTGATCTTTTGGTAGAGTGTGGTCAGGCCTATACCTAACAACCTTGCTGCTTGCGTCTTATTCCCACCGGTGTGATGCAAGACCTTTCTGATATGATTCCGCTCCACAAACGAAAGGTCGAAAGAATTGGTTGCCTCATCAATGGCAAAATCCCATGGGAGAATGTCTTCGGTTAACTCCTGATCAGCCAGAATAACACTTCGCTCAATGACATTCTTTAGTTCGCGAATATTGCCTTTCCAGGGATGGCTTTCAAGCGCTTTCAGAAATGACGGCGCAAGGACCATTTCGCGTTTGTTTGTTTTTAATGAGAACTGGGAGAGGAAGTATTTTGCAAGGAGCGGGATATCGTCGGTGCGCTCACGCAATGATGGCAATGAAATGGTAAACACGGACAGGCGGTAAAAGAGATCCTTCCTGAATTTTCCAGCTTCGGATTCCTGCTCCAGATCCCTGTTCGTGGCAGCAATAAAGCGGACGCTAACGTGCCGGGCTTTGCTCTCACCAACCCTATAAAATTCACCGGTCTCCAAAACACGTAAAAGCTTTGCCTGCAGGTCAATATTCATCTCCCCGATCTCGTCCAGGAACAACGTCCCTTCGTGTGCTTCCTCGATGTAACCTTTCTTGGATTTAGTGGCCCCGGTAAATGCGCCCTCGACGTGACCAAACAACTCACTCTCCAGCAGATCTCTGGAGAAAGCGCTGCAATTCAAAGCAACAAAAGGTTTTGACCTCCGCGGACTTTCATAGTGGATGGCCTGCGAAAAAACCTCCTTGCCTGTCCCCGTTTCGCCGAGAAGCAAAACGGTGGTATCCGCTGACGATACTCTTCTCGCAAGGTCTATACATTGCAAAAGATGGATGTTCTTACCCAGAATATTAGAGAATCCGAATTTCTCCTGAAGCCTTGATTCAAGGGTCAAAACCTTTTGTTGCAATAAAGCTTTTTCGGAAGCTTTGTTCAGCAACGGGATGATCTTCTCCTGGTGATCTCCTTTAGTGAGATAGTCAAATGCACCGTTCTTAATTGATTGCACTCCATCCTCAATTGTGCCGTAGGCGGTAAGCACAATGATTTCAATCCCGGGATGCTCTTTCCTGACTTTTGCGGTCAACTCAACCCCGTTCCCATCAGGAAGTCTGACGTCAGAAATGACGACCTGAACAGACTCTCTTCCAAGTACCTTAAGGCCTTCCTTAATGGAAGCAGCCTGAACTACGTGGTACCCTTCCAGTTCAATAACACGTGCGAGCAGCTTGCGCAGGTTATCTTCGTCATCAATGATTAAGATGGTGGCCATGTAACCTATAATCGGATTTCATGCGGGCAAGATACAAAAAGGACGCAATTCGCATTTTACGACTTTTGCATACGAACGGCTCAAGGCGCAGGTTTTAGAAAAGAAAACATACCAACACGGGTCGCGCTGATATTCCGGCGAACAGCATCAACTCCCGCCAAGCAAGTGCCTGGCCTTTTCGGAAACAATCGCATGCTCTGACACCTTGAATACTTCTTTCTTGATATTGCGGAAATCCTTCATAAACGCCGCCATGGAATTCTCAAGTGCTGCATGTTCAACCTTACACTCCTGCGCATCATGAGGAAACGGATTTTCTAAAAGATTCGCCAGATGATGGAGATGCTGAGAAACATTCCGTTCAAGTATTAGCCTTTGATTTTCCAGCTTTACCAGCGCTGTCGTGACCAGTCTTGTGTCTTCAATGTTTTTTTCCCCGATCAGCCACAAAAAATATTTATCGATCAGGTTGCGAAAAAATGCCAGTTCATCATCAAAGAATTGCAGATCAGAAACCCAATGTTTGGTGATTGCAAACAACGCCTGCCGGAATTCCTCTTCCCGGTCTGGCATCATTTCGCGCTCCGCGGGTTCTGTACTGATCCTGGCCTTTACGGGGGCCTTTGCCCTTCCCTTTACCACTGCCTTCTTCGCCATGATTTGATTAATAAAACATTCTTCAACCAGCGTCTTTTCAACGGCATACGGTCATCGAAACGATCGCAGCGCGCTTAATCCAGAACAAAACTCACCTTTGCATTGATGCGGAAGCTGACGATCTTTCCATTTTCAACCTTGGCGCTGTGATCCTTGATATAGATGGATTTTACGTTGTGCAGTGTCTTCCCCGCTTTCGCCACTGCCTGATGTGCGGCATCTTCCCAACTCACATTGGATTCGGAAAGAACTTCAATTACTTTAATAACAGACATAATAATAGTTTTAACGTTTGCCAAACGTAGTGCACGGAATAAAACCATCCGATGATACGGGTCATGGAAGGAAAAGACTGTTATCACCCACGGAAGTCGACGATAGATGAACAAGGCGAAACGACGTTCTTAAGACCTCCTGAAATGTTCATTATTCAGCGGCAAAAAAAACCTAAATTTGATCGGTGTCCTTCCAGAAGCCCGCAACAGGTACAGCTTCCTCCGGGCCTGGCCAATTCGGAACTGTCGTAATCAAGATATCAAGGTCGTCCGGTCCTGTATTTCGAAATTGAAAACTGTTTCCGACAGGTATCGTTAAACACACTCCGGCAGTAAGATCTGCGAAATCATTCAAGCCATCCCTGCCTTGCCAGATTTCCCCGGTTCCGGAGAGGATGTACCAGATCTCGTTCACACTTTTGTGTCTGACGGAAGAAGACGTTGCTCCGGGAGGCAGCCTGCAATGAGCGACCCCCGCACCGGTCACCTCAAAAAGAATTCTGATCTCTGAATGATCGGGTGCGAGATAGGTATGTTTTTCCGGCAATTTTTGCCTGGGGAAAACGGAAGAATGTTTTTTTGAAGTGGAAGTCATCGGAACGAATTCGTCGCGTAGCAGAAGGCATAAGATCCCTTTTACACTGGTGAATCACGAATGACCGCGCCTTAGCCTACAAACAGGCACCGATCAGTGTGAGAACGAAAGCGCATACTTTGCCGATGGTCAGCAAAAACAGACCGGCCATCCACCGGCAACCTGGTAAACTCATTGATAGAACAAGTTACTTGCAAAAAGCAAGAAGTCAAAACAAGCGGGACCCGCTGTATGGAAAAGCATATGGATGGTGCCGATAACCACGACATGTGACGACGCAGGTCCACATTCAAACCCTCCGTCACAATGACATTCATCATTTGATCTTCGCGTAGACGTCATTGACTGATTTTGAATGCAGGTATACATTTCCTGAAGTCTTCAAGTTTATGACAAAAC
>JBARAD010000053.1:0-1828 GCA_049791675.1 Chryseosolibacter sp.
AGGTGGACCTCTCCAAGACCATGGGCGCATCGCTCTACTGGACCGGCTTTCACGAATTCAATGTGATGCGATTTTTGAACCGGTATCTCAAAGCCGACATGACATTCGTGGACGTGGGTGCGAATCAGGGTGAATTCTCCCTGTTTGCAGCCAAGCGCTTATCCAGCGGGAAGGTACTGGCATTTGAGCCGATGTCTTTGTTCTTCGATCGACTGCTCTATAACGTGAAACTGAACAACATGAGTAACATCCAATGTTTCAAGCTTGGTCTTTCCGATAAGGCCGGGGAGGTGCCGATCTACTTCAACGCCGACAACGCGCTGAATCATGAAGGGCTCGCAAGTCTTTTTCCGCTCGACCAGGATGACGAGCAAAAGGAAGTGATTACCTTATCGCTACTGGACGAAGTGATGGGCGGACCGTCGGCGCCCAGAATCGATTTTATAAAGGTGGATGTGGAAGGGTCGGAGTGGGCAGTGCTGAAAGGAAGCGCGCAAATCCTAAGAAGATACAGACCAGCATTAATGGTAGAACTCAACGAAGAAACAGCTGCCAAGGCCGGTTACAAGGTAACCGATATGATGTCATGGCTGCGGGAGTTCGGGTATGAACCCTATGAGATGAAAAAACACGGGTTGACGCCATTGACGAACCGTGAGGCTTTTTGCAATGCAGTTTTTTTAGCCGGCAAACCCTGACGTCTGTGTCGCTGAAGATACTTTTTCTCACCCCCTGGTATCCCGACGAAAAAATGCCGCATCATGGCGTGTTTGTCCGGGATCAGGCCAGTGCTGTCAGTGAAAGGCATCAGGTGACCGTGCTTTCCTCCAAGGTTGACTACAGTTCCTTCAGCTTATTTTCGTGGACACTCCAGGAATCGGTTTTTCGCAACGTCCGGGAGTACAGGCTGATCGTTAAGCGCTCAATACCGCTCATCAATCAGTTCAATTATCTGCTCATCAGCGTATGGGTCGCATGGAAAATAGGTCAGCGCGTACAGCCTGATATCATTCACGGAAATATTGCTTATCCCGGGGGCATCTGGTCCTGGTGCGTTTCAAAACTGCTTTCCAGACCCTTCATCATTTCCGACCATACTTCGAAATTTACGGATAACTTTCGCAGCACCTTTCATCGGATCGCGACACTTTTCTCCCTGCGTCGCGCAAAGAGCGTGATCGCTGTGAGCGCCTGGGCGGCGACGCAGATGAAACCGCACCTGCAACGGAAAGTCGACATCGTTCCCAATCTCATCCACGTGGATGATTATTCCATGGCAACTGTTGCGGAAGAGGCTGTTCAGATCGGGTTTCTAGGAGGCTTGAGCACGAACAGGAAAGGACTGGATGTGCTTTTGAAAGCCCTTGCCACCATCAAGAAACCATTTGTACTACACATCGGCGGAGGTGGGAAAAAGATTGAATGGCATAAGGATCTAGCCCAAACGTTAGGAGTCGCCAATCAATGTCGCTTCCATGGTTTTGTGGACTCGGTTCCTGACTTCATGCATCAGTTTAATTTTTTCATCAGCTCCAGCCGGATGGAGGCTTTCGGCATGGTGATCGTTGAGGCGATGGCGTGCGGGCTGCCCGTTGTGGTAACGGATAGCGGTGGTCCGGCCGATTTTATGGATGCGTCCTGCGGCATCATGGTTCCGCCGGAAGATGTGGAGCAATTGAGAAACGCCGTGGAATGGATGATTGACCACTACCATACCTTCGACAGGAATCGCATACGGATGAAGGCAGTCAGTCATTATTCGCCCGTTGCGTTCTTGAAAAATATCCAGCCGATCTACGACACTTGTCTTCAGGGCTGAGGATCGGAT
>JBARAD010000054.1:0-38105 GCA_049791675.1 Chryseosolibacter sp.
AGGCAATGACCCTTCGCCCTCCTTCGATAGGATCGTTAGCCGAAGCAAGTTGAACCTGTCCATGCCCGGCTATCATAGAAATCCACATTTTCAAATCATTGTAACGGGAAGGCAGGCAATTTTTTTCTATCTAGTGGAAGATATAGACCAATCCATATCCATACACAATGAAACAATTATTGATACTCTTCCTCTTTGGCCTTTCAGTGGCTTCTTTTGGACAAAACAAGGATTCCCGGTATTTCGAAATGCGGACGTACCATTGCAATGAGAACAAAAGACCCGACCTGATCAGGCGTTTCCAGGATCATACCCTGCGGTTGTTCGAAAAACATGGAATAGCCAACATCGGTTACTTCATTCCCACAGATCCAAATAATAACAGTCTCACATTCATCCTGGCCTACCCCGATCAGGCTTCCAGGGAGGTGCGGTGGAATAACTTCGCAAATGATCCGGAATGGAAAGAAGCTCATAAGAAATCCGAAGCCAACGGGCCCCTGGTCGCGCGCGTGGATCAGGTCTTCATGAACCTGGTTCCCGAATTATCACCTAAGATCAAAAGATCAGGCGGTAAAGGCCAAAGAATCTTCGAGCTCAGAACCTATCATTGCTTTCCCGGCAAAGTTGAAAATATCAACGCCCGTTTCCGGGATCATACGCGAAAGCTCTTCGAAAAACACGGCATGACAAATGTCGCGTATTGGAATACGATCGAAAAAGACGGAGCGCAGCCGAAACTGGTTTATTTGCTTGCGCATAACAACGAAGCGGCGGCAAAGGCGTCCTTTGATGCCTTCAGGAAAGATCCGGCGTGGATAAAAGTAAGAGACGCGTCGGAAGCTAATGGCAAGATCGTGGAAAAGGTTGAGTCGGTGTATCTGGAGCCCCTCGACTTTTCCCCCATGAAATAACAATAACTTCAGGCCCTTGTCGAAGCCAGTGGCTGATCCTGTGTAAGCCATGGCTTCGACATTAATAATTAGCATCATGATCTAATTATTCCTAACTTCCACTCACC
Source organism: Chryseosolibacter sp. (assembly GCA_049791675.1). Taxonomy (GTDB): domain Bacteria; phylum Bacteroidota; class Bacteroidia; order Cytophagales; family Cyclobacteriaceae; genus Chryseosolibacter. The sequence goes on from JBARAD010000054.1 coordinate 1,022, forward strand.
ACAGAAAAACAAATGTTATCAGTAGCGTAACAAAGCTTTATTTTCAATATCAGTGAAGTTGGATATTTATCAAAAGACCTCTATATGAAACGACATCCCACAGTACCATCACGAGGCGCAATTCTTCACCATTATACCGCTCCGCCCAAAGTGAGCGGTCACCGCGCAAGGATCCAGAGGTTGATCACATAAGTGACACCCTTCACGTATTTAAATAGACCAGGATCGGGATTCTCAGATCTTCGGCGTTAGCATTTTGTTTGGAAAAGTAATAACCTTTTCAATTCCACCATAATAAGCAGATACACTAGTCAGTTGATTGAAGTTGGCCATGCGCGGGAGCCTGTGTATTCACCTGTTTTCAAAAACCTCTGAACAAACAGAGGAGATGCAGTTCTTTCAAACCGAGAACTGGAATCCCGATGCTGAAAAAGAACTATTGATCAAGATACAGGAACTCCTCGCCCTGAGCAGGGATCGCTGCAAATCATTGGAAGTCAAAGTCCACATCCAGGTCTCCAGCATGGATGAAATTCTCTTCATGCTGAAGAAAAAGTTAAGTCATCGCGTCGAAATCAATCAACAAAAACTAAGCATCAGGGAGATCCAGGTTCTCGGCCTGATCATGCAGGGACTCACCAACCATGAGATCGCCGAGAAACTGTTTGTCAGCTATGAAACTGTTAAATCGCACCGGAAAAATATCCTGTCAAAGACGCACGCAAAAAATACCGCAGCGCTTATTAATTATTACCATCAGACGTTCTTTGAGAAGTGATCAACCTTGCTCATCGGGATAATAATTCACCCTTTAGGGGGATTTCAAAAGCATGAAAGAGGACGGTACTTTATCATAAACCTCAACACATACAATGATGAATACCTATAGCACCCGTGGTATGGCTGCTGAACTTGCGTCATACGAGACTCCCTTTGCCGACGAAACACAAGATGCGGAACAGGATCAGGAGCGTGGCCAGACGGGCCCACAGAACTATTCTGACAACTATCTGATGGACCTCGAAAGCCCCTTCAGTCAGAATTTCAATTCAGCCATCAGTGAAAAAGCGCCCAACCCACAGGCGGCTGATTATGTTCAGTTACTGGCATCACTGAATGACCGCGAGTTCACAGAAACCCTGTACGAGATGGCATCCGAGCTCCAGGATTCGTGGACCAGTAAAATCTCTAATGAGACCGCAATGGGTGAGCGGTTCGTGCCCTTCGCCGCCCAACAGTCTCAGCAATACTTTGCTCCATTGATCAATCAGGCTGAAGCCGCGCTGGAAAGGATCACCGATCACTTCACAGCCATTAACATCGGAGACCAGTCCGAATCAGAGATCGAACAATATTTTCTGCAATTCGAGACAGACAACGCCTTATCAGCCGCGCAGGAGCAATTCTTGGGAGGGATTATCAAAAAAGTCAAGTCCGTTGTCAAGACTGCAGGAAACCTGGTAAAGAAGGGTATCAACGTCGTCGGTAAGATACTGCCGATCGGACCACTTCTCAACAGGATAAAAGGCATGATACCCATCCTGTTGAAAAAGGTATTGCAATTTGCCATCGGCAAGCTTCCTCAAAACCTGCGACCGCACGCGCAGAATCTCGCAAAGAAATTCCTGAAACTCGAAGTCGTTGAAACGACAGAAACTGAAGGTTATACAACCGGAGATATCGCAAGTATCCAGACCGAGTTTGACAACCAGGTAGCCAATATGGTATTTTCTGCTGATGAGGCAGGGGCAGAAGATTTTGTGATGGATTACGAAAACTCCGAAAACGTGTTACAGCGTGAAAATGATCTGGAGACGGGAGGATACCAGATCCCACCCCTTGATGTAGCCAGACAACAATTTATTGATGAATTGAAAAACCTCCAGGAAGGCGAAAGTCCCGCGCCCGCCATCGAGCGCTTTCTTCCGGCCGCGATACTGGCGCTGCAACCTGTTATCAAGATAGCGATTGGAATCATTGGCAGACCACGGATCATCAACTTCCTCGCGAAGATCATTGCGCGCCTGATTGGAAAATATGTGCCTCAGAACGTCGCCATGCCATTGGCCTCCAGCATTATTGATGTCGGCATGAGCGCTATCGGATTCGAAGTCCATGAAACGCACAAAGCTGATGTGGCATACGAGGCAATTGCGAACACCATCCAGGAGACGGTACAAAAGCTTTCTCTTGATGAAATGCTCGCGGGAGAAGATGATGAAATTACTGCGGAAGTTTTACAGGCCTTTGAAGCAGCCGCGCCCAATAATTTCCCCGCAAAATATATTCGCCGGGATGTATTGCCTTCAACGGCCAATGGTATCTGGGTGATGAAACCCAGGAAAGGTCCGAAACACTACTATAAGAAATATACGAATATTTTTAATGTAACCATTGAGCCCAAAACAGCAAAATCCATCACAACCTTTGGAGGACGACCTCTCTCAAGTTTTCTGAAGGACAATATGGCTCTGGATATTACAAAACCGATCCAGGCCCGTGTGCACTTATTTGAATCTATTCCCGGAACACTTCTGAGCCAGATCAGTAAACATGACAAGGCGCCGGGGCTCGGCGTTCCGGGTGGATGGGTTCAGTTGCATCCGCTTTCCGTTTGCACGGCAGCCATGCTGGTCAAAGAGCCAGGTCTGGGTGAGGACGTGCCAGTCCACTTCAGAACGACGCGTCATCGTATTGGCGTGGGTCAACGGTTCTATTACCTTGAGATCAGTGGCGCCAAACTGAAATATGTTCCTGTTCCCAAAAAACAAGGTGTAAAACCCGCACCAGGTCCTGTCCCCGCCCCCACGCCAACACCAAGAGTGGTTGTGCCCGCAAGGCCGAGTGATATACAATGTGTACTTAATTTTCTCAAGGGGGAAATTCGCTTTAACTACTTCTTCAGTGAGTCAGACGCGATGGAGCTTGTCGAAAAGCTGAAGGCCGGAGATGCGATCGCATCCATCATGCGCATCAGGAGTCTTATTCATAACACGCTCCACAATTCGCTCATCAAGAACATCCGGTCCAACGTGAAGATCATTCATGAAACCATGCCAGAGCTTTATCTGGAGAATTCTCCCGACGGTTCGCCACAAAGTCAAATGGAATCCGAAGGAGGAGGAATTGGCAAAGCAATCCTCGAAAAAGTGCTCACCAAGGTCATCGACAAGCTTGTAGACGCGGCATTCGAAGGTGTGAAGGTCTTCTTCAAAACCCGGGCAGCCGAGTTTATCGCCGCACAGGCAAATCCCGCCGACGGCGTAACGGTGAAAGTATGGTTCACCGGCGTTCCGGGTATGGCCCAGGTCTCCGCGATCATTTCCGGTTTAAAAGGAACGCTATCAATCGGCAATGTTTTCGATTTCATAATGCCCTCAGTTCCCGCTGCCGACGTTCAGGTGTCACCCGGGAAAGTCTGGGATTAAAGAGATGCGCATATGGTCAAGGTTGCAGATCCCCTTCGTTCTTCATTGCTGCGCCAGGTGAATCATTGGCTGCAGGCAGCCACGCGCCTGTCGACGCTCGACCACCTTGCGTCAGCAAATGCCTGGCATGGAATTGACAAGACCATCGGGATAAGATTGCGCGACGCCTTGCAACAAGGGGGCACTGACGTGGTGACTTACGGCAAAGCCCTGAAAGACCAATTGGAAGGTACGCCTACCGACGAGCAGCTGCGCGCCGTGAAAAGAGGTGTCATTGCCTTGCGCGACAGATACCTGAAGGCGGAAGAGACCATTCACTTCTATACCGTGGCGGTGAATTCGCGCACTACCCCTGCCATCGCAGCATTGCTACGGGCGTGTGATATCTTATCCAGCCGCAGCATGCAGGAATTGCTGCAGCCTTTGGGTAAAGAAGTTCCTCTCATTCTGACCTATGTTGACAAAGGCGCGGGAGCATCCATCCTGAAGGCAGGTTTGCGCCTGTGGAATGGTCGCGTCAGTCCTGTTGCAGTGATCAAAATTACGCAGCATAACCTGTTCAGGCCCACAGCCATCATTCATGAAACCGGCCACCAGGTTGCGCACATCCTGAACTGGAACAACGAACTGGCTACCGCCTTACGAACCAGGCTTTCCGGCCATCCGGAAGTCGTGAGAATGGTCATGTCATCGTGGGCAAGTGAGATCGCGGCAGATGCCTTCGCCTTTGCTCACACAGGATTTGCCGCAGTCGCATCGCTGCATGATGTGGTGGCGGCGACGCCACGCGCGGTCTTCGCATTCCACGCACACGATCCACACCCCATCGCGTACGTAAGGGTGCTGATGAACGTCCAGATGTGCAGGCAATTCTATGGTGACGGCCCCTGGGACGACCTTGAGACAGCTTTCAAGAATGATTATGATATAAACCTGGTGAACTTTCCCTCGATTGATCTTGTGAGAAAATGTATGACGGCCCTGCCCGACGCCGTAAAAATCATGCTCTCTTCTCCCTACCAGGCATTTGGCGGCAGGTCGCTTTCAGCCATCGTGAATCCGATGCGCGTCAGTCCCGCTTCACTCGAAAGACTTGAATACCTGGCCGGGCCTGCGCTGTTCACATCACATGCCTGGATATGGAAAGAGTGTATCAGGTTACTCGCGCTGAACGGATATAAGATCGGCGCGCTCAAAGGCGATATCGACGCCATTTACAGACAGCAACAGGAATGGATGCAGCAACTTGGTTTCGCGATAGAACTTAATTGATGAAGTAATATTTTAAACGAACATACTTATGATAACCAAACGGGATCTGGATGAATTTATTTATAACAATAAAGAATTCATTGACAAACTCACAGACAAATCAGCTTTTGAGGCAGCCAGGCAGGACGTGGAAAGAAAGCTCAGTCGGCGGGACATGGTAGAAAAGGAACTGGATAACACGTCATTGAAAGTAGAAGACCTGAATAATACTTACAAAAGCTTTGAACTGGCGGACAATCAGGTTAAGGAGGCCTTTATACAACTAAAGAAAACCCTCGGACGCGACCGTGATGACATTGGCAAAGGCGATGCGGTGATCAAGGCCAGATCAATTTCCAGACAGGGGGTGGTCAATATCAAACCAAAAGGAGGAACCTACAGACAACGAATTACCCTGCCATAACCCTCATCTATATCAAATACAACTAAACACATTCTTATGGATATCATTGACAATGTCATGTTTGCCAACCTTTTCGGCAGATTGCAAAATGGGAATACTATTACAAGTGAGTTTGTCCCCGCCTTCGCACCTGCCGTTCCGCTTTCAATAGTCCCCGGCGCTGGCAATTACAGTTTTGACAATGCCGACAAATGGGATTACAGCGCTTTCCAGGATCCGATGGTAATTGAAAAATCGATTCTCCGCCACTGGCATGATGTCAATGCGCGTGCAAACTACGATCATGTGGCGGCCGCCCCGGGATACCAGGTCCGACCCAACGGAACGGCGCTGGCAGGCGGGGATGTTCGATACGCTTCCTTCCTGACCATGCGCAATTATCACCTGATGTTCGCATACCTGGTCGAGAACACGCGGATCCTGCAGATCTTCGAAAGACTTATTGACCGGTATACATCTGATGAAACATTTGGCGTTGCCATCGATCCGCTGGTATTCAACTGGCTCCAAAACAGCGAAAAACTCTTTTTCAGGAATGAAAGCCCGACAACGCTCATCACAAGTGCTATCCGGCCCAGTACAGATGCAGCCAGGCGCAATGCATACTGGAGAATGTTCGGCATGGACCTTTCTTTCGGCGACATCAACAGTATCGGTAACAGCGCGTATTCCTATACCAAAGCAAAAGCAGCAAACCAACAATTTGTCATCATTTTCGAGCGATATCTCGCTGAAGTGTGGCAGGGCTATATTAACGCCAGAAATTCGTCCGGCGTCAATAGCACCGACATCAACAATATGATAAACCTCGCGGACCAGATCAGGGAATTGTTAACCGCCCGGCGAGGAAATGTGAATGGTAATAGTTATGCCTATTTGAATTTGTCAAGGGAAGAGTTCGCGTCTGTACTGATCAATTCCTGGTTTACGTTTGTCATTTCAGATGATACACCGCTCGTCCAGTTTTTGAATTGTCAGTCCAGCACCATTGGCGAACGCTTGCTGAAGATAGGCGCCAAGGTTGGAATTCCCGCCCATAGCAGGAGTCAATCCCTGTTTGAAATGGCAGGCCCTGCCGCCAATGTTCTGAGCCTGATCGAAGCAGGCGGTACGCTGGACAACCAGGGCACCATGCAGAATATCCTGACCAGCCTGAACCCGCCTTTCGTGCCGTCACTGAACTCGAATTACATGGAGGATTTTCTCTCCATCATCAACAATTGGGAAAGGGCAACCGGTCATCGGATCAAGAATCCTGAAACAAAGCTTTCAGCAGTAGTGAAGGTTAGTGAAAACGGACATAAACCGCAACCGAGGGTTCCTGTCCCTGCACAGCGGATGCCTGCACCGCAGACCACACTGAACTGATCATACCCATAAACGCTGAGCGTCGAGAATTTACAGCTAACACATGAAACATGTCAACTTTGCAATATCCTTCAACAACGTGGCCGGACACCCTGGAAACGTCCGAATATTTTGACGGCGAACATCGCGCTGACAACCTGGATCAGTATACGCCTTTTTCCGAAGAGGAGGCTGTTACCGATGGAATTCAGGATGAAGATGAAGATGAGCCCGTCTACGAAGTTGACGATGAAATTGAACATCAGCTATTGACTGAAGAAGCAGAGACTTCCGAAGTCGACAGACTTTATCAGACGCTGGCCCTTGCCGGACAAAAGATGCAGGAAGACACGTTCCGCATTGCGATGCGAGGTTACCAAAAGCTTAAAGATTCAGGAACGTTAAAGCTGACCCAATATCTGACCATTTGCGATTTTTCGCAGCCGGGCAATGAAAAGCGGATGTATATCCTTGATATACCGGCTCGTAAACTTCTGCTCCGGTGCAAGGTATCACACGGCAAAAATTCCGTTAAGCCAGGAGACCCTAAAAAAAATGCCACGCAGTTTTCAAACCGGATAGGATCAAACCAAAGCAGTCTGGGATTCTATGTCACCCTGAGTACGTACCAGGGAAAACATGGCTTGTCACTGGCACTTGAAGGCGTGGAGAAAGATTTCAATAATAATGCCCGTAGACGAAGAGTGGTTGTGCATGGAGCAGACTACGTAAGGGACGGAGACACCTCCCCTGCAGGACTTAGCTGGGGATGTCCGGCGATCGATATGAAGTTTGTGGATCGGGTCATCAACACAATAAAAGGGGGATCGTGTTTCTTTATCTTCGCACGTAATGCAGCGTATCTTCAAAAATCAACACTGGCATCAGCCCATGGAATTGTCGGAACGGTAAAAGACATCGCCTCTTCTGTCTGGAGAACAGGCAGCACCGTTCTGTCATCCCTTGCCACTGCTGCAGCAACAACGGCGAGCGTGAAAGTCGATCCGGGAACAGTAGAGCGGATCCGGAAGTTTGATGCTGTCATTGAACGCCTGAGCAGGGAAAACAAATTCAATCCCAATATTGTTCGCGGAATTATTGCCGCAGAGTCGGGGGGAAATGCGCGATCAGGCGAAGGACGCACAGGGTATAAAGGATTGATGCAGGCAGATACAGGAACCGAGCAATTTGATCCGGCTACGAGTATCCGGAGAGGGATCGAAAAATTCAACGCATTCAAAGGTTATCTCAAGGCTGGCCTTTCCAGGCTGAAGATCAGCATCGACCTTCCGGAGGATGAGGCATATGCACAAATGGTGCTGGCGTGTTACAATGCAGGTCATGTCACGGTTGTCAAAGCCATCCAGTATGCGCATCAGGCGGGTAACTGGAGGCATTGGCTCCAGCCGGAATTCTACCAACGCGCATTGCTGTTTTCGGGGGGCTATGATTACTATAGCAATTGTGCGAAGAACAGCTCCGCTGCCGAAATTCAAAAGGCAAAAGTACAGGGAAAGGCTTACCGGTATGACCGAAACAGACATTGGTCAACACACAAAGATCCGCCGCCATGGAAACAGGCCCTGTCGCTTCTTTCCCCCATCCTCGGGTGCTGGATCCAAACGAAAATGAAGAACACGCCGGGATACCTCGATCGCTTCCTTGCTTATTTCAGAAGTTTTAGCAGCACCTCCCCAGCCTTTACCTCCCGTGAAAGTCCGGACATGCCGGATCACGAACATGATGGAAACAATTCCAGTGTGAATGAAGGCGAAGAATTTGAAGATCCGGAACAACTGTATGGTCCCGAATACTTTGACACCTCAGAAGTGGAGAATGAAGGACAGGAAGATTTTCTTGAGACAGAAGATCCGGAACAACTGAATGAGGGAGAAGATCCTCTCGAAAATTTCGAAGCGGACGCGGAAGAAGAGGATCTTCTGGCGCGGTGGGAAGATGGTCAATCAGAAGCGGAGTCCGAGCCTGTATATCAAATGGAGGAAGAAGGCGCCATCGCCACAAAACCTTTGGCGGCTCCTCCCCTGATCAGCGACGATATAAAGGTGCCATCCTACACGCTGTATGTCAGGATTCCGATAGGAAAAGCAAACTATGTTCTTGACAAAACCGGGATATTCATTCCCGCCAACTTTGCCCCATCCCAACCGGTAACCATCATCTGTTATCTGCATGGCATGACGGGCACATTCCCCGGACCAAAGGTCATGATTGACAAATACTGGGAGGTCACCAAATTGCCAGCGTACGATTTCCGCTTACGCGAAGAAATTAACCAGGCGGACAGAAATGTGATCTTCATGGCTCCGTCGCTCGGGAACAGTCCGAATGCCTATAAGAATACCCTGAGCAACACAGATGGAGGATTGGATGATTATCTTCAAAAAGCTATACAGGCGATCAATCACCATGTGTGTCAGGCCAGGTACAATGTTGAATCGATCAATTTCAACAAACTGATCCTCGCCGCCCATTCGGCCGGGGGCAGTCAGATGAGAAGAATTGCCACGGCAAACAACCCGCTTTATGGAAAAAGGATCAGCGAATGCTGGGGATTTGATTCCCTCTATGGAGGCATGTCGGTCTGGCACCGTTGGGCGAAGGATCATCCGGACAGAAAGCTGTTCATTTATTACAAAGGAAGCACGCAAGGAAATGCGCTGCTGTTAAAGACAATGAGCAAAAAGCTTTCAAATGTATTCGTGATAAATTCCTCCGCCAGGAATCACTATCTGGTTCCGAAGGAACATTTGCGGGAAAGGGTTGCCAGTTTGTAAACACCTGGATACTACGGCGCATATATATTTGAATTGACAAAACTGAGTCCCCTAGACGATCTCTAGCTTGTTTTCAAAATCCCATGTTGTTAGTCCATACGTCACGGCCATATGGGTCATGCTTTCACCGGGCTTTGCGCCATGACGGTGCCAGACAAAGGGCGGAATAAGAACCCGTTTGCCGCAGGACAGATCGAATGTCTGCGCATCCTTTTCCTGCACAAACCCCGCGCCTTCACTCCCTGTCAGCACTTGCCACCCCTCATGATAGTGCCACTTTGTGTGACTTCCGTTTTCGAATTTTACATTGATAGCTCTCATTTCAGGTATCGGTGGCAATGATGCTGATCTTTGCTGATAGACAATCCCGTCCATTTCGTTCTTTTCATTCAGCGCGTAATGACTGTCGGCATCATCCATAGCCAGACAATGCAGCACGGAGCTCAGTTTGTCGTTGTGCCAGACAAACATTTTCCAGCGCGCCTCCTTTCTGAAGTACCTGATGTTTCGGAAGATACCTTGCACTTCCTTTCCAGCCCTTGCGCCATGAAATCTCACTATCGTATTGACAATCGCCACGTCGTTCGCTTTACTGAATTCTATTGAGGCAATATGCTGATCAATCGCCTGAATCGTATTCGCTTCATTTGTCAGGGAATCAAGGTACGCCAGTTTATCAGCGATGGATCCATCCGCCCTCTTAAAAACAAGACGTTGCTCCAGGATCGTTTCGAGATAGGCAACATCCCTGTTCCTTTCAGCCTCAGGGATCTTATTATTCAAATTCAGCAGCTCCGAACGTGCGTCCATGGTATTGGTTTTTTTTAGACATCTGAAAGAAAATCATTTGAATTTGGAATGAGCGCCTTCACCGTTGCGTGTCGGGATGAAGAAGCCGGCGCGTTTTGCTTTTCTGGTTACGAAGGCAAATGCTGTGATGATAAAAGCCGCTTCCGTCAGGGTGAGCGCGGGTAGTGTTTTGATCTCTGAATATCGATTCCGTGCAACCACCCCACTGCAGCGCGTGGCGTCTGAAATCCTGATGAACCTGAAAACTTCTCCTTTCCGCCCTGTCAGTCCTTAAGCCACAGGGCCAGAAAGGAGAAGGTTAGAAATACAGACAATGATTAAACCACCAATGACAGGAGCTTTAGCGCACGACCTCCCAGGTCGTATTCGCATTTGCTGTCACTTGCATGGAACCATTTGAACTGAGCTTGACATTTCTCAACGTGTAAAGCCCGGACTTGTGCCCTGCCGGAACTGTAAGTCCTTCCACCACAACTTCGCCCGGAATATCCCCTCCATCGCCTGGCGTGATCGTGTTAAGGACCTCCAGTGTCTGCATGGGGCAGAAATACAAATGCATCTTGCCAAAGGCCGCTTCCAGGCGGACCGGCGACATGTTTACCGTCACGGTCTCACCATGAGACAACTCTTTTTCTTTCATTTTCTCCCGTAAAACATGAGGTTGTGCCGAGGACGTGGTAACGACGTCCGTGTCTGTGGATGTACCTCCTCTCTCGCTGCCGCCTCTTCCACTGAAAAAGCTGCCAAAGAAACTACCGTCTTCTCTTTTCATGACCCATAAATTTTTAAGTTTAACAATCTCGAAACACTCAAAAACCAACTCCGCTCAGAACTTGATCATCAGGTTGTGAACAGCCCGAATCGACATCCGTCATGGCGCGTCTGCGTACGAATTGTTTCGCCCTTGACGTCTTTAACTGTCTTTCATGAAGCCGGGGAAAGCTTCGCAATTTTGTCCAGGACCAACAGTATTTTCAATCAAATAGATTTGTAATTGAATATAATAAAATAAAATTTTCTCGCCAACTGGATAATCATTTATCGTCACCCTCTCCCGGCAACTTTCCTGAACAAGACTAAACTTTCTGCTCTCATTGCGCAGACTTACAGTACCCGACAAAACAAGGCTTCAAATACCTGACATAAGTTCGTCGCGCGCAACACTTTTTTAAGCTGGCAAAAGAATTATTCAGCGATAAAAGATTCGGCCAACGTGAGCGGTTCTATCCATTCACTTTAGCCGGGAATTGTCCTTATCGATTTTCTCAAGGAATGATCTTATCTGCGCCTCATACGTACCAACGAGGTGGGTACGGACAAAAAATGGCGTTGGTTGGCGGTCGTCTGAAGCCTGCACAAAGACTTGCCTCGAGGGAAGCGCAGGCATGTGGCAATCAATACAGTTATTATCAAGTACCAGGCCGGGTACGTCAGGTTGTTTGCAAAAACGATCACCTCCTTTTTCGTGGCAGTTCATACAGCGCGCAGAAAATAAGCGCAGGTTGTTTGTCTCTTTAACATGAACGTCATGACAGGATGAACAATCCATAGCGCTCATCCGGAAGCATTTGCTGGAGGTTAGAAGTCCGTACTGGTTTCCATGAACATCCAGTGTTGCTGCACTGTCAGCGCCGGAAGCAGGGAACGAGAAGTCGTCAAGTCTATCGCCTACCATAAACGAGAACGACGGCATCAGATTATCCCTGATCCCGGAATGGCACAGCGCACAATTATCAAGCTTTTGCTGTCTGTTTAATTTCGCCGGGTTAGTAACATGCCTGGCTTCCTTTTCATCCGGATGCGTCCGATGAAACGTAACATGCTGGGCTGCGGGTCCGTGACACCGCTCGCAATCCACACCAAGCATCATCTGGCTATTGTCAAAAGTCTCCCTGCCCGCAATGGTCTTTCCGATTTTCAAATAGGTACTATGACATTCCATACACCGGGCAGGGATGTTTCTGTCAAACACAATCCGGCCAGGGGGATAACCCGGACTATTACTCCAGGTATCCGATGGCGCATAGTAAGAAACCGGAAGCTGAAAGAGTGCATCATCCTGCCAGTACAAGTACGTTTGTCCTTGTCGTCCGGATCCGATGGTGATATCAAACGGCTTTCGTCCGACCTCGACCCCGTCAACAACCCCGCGCTGGAATAATCCCGTGTCTGTCTTCTCCATGATAACATTCAATCGCTCATTCAGCACAAAAACATTTTTTGCCGCGTCGAAACTTCCTTTCACCGTCTCAATCGCGGCGCGACGGGAAGTTAAAAAATGTGGCGTATGAAGGTGGGCTTCCGCTATGGATTGATGACAATCGATGCAGGTTTCGGAACCGGCGAACTCCCGGCCCGAAGGATGCACGATCCCTGAAAAGCTGTCTTCATTCCTGATCCTGCCGCAAGTCGCCACGATCAGTATCAAAGCCAGAAAATGGCCAGCGATTACCAGGTGATTCGTGCGAATATTCTGTCCGGGAAATGACATCTGCTTGCACTTATAAGTGACCGTCCTCCTGAGTGAAATATACAAAAAAGCAAAAAACAACTGTAAGGATACTGCAGTGTTACCTTCCCCAGGATTTGATCGCTCTGCGGACCCCGCAGATCACACTTGAAAGGCGCCGGGTCAGGAATGAAAAATGCTTTCGCCTTTTCTCACAATTTAGGGATGCCGATGTGTTTTCGTCACCTGCAGCGTTCGTAATGTTCCTCAGCCGTGGCATCTCATCCTACCCAAACCAGCGGCGTCGCAGTCTGGACAGCCAATAAATTCTGACGGGCATCGTAAGTATCACTGACTGCAGGGTTGAAGCGGGTGTAAGAAAAACCCCCTTTATTCTTCCATTTTCAGACAGCCGTGCCTGGCGCTTTCTAAATGATGTGTCAGCCCGCAGGTAGAACCTCCGGCGAAAGGTCAGCAAACCCCGAACATTACCCATGAACCTGCGGGACCACGTCTATTCATCTTGCTACTCCGTTTTGGGCCCGGACAACATGTAAGTTCTGTACCTGAATTAAGCAGCATGTCAGGAAAATAAGTTGAATTTTTACAAAAAACAGAGTTCACCTAAAATGTACCCCTTTACCCCTCTCGGACGCCTCACGATTGTGATTGTCTTCCTGATTGCAGCGCATTCATCCCATGCCCAGAAAGCCGCAAATACTGAACGGGCAAAGTCATTAAAGGCAATGGCGGCAAACAAAGATGCCCGCATTGTTTCCTATCATTACAAGTCTGCCTACAACTTTGAGATCTCTTCAAATAAGATTTCAGTAACCAATAACGACCTCCTGGATCTGATCTCACTTGCCGGAAATATAGATTATGTCCGCCCGGTATTCTACAATGACAACATTGCCCTCTCCGGCACAGAAGTACGATACACCAATGGAAAGAGCCTGAAATTCGAGAACGTCTGCGGGAATTATGAAGTAGACAATGTCTTCTTTTCCGACGCCAAACTCTGCTCTTACAAGTTCAACTTTCTGCACGAAGGCACCGAGATTTCCTTTAAGTCCAGTGCCAAATACGAGGATCCAAAATATCTGACCAAAGTATTTTTTCACGATGAACTACCCGTCGAAAACAGGGAGGTGACTTTTACCATTCCCAACACCATTGCGGTCGACCTTGTCGAAATAAACTTTGACGGGTTCACCATAACAAAATCAGTATCGGAAAGCCCAAACAGCAAAACCTATAAGTACAACATCAAAAATATCAAAGCGATGCGGGCAGAGCCCAACTCCCTGGGACATCTGCATTATTACCCACACATTCTGGTCCTAACAAAAGAGTTCCGTACCACTTCGGGATCACAGAAAGTGATTGCATCCGTTGAGGATCTTTACCAGTGGTATAACTCCCTTGCACAGGCCGTTGACAACAACAATGACGCCTTTCAAGAGGAAGTAAAGCGACTGATCGCCACTTGCAAGACCCCCGAGGACAAGATCAGGGCTATCTATTACTGGGTACAGGACAACATTAAATATATCGCGTTCGAAGACGGAATTGCAGGATTTAAACCTGAAGCAGCCCAGGATGTCTTTGCCAATCGCTACGGTGATTGCAAAGGAATGGCAAATCTGACAAAACAGATGCTGAAGGTAGCAGGCTTTGATGCAAGGCTCACATGGATCGGCACGAACAGAATTCCCTACACCTATCAGATTCCCACGCTCGCTGTTGACAATCACATGATCTGTACGGTCTACAGCGGTGAAAAACAATTTATTCTTGACCCTACTGAAAAATACATTGCGTTGGGCAAACATGCAGAGCGTATTCAGGGCAAGGAAATGCTCATCGAAAATGGAAGTGAATTTATTATCAATAAAGTCCCGGTATCCGGTCCCGGCAACAATCTGATTTCGCGATCAGAAACCATATCGATGGAAGGAGACCTTCTGAAAGGCCAGGGGGAAGTGAACTTCAATGGTGAGTCCAAGACCCAAATACTCTATCTTTCTTCACTTGCCAAAACCGAAGACAAGAAAAGACTATTCGACAACCTTGCCGTCAACGGCTTCACCAATGTGGATAAAATCGAATTGAAGGCCATTCCAGCAGCGGACCGGGAAAATGCACTTGCCTTGAAATACACGTATACCCTGGGCAACAAAATTTCCAGGTTCGATAATGATATCTACATCGACCTTGACTGGAACAAATCCTTTGGCGAATTGAATTTGGGAGAAGAGCGGGAAACCGATTACTATTTCAACGGAAAAATAAAACAGAAAACCTCCAAGAAATTCAGGCTTCCGACCGGTTATAGAGTGACCCACCTGCCGAAAAATATGAGCAAGACGCACCCGGCCTTCACAATGAGTGTAAGCTTCAAACAAACGGGAAGCGAGGTGATATACGTTAACGAGATCACCGTAACCGACGGCATTATCCGTAAAGGGGATTTCAATGTATGGAATGAATCCATTCTTGAATTGAAAGACATTTATAACGATCAGATTGTCATTACAAAAGGAAAATAAAATGCAGATCAAGTCTATTGTTTATCTCTTATTGTTGTTCGGATCCTCTGCCCATGTGTTCGGGGCTGACCGTGGCGAAGAAATCAGAAACGAAATGTGGGTTACTCCGGACAAGAGCTTTAAAGTAGTTGAGACTCCGAAGAAGTGGAACGACAAATCTGCCGTCATCATTGCGCAGCTCAATCGTTTTGAGTACCGCAAACCCGTGATGAGAAATCTTCTGCGCTATAATGAATATAGCCACTACAGAATCAAGCTGAACGACAAAAATGCCATCACGAAGTTTGCTGAGATCACTTTCTTATCCGACAGAAAGGACAATTCCGAAGGTGAGTACATCCGGGTCTACACAGGATTCAAAATCATAAAGCCCGGAGGAAAAGAAATCATCGTCGACCCGTCCAAAGCGGTCAAAATGGAGCGCGAGTATCGGGGCAGGGTACAATCTTATAATAAACTCGCTATCCCCAATCTTGAGCCGGGCGACATCCTTGACTACTACATCTGTGAGGAAACCACACGGGCGAATGCCAATCTGATTCATTTTTTCGACCCGGTCATTTATTCTTTGCCACAGGAATACCCTGTGATAAACCATAAACTCCAGTTCCGGGCCGAGCGGAAATGTTATATCAACCTGCGGTCTTTGAATGGAGCCCCTGAATTGAAACTGATCGCTGATGAAGCGAATGATGAAACATTCTATACCCTGGAAGGCACAGACATGGAAGGTATGGACAACGTTCGCTGGGTGTTTCCCTACCGCGAACTTCCGACAATCAAATTCCGCGCCGCGTATGCCTCCGCAAAAGCGATGAGCACCTATGATGTGCTATTGGGAGAGCCGGGAAAGGTCAAGAATACCGTGACGAAGAAGGAAGTACAGGATATGGTCTCAACCATGCTTGCAACCGTATATGATGTTAAATTCCTGACAAAATATGCTAAGAAGAAGCTGAAAAATGTCAGGGATCCGTTTGAGCTGGCAACGAAATCCTACTATTATTACCGCAATCAGATCTTTAATGATATGGAGTCGAATCTGGTCGAAGGCAAATCTCCCTGGACCTCCATGCCACAAATCAAATTCGTCGACGTGTTTTCAACATTTCTTGCATCCAGGAAAATTCCGCATGATATTGTGTTAGGCGTACCGCGAAATCTTTCGTCACTTGATGACCTGCTGATCGAAAATGAAATCTCCTGGCTTATCCGCGTGAAGAAAGGGAATGACTTCATGTATTTCCAGCCATTCGATCTGAATTCGTTACCTGGCACGTTAGATCCCATGCTGGAGGGTACGGAGGCCTACGCGATCGATGGCCTTGTCTCGCCGAAGAAATGGGACTTGAAGCGGATCACGCTTCCTGCCACTCAATCGACGGACAATACAACTGAAACCGAAATCCAGATCGACCTTTCAAGCTTCGACAAGACCAACCTTTCACTCAAGCGCACCTTAAAGGGAGGAAACAAGGTGCCTGACCAGTACAACTATATGGACCCTTTTGATCTGCGCGCCGAAGAGGGCGAAAAGTTTGAAATGACCGAAAGCTCCAACGCGTATCTGGGCAAGAAGAAGTACCAGGCTATGAAGGACGCCTACCTGGCCAAGCGCATCAAAGACCGTGATGACCAACTGAAGACTGATCTCGAGAGCAACTACAATCTAAAGATTACAGAAGTCAAAAATTACAAAGTGGACCAGACGGGGCGTTACGAAAGCGCTCCGGCGCTGGTGTATCGTTTGGATTTCACTTCTGATAATCTTGTCTATAAGGCGGGCCCCAATTACATGCTCGACGTCGGAAAGCTCATTGAACAGCAAACGAAAGTTGAATCTCATGAGGTTTCCCGGAGCAACAATATCTATTATGAAAACCCGAGGTCCTTCAGGCATACCATAGAATTCGCAATACCGAAAGGCTACCAGGTACAGGGACTTGATAAGCTGAATCAAAAGACGGAAAACAAATTTGGCGGCTTCACCTGTGTTGCCAGGGAGGTGGATGGCAAAGTGGTCATTGAAACCAATAAGCACTATGACGTCAACTATGCTCCCGGTACGGAATGGAAGCAGATCGTCAGCTTCCTCAATGCCGCCCATAACTTTAATGAGCAGAAACTTCTGCTAAAAAAGAAGTAAATAATCGTCTGAGGGAACCGGATCCCTCAGACGCTTTCTCATATCGTTCCGATCAAAAGTGTCCCGCGCGCGATGGCCGGATCGGCGAGCCGTCATTCGTTTCTAAATTCCCGGGAGAGATAGGGAGCCGTCTTACTTGTTTTGGACGTGGCCACGACACGCGGGGCACCTTGCGCGACCACGCTTCCCCCCTCTTCGCCGGCGCCGGGTCCCATATCAATGACCCAGTCGCTGGAGGCGACAACATGCATGTCGTGCTCTACGACAATAACGGTATTGCCCGCGTCGACAAGTCCATCCAGTTGTTTTAATAGTTTCTTTACATCGCTGGGATGAAGTCCCGTCGTAGGTTCATCCAGGATATACAGGGTGTCGCCACGCTGCGGGCGCTGGAGCTCGGTGGCAAGCTTGATGCGTTGCGCTTCCCCGCCGGAGAGCTCCGTGGCGGATTGCCCAAGACGAAGATAACCCAGGCCCACTTCGCGCACCACACCCAGCGCGCGGTGAATATGAGCCTCTTCAGCATAGAACTCCCAGGCTTCGTCTACCGTCATCGATAAGATTTCGGCAATATTCTTTTCATTGTACTTTACCTCCAATGTTTTTGCGTTGTACCGGGCCCCCTGGCAAACCGGACAGGGCGCGTAAACACTGGGCAGAAAAAGCAGCTCAACCATTACAAACCCTTCTCCTTCGCAATTTTCACAGCGCCCTTTCGCGACGTTGAACGAAAATCTCCCCGCGTCATATTTCCGCGCCCGCGCCATCTTCGTCGCCGCAAAAAGTTTGCGGACATGATCGAACAATCCTGTATACGTCGCCAGGTTGGATCTTGGCGTTCGCCCGATAGGCTTCTGATCGACAACAACAAGCCGTCTGATCTTTTCCATCCCGGAAAGAATCTCTCCTCCGAGTGTTTCGACAACGCTCTGTTCCAGTGGATCACTTTCGTGTGTTTCTTCAGCGATATCCTGCCCAAGCTGACCTGCGACAAGTTCTACCAGCACCTGGCTTACAAGACTCGACTTGCCGGAACCGGAAACTCCCGTTACGCTCGTAAATACACCTAATGGAAAACTGACATCCAGATTGGAAAGGTTGTTTCTCGTAACACCGCTGAGTTTAAGCCAACCGGAGGGCTTACGCAACGCCTTGTCTACGCTATGCTCCCCGTCACCGAAAAGATAAAGACGCGTTTGTGACTCCTGAACATCTTCAAGACCTGCCGGCGGGCCACTGTATAAGATCTGACCTCCCCCCTCTCCTGCAGCGGGGCCAACGTCAACGATCCAGTCCGCGTGACGGATGACATCAAGCTCATGCTCGACAACAAAGATGGAATTTCCTGATGCCTTGAGTCCATCGAGTGCGCGGAGCAAAGCTTCCGTATCCGCCGGATGCAAGCCAGCGCTTGGTTCATCTAGCACATAGACTACTCCGAACAAATTCGAGTGCACCTGCGTGGCGAGGCGCAGGCGTTGCAATTCCCCCGGCGATAATGTCGGCGTGCTTCGTTCAAGCGTGAGGTAACCCAACCCAAGATCCAGTAATACGTCAAGTCTGGATACAAGATCTTCGGCGATACGCTGTGCCACGATGCGCTTCTCGGGATGGTCTTTCGGATCCAGGCCGCCCTTTAGCAAGGCCACGGGCTTTAGTAATTCTGAAAGTTGATTCATGGGCAACCGTGATATTTCAGCGATATCCAACCCGGCGAATTTAACAGATAATGATTCCCTGCGCAGGCGTTTCCCGAGACATTCCGGGCACTCACTGCTCAGCATAAACTGAGCAACTCTTTTTTTCATTAACTGGCTTTGGGTTGTCGCAAAAGTTGTCATGACATACTTGCGGGCACCAATGAATGTACCCATGTAACTGGGTTCCATTTTTGATTTCAACGCCTGTTGAACTTCCTTCCTGTTGAAGCCGGCGTACACGGGCACCACAGGCTGTTCGTCGGTAAAGAGGATCCAGTCGCGATCTTTCTTTGGCATCTGCCGCCAGGGTTTGTCGATGTCATAGCCCAGGGTAGTAAGAATGTCACGCAGGTTCTGGCCCTGCCACGCAGAAGGCCACGCAGCAATGGCCTTTTCCCGGATGGTCAGGGAATCATCGGGTACCATGGACTTCTCTGTCACTTCATAAATCCGTCCAAGGCCATGACACCGGGGACATGCCCCCTCCGGCGTGTTTGTCGAAAAAGACTCGGCGTATAAGATGGATTGGCCTTTGGGATAGTCTCCGGCGCGGGAATAAAGCATTCGCAGCAAATTGGAGAGCGTTGTGATACTTCCCACGGATGATCTCGTAGAGGGCGCGCCTCGCTGCTGTTGCAAAGCTACGGCCGGCGGCAGACCGTCGATCCCTTCCACTTTCGGGACGGACATCTGATGAAACAACCGGCGTGCGTATGGCGATACCGATTCCAGATACCGTCGCTGCGCTTCGGCGTAAAGCGTACCAAACGCAAGCGATGATTTGCCGGAGCCGGAAACACCGGTAAAGACAACGAGCGAATCCCGCGGGATCTGCAGGGAAACATTCTTCAGATTATGCTCGCTTGCGCCGCGAACGTCAACAAAACCTTTTCGGATACTTTCAAGCGTTTGCTTAACCATAGTAAGGGATGTAAAAAACCTGTTCCCCTCCATAAACAATCAGATGCCTGCAGTAAATCCCTCTGAAAAAGCTGACTTCGATTGAACACTTGCCGCATATCGTTACTTTTACACTGAACTTTCCCTCACGCGCGTGACATAACGCCAAAAGGGTAAACCTCAAAACTCATGTAACAGCCGCTTTCGTCCTGTACAACTCTTTTTGCGGTTGTGGAACCTTCTTTCTAAAATGTTCATTAAGGCATCTTATGGGTAATCAAGACCTGGATCTTACAATATTCAAACAGCCTTTTGGCAATCTGTTGAAGGAAGCCCCCTTCTCCGCAACCTTACTGAACGGTAAAGATTTCAAAGTGGAAATGGCAAATGACATGTCCCTTAAAATCTGGGGAAAAGACAACAGCATTGTTGGCAAGCCCCTCCTTGAAGCCATTCCTGAGCTAAAAGGGCAACCGGTCTATGAGACTTTACAGGAAGTGTATCAAACGGGCCGAACGCATGAGGGGAGGGAAAGAGCAGTTTATCTCGAGGTCAACGGGGCCCGCACCAAACGATATTTTAATTTTGTCTATAAACCTATCAAAGAAGGTGAAGAAACCGTCACAGGGATTTTTGCCACAGGTTATGACGTAACCGATCAGGTGGTCACAAGGCAAAATCTACAGGAATCAGAAATGCGGGTAAGGCTTTCAATTGATGCTGTCGGGTTAGGCATGTACGACAGGCATTATGAAACAAATGAATTAATCACATCGTCGCGGTTCAATCACATTTTCGGATTTGATTCAACTGTTTCCACTGAGCAATACATAAACCGGATTCATCCGGAAGACAGACACTTCAGAGACGCTGCTCACGAAACGGCGCTTAAAACCGGACGGTTATCTTACGAGTGCAGGCTCCTTCTTCCGGATGATTCGATCAGATGGATCAGAATAAATGGGGTAGTGCTTTTTAACGGAACAAATGAACCCGTCAGGCTAGTCGGAACCGGCCTGGATATCACAGACGAGAAGCATGCCATTTTCAAATTGCAGGAAAGCGAGGAACGATTTCGCACCCTTATCTCGGAAACACCCGAGGTCGGGGCGGGACTTTATATCGGAAAGGAATTGCGCATTCAGTATGTGAATGACGTTATGCTGAAGTTCTGGAATAAGGACAGTTCCATTATTGGAAAAACAATGAAAGAATCTTTACCTGTGCTTGAAGGACAGCCGTTCATTGACCAACTGGAGAAAGTCTATACGACTGGAGTTCCCTTTATCGGACGGGAAGTAAAGGCAATCCTGGAAGTTGATGGCCAACTGCAACCGGTCTATTTCAATTACACCTACAAGGCTTTAAGAAATCAAAAGGGGGATATTTACGCGATTCACCATATGGCTGTGGATGTGTCCGAACAAGTCAGGCATAAACTCGCACTCATGGAAAGCGAGGAGACGGTCAAAAGGTTGTTTGAGCAGACGCCTGTTGGGATTGCAGTCTTCAGGGGCAGGTCCCTGACCATTGAAATGCCGAATCAAACCATACTCAACTATTGGGGCCGGACGCTTGATGAAGTTATCAACAAGCCGCTGGCAGAGGCCTTACCCGAAATTGCGCAGCAGCGTATCATCGATATCGCCCATCAAGTTCTTGACACGGGGGTTACCTACGTCTCACCCGAGACACCGGTCAATGTTTATAGAAATGACAAAATGGAAACATTGATCGTCCGGTTTGCATTCGTGCCGCAACGTGATCCCTACGGCAACATCGCCGGGATCCTTGGAATTGCCAATGACGTGACCGACCTGGTCAATTCGCGCAAGAAAGCTGAGAAAAATGAGGTGCGCCTCCAAAATCTCGCGAATTCGATGCCGCAGGTGGTCTGGATCGCAGAACACGATGGTGCTGTTACTTACTATAACAATCGTGTAAATCAATTGGCAGGCGTTCACAAAGACGGAAGCAAATGGGTCTGGGAAGCGACAGTTCATCCGGATGATCTCGATCCGACCACTAAAGCATATCGGGAAGCCATTGAGAACATTTCACATTATCAGGTAGAGCACAGAATCTTAATGAAAGACGGCTCATACCGGTGGCATCTGAGCAGGGCTTATCCGTTTGACAGCGATGAAGGGATCAAGTGGTATGGAACCGCTACAGACGTTCATGATCAAAAGATCCTGGAAATGGAGCTCGAGAACCTGGTAAGACACAGAACCCTTGAATTGCGGCGCTCAAACGAAGACCTTCAGCAATTTGCGCACGTTGCAAGCCACGATCTGAAAGAACCCATCAGAAAAATAAAAACATTCAGCCATAAACTGAAAGATGAATTTCATCACATTCTTGGCGAAAGAGGCAACAACTTTGTCTCCAAGATCCTTCATTCAACAGAGAGAATGTATTCCATGATCAACGGGGTCCTGGAGTACTCAACAATCACTTCCTCAGCAAACAATTTTGTTGTCCTGGATCTGAATCAGGTCATAAACAATATTGTTGGAGATCTTGAAGTTCTGATTCAGGAAAAGAATGCTGTGATCCGGTACGGGAACCTGCACCCTGTCAAAGGAATTCCAGACCTGATATATCAACTGTTCTACAACCTCATAAACAATTCTCTTAAGTTTGCAAATGAAGGCACGCCACCGATCATAGAGATCAAAAGCAGCGAACTGGAATTAAAGGGACGTTCTTACACTGAAATTCTGATATCCGACAATGGGATCGGCTTTGACGACAAGTTCGCTGAACAAATTTTTATTACCTTCTTCCGCCTGCATTCAAAAGACAAATACGAAGGGACCGGATTGGGACTGGCACTCTGCAAAAAGATCATTGAACGTCATGGAGGATCAATCCATGCAAAGGGAAACAAAGGACAGGGCGCGCAATTTCAGATTCTAATTCCATGATCATGATGAATAAGACAATTCTTTTAGCTGATGACGATAATGACGATGCGGAAATCTTTCAAGAAGCGCTTCACATCGCGGACCCAGACTTTGTATGTCACCGATTCGATACCGGCGCAGGTGTGCTGCAATACCTGAACAATGCAGCGAACATTCGTCCTGATCTGATATTTCTGGATTTGAATATGCCGGAAATGAACGGCTGGCAATGCCTTGCCAAACTGAAAAACCTGAAGCATTTTTCCGATATCCCGGTCGTGATCTATACCACTTCATCCAATCCACGGGATTTTGAAATCGCTATGGATCTGAATGCCCATGGTTTGATCACCAAGCCAAGTAATCCGAAGGTGCTCGAGAAAATATTAGTACTGATCCTGCAAAAAATCAACACGTCAGCATTGGGTCCGGCTGTCAAAGACGCCTATCTGCTCTCAAGAGATCTCTGATCGCCCGGCGAGAACGCGGATTGATCATGAATAACAACAATGGCATGGCTTACTGATCAAACACGCTCAAAAAGTCATTCATCATCTTTTGATATTCCTCCTGGGTAATGGGCTTACTCGAAACTTTGAAGGCACCCAACTTGAGACAATCCACTGTTAATTGATGGTCGGCATAGGTAGAGCAAACGCACACGGGAATGTGCCTGAAACGCGCATCCGACTTAAGATAAGACAGGGTCTGCTTTCCCGTCATCTGAGGCATGTTCTGATCGAGGACTATCAGGTCAGGACGACAAGCCCCATGATCGGCCGATTCCAGTATTTCAATAACCTGGGCACCATTGATGGCCGACGGCAACAGGATAATGTCAGTCCTGCTTTTATAGGCTTCTTCAAAGAGTATCCTGTCATCCAGATCGTCATCCGCCAGCAATATCTTCTTCGGGTTCATCAATGCTTATCAGCCTGCTTAATGGGTAAACTCATAATAAATTCAGTCCCTACACCCACCTGGCTTATTACATTGATATCGCCACGATGCTTCTCGATGATCTTCTTTGTGATCGCCAAACCGATCCCGGAGCCATCATAGTCATCCTTCGAATGAAGTTTCTCAAAAAGGTTAAAAATGGATTTCGAGAATTTTTCATCAAAGCCAATGCCGTTGTCTTTTACGTGAATATGGCAATAGGGAACCGGCAGCTTTCTGCCCGGGTTCAGATCTTCCTGCGCATACTCGAAGAAAATATCAATGACGGGAGGAACATCATTTTTGCTGAACTTCAACGCATTGCTGATCAGGTTCTGGAACACCTGCCTCATCTGTCCCGGGTTAACCTCCATTGGCGGAAAGTCTGATACGGTGATGCGCGCATTCTTCTCCCTGATGGTTAATTCAAGGTCCAGCAACAATTCCTGAATCATCGATTTGATATCCGTCCTGACATAGTTATTATCTTTTGAAGAAAGTCGGGAATAGTTCAGGATGTCCACGATCAGGACCTTCATTCTATTGGCGGAATGCATGATCTTTGCCAGATAATTATTGGGAGCTTCCGATAGCTCATGCGAGAATTTATCCTTCAGCAAATGGGAAAATACCTGGATCTTCCTCAAAGGCTCCTGCAGATCATGGGAAGCTACCGATGCGAATTGCTGCAGATCATGGTTGCTTGATTCGAGCGCATAATTCATTTCCTTCAATTGCCTGTTCTTGACCTTAAGCGTATTGAGAATTTCCTTTTGCGATGAAAGATCAGTAACGATTACACTCAAAGCCTTCCCATTATCCATGTTCAGGGAAGTAATGGATAACTGAACGGGAACATGACGTCCGTTGTTATCCAGAACGATCTCCCCTTTCACATCGCGATTCCATCCTTCATCTATTAAAACATTTACATGATGAGGATCGGAAGACCTCACGAATTTATCGAATGGGCTCGAGATTACATCCCGGGACAATTGACCCACCATATTGGCAAAACTCGAATTACAGTAGACGATGATCCTATCGGGATTAAGCGTAACGGCACCCTCGGACATTTGCTCAATAAAGGTGCGGTACGTGCGGTCGGCGGAGTTTAATGTAAACAGCTCGTGACCATTCTTGCCTTCAACGATCAACGCGTCGACCTCACCATTGCGGATTGCCTCAATCGTATCGTTCGCATCATGGAGCTGCTGGCGCAACGCTTCATTTTCATGAATAAGTTCCTGATATAGCTTAACATCCTCCATGTATCCTCATTCAGATTCCCAAGGCCTCAAGAACCTTGGTTGTTCTAGATAAATCCCCGATCATTTTCCTTTCCGGTAACGGAAACCTTTTGACCAACATCGGCAGCGCTACGATCTGCTGTGTTCTGGCCTGCTCTTTATCCTGGTAAATATCAATGATTTCAAGGTGATAATTATCCTTCAGATACTTTTCACAAATGGTCTTGATGTTTGCAACCGCCCGAAGCGAGTTTGGCGTAGCGCCTGTAATGAATAATTGCAACCTATATTTACCTGGATGAGTTTCTTCCGGAGCGTCAGCAATCTGGTTTTTGGAATTACTCATCTTGCTTTATTAAAGGCTTGATATCCAAACCAACCAAAACTTTCTCCTCATTGGACAGGTCGCCTATTATTTTTCGAATGGGTTCAGGCACTTTTCTTACCAGGGTAGGAATGGCGAGGATCTGATCGCCTTGCGCTAATTGAGGCTTAACCAGCAAATCAATCACTTCAATCTTATACCGACCTTTCAGATGCTCCTCGCAATAGCGCTTTAAATTATTCAGGGCAGCTATTGACTTCGGAGTGTTGCCTGCTATATACAGCCTTAATTCGTATTCCGGCACTGTTCTTTTCATTTCTTCCTTTGTTTTGGCTTCGCCGATGTCGCTAAATCAAGCCTTTTACGCTTCATTTCCGTTCTGTTCTTATCCATAATTTCCTTGCGCAGCTGCTCCTCGATCTGCGTCTTGTTAAGCTCGTCCTTAACCGACTCAAATTCCTCGTGAAGACTGGCGATCTTGGATTCCAGCACAAGTTTCTTTCTCTCGATCTCACGATCAGTGCGCGATGAAGCATGGGTCTTCAATGCTACTCCGGTAGCCTCTTCCAGTTCCTGCGCTTCCCTGGCAGAACCCACCAGGACACCCTCGGGACCAAGAAAAACGTCAACAAGCGACAATCCATGATCGTTGATCACAAATTCCCGTACCTGATTCGAATGCTTCATGCCCCTGGATTTCATGATGTACATTCCGCGATTGCGCTCGCCATTTGATTCAATATCCCGGACAAGTACCCATGCATCGACAATGGATGAAACACCCTCGTCCGTCTGTTCACTGGTACTGGTACTTAACGTCAACGCAGTAAACATTACCGTGATTTGTTCGGTCTGGAGAAAATCAATGAGCCTTATCAACATGGACTTCACTTCACTGATCGAACCCATCGTTACAAGGTTTGTGATCGGGTCTAATATGATGGTAGAAGGCTTGTATTTTTTGATTACTTTGTGAATTGCTACCAGGTGCATTTCAAGTCCGAACAATGTCGGTCTTGAGGCATGAAATCTAAGCAGGCCGGAATTGACATGCACTTGCAGGTCGATCCCGATGGATCGCATATTTCTGATGATCTGCTGCGGAGACTCTTCAAAGGAAAAGAAAATACATCTCTCCTTTCTGTTGCAGGTTTCATTTGCAAAGCTGGCGCCAATACTGGTTTTACCCGTACCTGCGGTTCCTGATACCAGAATACTTGACCCTCTGAAAAATCCTTTTCCCCCCAGCATGTGATCCAGTGAAGGGATACCCGTCGGCAGCCTTTCGGTCGAGACATCTGCTTCCAGTTTTGAGGATGTGATCGGCAATACCGAAATTCCCTCTTCATCAATGAGAAACGGGTATTCATTTGTGCCATGCAGCGATCCGCGGTATTTAACGACACGAAGGCGCCTTGTTGAGATCTGGTTTTCGATGCGGTGATCCAATAAAATAACGCAGTCCGACACATACTCTTCCAGTCCTTGTCTTGTCAGTTGTCCTTCACCTTTTTCGCCGGTAATGATGGCTGTTACATTTTTATCTTTCAGCCATTGAAATAATCTTCTGAGCTCCGCCCGCAGTATCCGTTGGTCCGATAGACCCGAGAAGATATTTTCGATCGTATCCAGCACAACTCTTTTCGCCCCGATGGAATCAATGGCGTGACCTAATCGAATGAAGATCCCTCCCAAATCGTACTCACCGGTTTCCTGGATCTCGGAGCGGTCGATGTGTACATAATCGACTTTCAGTTTTTTCTGCTTTTGAAGCTGTTCCAAATCAAAACCCAAAGAGGCAACGTTCACTGCCAATTCATCGGCGTTCTCCTCAAATGCCATAAACACACCGGGTTCATTGTATTCCAATGCTCCTCTCACCAGAAATTCAACGGACAATAGCGTTTTTCCACATCCGGTTTCTCCACAAACCAATGTGGGCCTCCCGGCGGGAATTCCGCCTCCCGTGATCTGGTCTAAACCGGTGATGCCCGTCAGTGACTTGGGCAAAACTTCGGTTTTAGGTGCCTTTTGAACCTTTCTACTCATATTATTTTCGAAACATTTAACAATAGGAATACTCCGTTTATATAGGAAGAAATAAAAGAACCGCGGGGTCGGCGAAATCGATTAAATCAGGCGATGATAAGAGGTGTAACCTTCAACTTATTTATGGCTAATTTAAAAGGTTATAGGGATATTAAAATTTCGTGCCAACGAGAAATATTTCGCTTTTTGTGGATTTCTGACCTGAAAAGGCTTTTGGAAAGGTTTGGAAGGCGTCGCCCATGAAGCGTCAAAACCGGAGCAGATGCCGCTATGCGCTGAAGATCTCCATCCTGAAGATCAATGAAAAAGACGTCCTGGCTCTCCCGGTCTGGCTATGGGCAGCTTAAAAAAACAGCATTGGGAAAAATTCCTGCGCCTGCTCAAGCTCGGGAGAGTTCTGCGGTTCGATATGATGAGGGAATTGAAATGATCACCCGTCAGGGAGCGAAAAAAAGCACCATCGATGATGGTCTTTCAGCTTTTAAAGATCCTTTTTCAGCAACCACGCAGCGATCATTTTATCAAATCAAAGGCTTCGAAAGTCCTAGATCAGAACAGGTTGTTTTCGATCATATTCCCTTCGCTGCCAATCTTCTTTATCGGTGTGAAAGCACCCTCCTGAAGATCATTTTTTATGAGACAACCGGATACAATACTTCCGGTGACGTTCTTCAACAGCAAACCAATGTTACTGCAATCCAGGATCGTGCAATTGGTAATGTTCATGCGTCGCGAATCTTCAATCATCAGGCCAGCGGAATCCTTTACATTCGTGATGTGAAGTCCGGTAAAAGTACAATCTTCACAATTGACTATCCGGAGGCTGCTCTTCGCTTTCAAATCGCTCGCATAGTTCGGGTTGTGATCAAAGTTATTCGCGCCCATCACAATATTGCTGCAACCTTCAAGCAGCATGTTGTGTTGAAAGCCTTCCCAAAAGGTATTGCCGGAAATCGCGACGCCCCTGCAATCCCGGAGGTGAATATTCACCATGATATCGCTCAGTACATTGCCGGTGATCGTAACATTGCCCCACCGTTTTCGTGAAGACAATGTTTCATTGTTGCCCCCGAGGATCCTGATGTTTGCCGAGTCCGGCGAAAGATGATTGTGCTGAATTGTGCAGCCCGTTATGGCGACTTCCGCCGTCCCATAGGAGCTGGTCGAACAGTCAATGAGGATGTTCGCGGTCGGAGCAGTATCGGCGCCCATGTTACTTTCAATATCGCATCCGGTAATATGCACATTCCGTACAGCGCCTCCCCTGGATACGATTCCCCCTCCTGTGTTGTAACTGATGTGACATCCCGTAATATTGGATTGATGAATGTTCACGTCATCATAAAAGATTCCTATTCCCCTGTTGTCGTAAAAATGGCAATCCGACACGATCAGGTTCCGGTTATTGCCTTTCAGGTGTATCCCGTGAAGGGCTTTTCTGACATGGATCCTGCTAATGGTTAACTGCATGGTCCCAACAGCTTCAATACCCACGGCTTCCGGATGATCACCCATAATGGCCACGTTATCCAGTATCGGCATTCTTTGGCGGGACCAGACGTCATCCGAAAACTGCCCCGGATCCGCCGATCTGGCGTGTGTACCCGTGATCCTAAAAGCAGGTCCGGGACCTGCCATGATGATTTGCGCAGACCCTTCGCTCCTCACCGAACTATATCCGATCGTCTGGAGGTTTAGTTCAATTGTTCTGGTGATCCGATATATTCCTTTGGGGAAATATACGGACCCGGAGCCAGCCTCCAAGGCTGCTTGTACGGCAGCGGTGTCATCTGTCTTTCCATCGCCTTTGGCACCGAAATCACGTACATTCCCGTCACCCGCACGACCCTTTAGCATAGCCCCCCCGGTAGGTGATTTGGCGGATGAGGCTGAAGCGATGCCAAAAGACGCCGTACTGGCAGCGATCAAGGCGAGAAACTTCCTTCGATATGGAAGCGATGCGTTTTCTGATAGTTTCATGTATTGGTAGTTGAAAAATGTCACCAGGTTGTCGGGAGGCCAAGCCTGCAGTTTGCAGGATCGAGCCCAAGCCGGAGATTAATTTACAGCGCCAGGACCTGCTGCGAAAGCTTATTTTGATCAGCGGTCAGGTCAAAAAAAAAGACCACCCCAGGGGTGGTCTTCTATGTTATTTAAGACTTTATCAGTTCAATAGTGTAACATTCACGGCATTCATTCCTTTCTTGCCCCTTTCTTCATCATACTCAACCTGATCGTTTTCGCGGATCTGGTCAACCAAACCTGAAGTGTGTACAAAAATATCGACGTTAGAATTGTTGGGGGTAATGAATCCAAAACCTTTGGTTTCATTGAAAAATTTTACTGTTCCTTGCATTGTATTATAAATTAAAAATTAAAATGTTTTAACGGTTGCACTGAAGATCAGTGACAATAACGATCACGACGATGTTGAACACCGGATGAAGATTATCTATTAAGGAATGTGGAAAACAAAAAAGCCAGAAGAAGCTTGCTGAAAGGCACTATTTCTTAAATACTTAACAAAGGTAGTTCAATTAACTTCAGCTTCCTAATCTTCGGTGAATTATCTCGCGCGTTGGATAGTCATGGGCAAACATCTTCTCCAATGCTCCGTGAAGTGACCATGATCTTCAGCCCTCAACATTCTTCCAGATCACGAACATCTTTGGAATTGCAGATCGATAAGAGCGGATGTATTCACCCCGACTAACCAGATGCCACAGCATGTGCGGATTGCGTCAACTCAGGGCCTGTATCCGGGCGAATAACGTGGCCCCGCTGCTCCGGTCATTCCGGGTACAGGAATGGGCTCCTACGGATTTGCGAGAGACTTTGCGGACGCTGAACTATGGAAAAAGCAAAAGATTCACCCCTTATTGTTAACCATTTCATAAGCTTATCCAACAGAAAACGCTACCTTACATAAATTGGATAAGGACACAAAAAAAAACCAGAAGGTCACAGGCGGGGAAAAATGAATGAGAAAATTAAAGATTGGCGTTATTGATCTTGTAAGCAAAGGCCCCACAAACACCCTGTGGGCAAGGATCATGCACGGAAACCTTGCAAGCATTATGCCTCAGATCGTCGGCACATGGTGTGAACAGGAGGGACATCACGTAACATTCATATGTTATACTGGCTTTGAGAAGCTCGACGAGGAATTGCCCGGCGATGTAGATCTGGTGTTTATCTGCTCCTTTACACAAGCAGCTTTCCTGGCCTATGCCTTGAGCAATTATTTCAGAAGCAAAGGGGCAGTAACGGTCCTCGGCGGGCCGCACGCCCGTTGCTATCCCGATGATTCGGTGAAGTATTTTGACTATGTGCTGGGACTCACCCATAAGTCGACTGTGAGCGATGTCTTGAACGACTGCACTCAAAATCGCCTACAAGGAATTCACCTTTCCGCCGCTAATCAACCCATTGATTTTCCCAGTATGGAAGAGCGCTGGAAATTTGTTGAACCAACAATCAGGAAAGCGCCTTTTATCAAGTTCATTCCGATGATGGGAAGTGTGGGTTGTCCATATACCTGTTCTTTTTGTATCGATGCAACGATCCCATATCAACAGCTCAGCTATGAGAAAATGAAAGCGGACCTGAAGTTTCTGCTTACAAAATTCAAGAAGCCAATGGTTGCATGGCAGGATCCAAATTTCGGGATCCGGTTTAAAGAGAACATGGATGCATTTTCAGCGGTGGCTCCTGCGGGCAGCTTTCAGTTCCTTGCCGAAAGCAGTCTGTCAATTCTGACGGAGGAAAATCTGAAGATCATGAAGGAGCATAACTTCAAAGCCCTGTTGCCAGGTATTGAATCCTGGTACGACATGGGGAATAAATCAAGGGCAGCGCACCTGAATGCGGAACAAAAGCTTGACCTGGTGTCGGAACAGGTCAATATGATCCTGCGCTATGTACCCTACATACAAACCAATTTTGTGCTGGGCCTGGACTGTGATTCAGGGGATGAGCCCTTTGAATTAACCAAACGCTTCGTTGATAAGTCACCAGGCGCATTCCCCGGATATTCTCTCCTGACATCTTTCGGAGAAGCCGCTCCTTTAAACCAGGAATATCAGCGGGAAGGCCGCGTGCTTCCCTTCCCTTTTCATTTTCTGAATAATCATCTTGCGATGAACCTGAAACCCGCACATTACGAATGGGTAGATTTCTATGACAGGGTGATCGATCTGACCGAATACACATTTTCAGGAAAGGCCATGTATAACCGGTTCAAGGCTTCGCCCTATTTCACAGCAAGGTGGATGAACGTCATGCGCGCGATTTCTTCGGAGGGCCATGGCCGTATCCGGTTCTATAAAACAGTAAGGAGACATTTGAAGGACGACAAGACGTTTCGGGCCTATTTTGAAGGGGAAAGCAATCAGCTTCCCTCCTTTTACAGGAACATTATTGAAAAAGACCTTGGCAAATGGTTTCAGTGGCTACCGGAAGGAGCGCTTGACCACGATCAGAATGCCTATCTGCACAAGAGCACTTCGCAATCGAAGGCTAAGGTAAAAGCCGGGAAAGTGTACTGAAGAACCTGCTGATAGCCGCCCTTTAAGTCAAACGCTATCGCGCCGAAATTAGAATTGAACATTTTAACGGCTGAACATGATGCATACTATGATGGTCCACCAGAAGGGTAATCCTGATGAAGATTATTAAAGTAAGCGTGACGACAGCAAACTGCCGGAGGGCGGTTGTTGAAAGACAAAATTAATCCCGGATTCCCAAATGCCACCGTGAATTATGATTACCAGGATGGAAAATCATTCGGAGCGGCGCATCTTCGCCAGTACTCCATTATTGCGCTGATGGTCTTTTCTGCTTCCGCCATTGAATGCTGCTTTACAAAAAATCCCTGCACGGACTGACTATACGCACTGATGACAGCCTTTTGAGTTAACGCGGTTGAAAAGAACAAATAGGGAATACACTTTATGCTTAGCTTCGCATCTGTCCTCAGCTTTTCCCTCAATGCGAATCCATCCAATTTCGGCATGTTAATATCAGAAAGTATGAGAAAAGGCGATTCAGCCGACTGATTGATATAATCCAGCGCTTCCTCGCCATCAAAAAAGAACAGGACCTTGTTGGGGTAGTTTAATTTCTGAAATATCTCCGTCAGGATCTCCTGGTCATCGGCATCATCTTCAATTATAATAACGGGGCCGTTCTTGTTTACAATGGGGTCTTTCGGGGCATCGGGCATGTCGTATGTTTAGAGGTTTGCGAAATAAGGTTTCATGTATTGACCACCGTCATTAATTATCCCGCAGGTGATTTTTCAGGTCCCTGGCGTGAAGTTCACGCACGCTCTTAAGCTGAGCGGCAAGTTCGTTCAAAGCCTTATTCCTTGATTCAAGCTCATTGAATCTTGCAAGGATCAACTCCCGATCGATTTGCAACGCCACATTTCGCAGCAACAAAATCGTCTTTTCGTCCTTTAAACGTTCAATTTTACGCATCATTGAAACGATGTCTTTAATTATGTCTTCATCCATCATTCAGGCTTTGAGACGGTGAATGTTCAACCACACGGAGGAAAGCAATGCGTGCTCGCCGGGCACTTCCCTGATTAGACGCAAGGCATTGTCGCGATGAACACCTGGCAGAGAAGGTGCCCGGGGAATTACTTCCTTTTTGACAGCAAGGGAGATGGAGTGATCAGACGGGAAATGGTGTTGATGGTTTTTCAAAGCTTACATTTTTTGGCGATGGAGCGGACGAACCAAAAAATCTATGTTGCCAAAACAGAAGGGATGGTGAGATAAGCCCGGTTGAAGGTACGCCAATATGATGGCATTATACCTATGTCTTACGCTTTAATTGAAAGCAATATCAGAAAAGCCTCCTAATGGGTTGTAAACGGCTGAAACATGGAATACAAAATGAGTACGTGGCTGTGCACACGGGTTGTTGATCATGAGTCACGGCGACGCAGCACAGTCAGCAGCTGAAAAAACTATCTAAGCGTAAATCTCACACAACTCCCCGGTGCTATCTGCGAACTCTTTCAGGTTCATATCCATCACGCGGGCCATGGAGAGATAGAGATTGGCCAAAGGGGTTTCCGTAGCGAACTGAAGATTTTGTCCCGTCTTCAAAGCCCCTCCCGCCTTTCCGCCGACGATTACCGGCAGATTCTTTGGCGAGTGTGAGTTGCCATCCCGCAACCCGGAGCAGAACATGACCATGGAATTGTCGAGCAGGTTGCTATCACCGTCGGGAATGCACCTGAGCTTTTCCAGGAAATAGGCGTATTGCGCAACATAATACTCATTGATCTTCCGGTACTCTTCCAGTGCGCCTGAAAGGTTCTGGTGATGGGAAATCTGGTGATGGCTGCCTTGCACGCCGGGGAGGAAAGAAAAATTTCGTCCGCTCGCTGCATTGCCGAACATAAAGGTGGTGACGCGGGTCGCATCGCTCCAGAAGGCTAGCGCCATAATGTCGAGCATCTGCCGGAATTTTTCTGTAGGATCGACACCGACAAATCGCTCATTGAACTCCTCAATCCGCAGGTTGAGTCCCACAAGTTCTTTTTGGATCTCGGGTGTAATCTGCTGCTCGAATGTTTTACGTTTCTCTTCGTTGTCAATCCGCTTTTCCAGGGATCGGATAGATTCCAGGTATTCCTCAAGTTTATCCTGGTCGGCCCTGCCCAGCTTGCGTTGCAGCGTATTGGCATCTTCTTTCACGACATCCAGCACACTTTGTTTCCAGGTCTGATCACGCTGCCTGGCATCCGGCAACACACGGCCGAACAATCTGTCGAAGGCCATGCGCGGATCGATTTCACGTGTGCAGGGTTGCGTCGGCGATTTCCACGAGATGCTGGCAGCATAAAGACGCGTAAAGCCAGTGGCGCCGCAGATGCCTGAATTGACGCGCTCCGTCCCGTACTGAAGTGAATCGAAGAGCGTATCCTGTCCCTTCTGCTGCGCAACGAGTTGGTCGAAGGAGATCCCACCGCTGTTGATGTTGTCGCCGAGTGTCTTCAGGATAGGCCTGCAGGTCATGATGTTCGCCGTCTTGGCGAAATGACCTTCAGCTCCCGGGAAAATTGAGCCCTTGTTCATCAGCTCATTCAGCACCAGAATATCCTGCTTCACATTGGCCAGGGGCTGCAGTGTTTTTGAGAGCTGAAACTGTTCACCCATTCCCGTGGGGGTCCAGTGGTCTTTATTCACTCCGTTGGGCATATACAGACACGCAAAACGCACGGGACGTTTGCCCATGTTATAGGAGCTCATTCCGGGTGGAACCATGGCCTGCAGAAAAGGGAGCGCGATGGTTGCTCCCAGACCCTTCAACATTCGTCTCCGTGAAATATGCCACTTGCTCATGGTTTTGTAGTTTATCTTATGTTCTATAATTGCTCCTATTCTGATCGCTGCCGGAACGCTAAAGGAACCTTTCACCCCGCTCTGCGGAATGGACTCATCCCCTACTTACTGGCAACGACGAACTTCTCTCCTTTGTCGTTCACCTTGTAGCGGAATGGCTCAAGGTTCACGAGCTCGATGATGAATTTCTCGGTATCAAAACGATTGTCCTTCAGATTTTTCACCAGGCGGCGGACGAACAATTCATCCACGAATCCCACATTCCGGCCGGTGGCGTAAATAAACATCTTCTCCGAAAGGGTGCGGGCAAAGTCATCCTCTTTCGACAGGAGAATTTCCTTCAGACCCGCTGGTCCATTGAACACCTCCCCGCTTGGCATTGTATCCCATGCCACGATGGGCTTGTCGCCATAGCTGTTTCTCCAACGCCCCGTAGGATCAAAGTTTTCAAGGCCAAAACCAATTGGATCCATTTTCTGATGGCAGTTTGCGCACGTCGGTTTGGCGCGATGCAACGTGAGCAGGTCCCTGATACTCGCGTTCTTATCGGTAGACGCTTCTTCCGGTAAATCCCCGACATCTGGAGGCGCGGGCGGTGGCGGCGTTCCCAGGAGCTCTTCCAATACCCACTTCCCGCGAAGCACCGGACTGGTGCGCAGCGGCATCGAAGTGGTGGCCAACACGCTCCCCATACCCAGAATGCCCCCACGGTTCCGATCCTTCACAGTCACTCTGCGCATCTCCTTTCCATACACACCTTCAATGCCATAGTGTTTCGCCAATTCTTCGTTCAGGAAGGTGTAGTCGCTGTCTACGAGATCCTGGAAGTTGCGGCTCCCGGTGAGTACGTAATAAAAATAATCCACCATTTCCTGATACATGGAATTCCTGAGCGAGGGTGTCATCTCCGGAAACCGGTCAGGGTCTACCGGATTGTTTTCTCGCAGACTACTGATCCCAAACCATTGCGTGACAAAGCTTTCGGCAAAGTGTTTTGCTTTAGGGTCCTTCAACATCCGTCGTACCTGGGCATTCAGAACGCCCGGGTCCTGCAGGTCATCATGGTAGGCCACATCGAACAGTTCTTTATCCGGAAGCGTGGTCCACAAGAAGTAAGAGAGCCGGGTAGCAAGCTCAAAATTCCCGAGCGGATACGGTTGGTCTATGGGCACAGGCAGTTCTTCCTCGTAGCGGTACAAAAAGTTGGGCGATACCAGCACAGCTTTCAGCGTTTCCTTGATGGCCAGGTCGTAGCGATCTTTGGTATCGATGCCTTCGTAGACTTTCCGGAACAGGCTGAGCAGTTTGTCGCTCTCTTCAGGTTCCAGAAAACGCCGGTATGCCCGGGTGGTGAAAGGCACGATAACGTCCCGGGCGGCATTGATCGCTCCTTCGGACGGGTCGACCTCCGAAAAGATACCCGAAAACCAGTCACTGATCCGGCGCCAGAATGATTTGCGATAACTTTCAGGAACCACTTTTCGCCACAACCCTTCATTGGTGTGGACTTCGTCAAGGATTTCTTCTGCAGCCTCGAAATACCTTTCCATCTTGAGTGGCGTCAGAAAAAGGGTGCTGGCGAAGTTGTCAAACCCCGCCCCGCCCGAGCCATCAGCCGGAAATTTTGCCGGAGCATCATAGGACACGCCCAGGAGACTGAAGATCGAGTATTGGTATTCGCTATGACTCAACCTGCGCATCACAACCCTGCCCGGGTTGTTGGCACTGAGGGAGGAATAAAGGATCTCGTTGATGGCTTTGACAAGCGCTTCGCTTTCTTCCACGGACATCTGGGGCTGGCCGCGCGGAGGCATCTCTCCGCTTTCGATCTGCTTTACCACATTCATCCACACCTTGCCATCGCGCACGATCAGGGCCTTGGTGTCGTTGATACCCATAAAGATATTTTTGAGACTGATGCCGGCAGACCGTTTGGTATCGTGGTGACATGGGAAACAATGCTCTTCCAGGATCGGACGGATTGTTTTGATGAGATCCTGCTCCTGCGCGTGCGCCAGAAACGGAAAGATCATCAAGACGGCAATCGGCAGGGGAAGTCTGGTGCGCTTAAGCATGCATCAAGAATAAAAAGTAATTTTTTTTAAACGTTCATCGTTCACTCATCCTGCTTGAACTAATCTATAAGAACGGAACTTAAATTACAAATTATAATCATAAATACAATGGAGGACAACGCGCCGGTTAAGTTCTTTCCATAAACCGATCTGTGAAACGGCACAACGGCAGGATTGGATTATAGGCGGCGCCCGTATCTTAATAACCTATCCGCCGATCTCTAACCGAAAAAACCGTGGCCGGTACATGCGCGGATACTTCAGAATGTCTTGAAATAATCCACCGAAATGGTGTTGTAACCAATCAACAAACGGTTAACGGAAGACAGACCCGGATGGGCTTGGGCATTGTATGGAATGATGCCGGGAGGCTC
>JBARAD010000055.1:0-7357 GCA_049791675.1 Chryseosolibacter sp.
GGGCTTAATCGCTCGCATGGCATTTTTATTTTCCTCGCTTATTGCTCGCGGAGGCCGCGGCAATGCTCAGCAAACAAAAATGCCCGCTATCGCGCGGGCATCAGTTGAATTTGCGGAGAGACAGGGATTACTTGCGTGATCCCTCAGGGGGGAGGCTTAAATTCAACCGATGCCCGGCTCGCTTCGCTCGCATGGCATTTTTGTTTTCCTCGCTTATTGCTCGCGGAGGCCGCGGCAATGCTCAGCAAACAAAAATGCCCGCTATCGCGCGGGCATCAGTTGACTTTGCGGAGAGACAGGGATTCGAACCCTGGATACCCTTTAGGGGTATACACACTTTCCAGGCGTGCTCCTTAAACCACTCGGACATCTCTCCCGGTGAAGAAGGGCACAAATAAATTAAGAAATCACACGGTTTGCAAATACTGCCCGATTTTATCTCCAACTACCCGCTCCGGATCGGAAGTCGTCCGGATATTTTATATTGCTGCTCGTTTAGTCCTTTATGGCCACATCAGCGCAACTGTCTCTCAACAACCCCACTACAATCCGCGCCTGGTATATGTATGACTGGGCAAACTCCGTTTATGCGCTGGTGATCACCTCAGCCATTTTTCCCGTTTATTACAAATCGGTCACGACCGTACAGGGAAACGACAGGGTGTCGTTCCTGGGATTTACAATCCAGAACTCAAACCTCTATTCGTATGCGCTGTCTCTCTCTTTTCTGGTCGTGGCGGTGATCATACCGCTACTCTCCGGAATGGCGGATTATTCGGGCAATAAAAGGGACTTCATGAAATTTTTTGTTTGGATTGGCGCGCTCTCATGCATGGGATTATTCTTTTTCACCGGTGTCGACACCCTGTGGTTTGGAATTATTTTTTCCATTACCGCCAGCATCGGTTATTCCGGAAGCCTGGTTTTTTACGACGCGTTTCTTCCTGAAGTGGTGACGCCCGACCGATATGATGTTACCAGCGCGCGGGGTTACTCGATGGGATATTATGGAAGTGTTCTGATGATGACGTTGTGCCTGGTCCTGATCATGAACGCCCAACGTTTTGGATTTGCCGGCGAAGGAGAGGCTACCCGGGTCTGTTTTCTCCTGGTAGGAGCGTGGTGGATTGGTTTCTCGCTGATCCCTTTCCGGTACCTGCCTCAGAATCCCTTCGGACGAAAGCCCTCCGGAAATATATGGACGAAGGGCTATCAAGAGGTGCGGAAAGTTTGGAAAAGCCTCTCGGGGCAACGCGATCTCAGGCGTTTTCTCAGCGCATACTTCTTTTACAACATGGGCGTCCAGACGGTCATGTATCTGGCCGCATTGTTCGGTACGGATGTACTTAAACTTGCTGATCAGGAGCTGATTGCCACCATCCTCATCATTCAACTGGTGGGAGCTGCGGGTGCTTACCTGTTCGCGAAACTTTCCGGTGCCTGGGGCAATAAGACATCCCTGCTTATGATGATTGGAATCTGGATTGGGATATGCATTTTCGCCTATTTCATTCAAACGACATACCAATTTTACGCGCTGGCAGTTGTTGTAGGGCTGGTCATGGGGGGTATCCAATCGCTGTCGAGGGCTACGTATTCAAAGCTCATTCCCAAGAACACCATTGATCACGCCTCTTATTTCAGCTTCTATGACGTGACCTACAATCTTTCCATCGTCTTTGGTACCTTCAGCTATGGACTGATCAACCAGCTTACAGGAAGTATGCGTTACAGCGCGCTCGGACTGGCGGTTTACTTTATCATCGGGATGGCGTTCCTGCTCATGATCCGATCAAGAGATATCGCCAGTTCACGATAAACGAAGATGAACGCGTCGTGCGAATCTCCTCACTGGTAACTGGCAACTGGTAACTGGTAACTGGTTACTGGTAACTGGTTACTGGCAACTGGTTACTGGCAACTGGTTACTGGCCCCTGGCCTCAATACCTGAGATGCTTCACCGTCATCCCATTATTGATCAACTGCTTCAGCGATTCAATGCCGATCTTCAAATGCACCTCGACGAAATTTTTCGTCACCGACATATCGCTGATTTCGGTTTTCACACCTTCGGGGACCATGGGTTGATCGGAAACCAGCAATAGGGCACCCGTTGGAATTTTGTTGTAAAAGGCGGTGGAGAAGATCGTGGCGGTCTCCATGTCGAT
Organism: Chryseosolibacter sp.; assembly: GCA_049791675.1. Lineage (GTDB taxonomy): Bacteria > Bacteroidota > Bacteroidia > Cytophagales > Cyclobacteriaceae > Chryseosolibacter. Next base: position 2,170 of record JBARAD010000055.1, read on the forward strand.
GGCCTGGGCGCGGATCTTCCGGAGGTAGCCTTTGAAATCTTCATCCCATTCCCAGACCCGTCTGTTAGTTGTGTATACCGTTCCGGTCCAGTAGTCTTGACCGAAATCGCGAATGGTCGTGGAGATAGCCTTCTGCAGCGCGAAGGCGGGGAGGGCCGGCACCTCGGGAGGGAAGTAGTCGTTGGAAGTTCCCTCACCCCTGATGGCCGCAATGGGTAAGATCAGGTCGCCGATGTTATTCTTCGTTTTTAGTCCCCCGCATTTTCCCAGGAACACTGCTGCTTTTGGCGCGATGGCGCTCAGGCAATCCATCACCGTTGCGGCATTGGGACTTCCCATCCCGAAATTGATGATGGTGATGCCGTTGGCCGTAGCACTGCGCATGGGCCGGTCAAGCCCGTTCACCGGCACGTGGTGCCACTCCGCAAACATCTTTACGTAGTTCTCAAAGTTCGTTAACAAAATATATTGTCCGAAGTCCTGAAGCGCCTGACCTGTATACCTTGGCAACCAGTTCTGGACAATTTCCTGTTTTGTTTTCATAGTCAGATCATATTATAACGGCGCCGAAGGCAACATTCAGTTTATCACGCAGTGTGAACTTGCGGGGATTGTCCCCTGGCCGGACAAGTATCATGACGCTGGTCATTCATAGCGGATTCCGTATTTTGCGCCCAATGTATAAACTGAACCTTCCCGAATTTGATATTAAGCTAAAGAAAGCAGATGGAAAAATATGGATTTTTGACGGGATACGGAAAAAGTACCTGGTACTGACGCCCGAAGAATGGGTACGTCAGCATTTTATCCATTACCTGATTGCAGAAAAACAGTATCCCAGAAGTCTGATCAAAGTCGAAGGCGGTCTGCTTTACAATCAACTTCAGAAGCGTACCGACATCGTGGTATTTAACCGTCTGGCCAAACCATGGATGGTCGTGGAATGCAAATCACCCGGCACAGCGGTCTCGCCCGCGACCCTTACCCAGGCTTCTGTTTACAATACAACCCTTCAGGGGGAATACCTGTCCGTCACCAACGGATTGGTCCATCTCTGCGCCTATATTGACTGGAAAGAAAGGAAAACCACCTTATTGCAGGATTTCCCAGCTTTTCCCTCGTGAGGAGGAGGAATGTTAACAGTTGTTAGCGTGAGAGTTTTAATGCCATGCACGCGAAAATGCGACGAAAGGCAACAACTCACATTATACTCAGGATAAGAAGTTGTGCACGTCCTCGAAAGGTAGGTTAAACGCATCGGCTACTGCCTTATAGACTACCTTTCCCTCGATGATGTTCAGTCCGAGTCTCAGATCGGCATTGTCCTGGCAGGCCTTCTTCCAACCGTAGTTTGCCAGCCGCACCGCATAGGGCAGCGTTGCATTGGTCAGCGCAAGGGTAGAAGTATAGGGAACGGCGCCCGGCATATTGGCCACACAGTAATGCACCACATCGTCAATAATGAAGGTTGGATTTTCGTGCGTGGTAGGGGTACAGGTTTCAATGCATCCGCCCTGGTCGACAGCAACATCCACAAGCACCGTGCCCGGACGCATAAGCTTCAGCATATCGCGTGTGATCAGCCGCGGGGCTTTCGCGCCGGGAATGAGTACGGCGCCGACAATGAGGTCGTGGTCTTTGACCATTTCCCTGATGTTATATTCATTGGATACCACAGTGTGCACATTTTTCGGCATCACGTCGTCAAGGTAACGCAGACGTTGAAGGTTGATATCCACAATGGTTACATCGGCACCCATACCCGCTGCGATCTTCGCTGCATTTGCGCCCACGATGCCCGCGCCGAGGATCAATACTTTGGCTGGCCTTACGCCCGGCACGCCGCCTAAAAGTATTCCCCTTCCTTTGAGTGGCTTCTCAAGATATTTGGCGCCTTCCTGGATGGACATTCGTCCGGCAACTTCCGACATCGGTATCAAGAGCGGAAGACTGCCGTCTGCGCGTTCAACGGTTTCATAGGCAAGGCAGATCGCGCCACTCTTGATCATGGCTTTCGCCAACGGTTCGTGCGATGCAAAATGAAAATAGGTGAATACCAGCTGGCCGGCCTTGATAAGGGAGTACTCACCCTCAATCGGCTCTTTGACTTTGATGATCATCTCCGCCCGTTGGTATACTTCCGCCGCATCCTGCAGGAGCTTTGCGCCGGCGCCCGCATATTCGTCATCGGAGAACCCGCTGCCCACGCCGGCCGTCTTTTGAACGTACACGGTATGACCGCGTTTAACCAGTTCCTGAGTACCGGCAGGTGTCAGCGCGACACGGTTTTCATTGTTCTTAATTTCCTTGGGAACCCCGATAATCATAGTATTCAACCGTTTGTGGTGCGCAAATATAGCAACTCACATCTAAACCCTGGGGCGACATCTTCTTTTTAGTACTAAAAATTCAGCAAAACAAATCGCCTGCAATCGTTGTAATTATGGCATGTATATTTTGGCTGAATCATGGTGTCAGGTCAAAAATTTGGTGGGTTCGTGAACTGTCGGAAGCCGGAAAAATTTTCAGCAGGGAACAAAAACACGGCGTTTTTGAAAGGTAACAGGATATGGCTATTTTTGGCCTGACAGGGGGCTCAAGTGAATTATTAATCTAAAGAAAGAACATTGAGCATAATCAAGGAAGCGAAAACCAGATACTCTCAAACCAGGGTAAAAGAGATCCTCTCGGATTATCGCCTTGCTGTTGAGAGTCGTGAAGCCAGCCTTATTGGCCGCAAAGAAGTGTTCATGGGCAAAGCGAAGTTCGGCATCTTTGGCGATGGAAAGGAAGTGGCGCAAATCGCGATGGCCAAAGTTTTTCGCAACGGGGATTTCCGCGCCGGCTACTACCGCGATCAGACTTTTATGTTTGCGATCGGCGAACTGACTGTTCAGCAATATTTCGCCCAATTATATGCGCATACGGACGTAGAAGCCGACCCGGCCTCTGCGGGACGATTAATGAACGGGCATTATGCAACCCGCATGCTGGATGAAGACGGCAAACTCAAAAATCTTACGGCAATAAAAAACAGCAGCGGCGACATTTCGCCTACGGCTGGGCAAATGCCGCGCTTGCTCGGGCTGGCCTACGCTTCTAAGTTATTCCGGAACAATCCGCAACTCCATACACTTACCGATTTGTCCCGCCATGGGGATGAAATCGCTTTTGGCACCATCGGCAACGCCTCTACTTCCGAAGGTATGTTCTTCGAAGCGATCAATGCCGCCGGTGTGCTGCAGGTGCCGATGTTGACTTCCATATGGGATGACGGCTATGGCATTTCAGTACCGCAGGAATATCATACAACGAAGGCCAGCATCTCGAAAGCACTGGCAGGATTACAGCGCAACGCCGCCGAGAAAGGTTTCGAAATCATCAATGTAAAGGGATGGGACTACCCTGCGCTTATTGAAGCGTACCAGAAGGCTGAGCGCATTTGCCGCGAGGAGCATGTTCCGGTGCTCCTGCACGTGGAAGAACTCACCCAGCCTCAGGGACATTCTACCTCGGGCTCGCACGAACGCTATAAATCAAAAGAACGTCTTGCATGGGAGGCCGATTTTGATTGCAACAAAAAAATGCGTGAGTGGATCATCAACGACGTCATGGTGCTCCCGGAAGAAGTTGACAGCATCGAGAAGGAGGCCAAGATTGCAGCGAAGGAAGCGCGCGACCGGGCATGGAAAGCCTTTATGCACGACATCAGTGCAGACCAGGTTTTTATTAGCAATACCATTCTCCAGGCCGAGAGCGAAAGTGAAGAGAAGCCGGCGCTGGAGGAGATCAGGACAGAACTGAACAAGACGATCAATCCCACGCGTTTGGATGCGGTGAAGGCCGCCAAGAGGGCCATCCGCCTTTTGCGACACCAGACAGACTTTGTCCCGCGACAGAAGCTCATCGCCTGGGTTAAACAGGCCGAGATAGATAACTACGACCGCTATAATTCTCATCTCTACAGCCAGTCGGAACAATCAGCATTGAAAGTGCGTCGCGTGGATCCTGTTTATTCGGAAGATGCTTCTCTGGTTGATGGCCGCGAAGTGCTCCAGATGTGCTTCGATGCAGCACTGCAACGCGACCCCCGGGTGCTGGCTTTCGGTGAGGACGTTGGCAAGATCGGCGATGTGAATCAGGGTTTTGCCGGGCTACAACAAAAACATGGAGAACTGCGTGTCACAGACACCGGTATCCGCGAATGCACCATTATCGGGCAGGGGCTCGGGCTGGCCATGCGCGGATTGAGACCGATCGCAGAAATTCAATACCTCGATTATTTCATTTATGCGCTCGCGACGTTGTCGGACGACCTGGCAACACTGCGTTATCGCACCAAAGGCGGCCAGATGGCGCCATTGATCATCCGCACGCGCGGTCACCGCCTGGAAGGTGTCTGGCATGCAGGCTCTCCGATGGGAATGATCCTGCACAGTCTTCGCGGTATTTACGTACTCGTGCCACGCAACATGACACAGGCTGCAGGATTTTATAATACGATGCTGCAGTCCGATGACCCGGCGCTGATTATTGAATGTCTGAACGGTTACAGGTTGAAGGAAAAACTTCCGGATAATATTGGCGAGTTCACAGTTCCACTCGGCGTGCCCGACGTCCTGAGGAATGGAGATGATTTTACCATCGTCACGTATGGATCCATGTGCCGCGTGGCCATGGAGGCTGCACGTGTGCTGGACGAAGCCGGTATTTCCTGCGAGGTCATCGATGTGCAGACACTCCTTCCTTTCGATATTCACCACACCATCGTTACTTCGGTGAAGAAAACAAACCGCATCGCTTTTGCCGACGAAGACGTTCCCGGTGGCGCTACTTCTTTTATGATGCAGGAGGTCCTGGAAGTTCAGAATGCATATCAGTACCTTGACGCGAAACCCATTACCATTACCGGCAAAGCGCATCGCCCAGCCTATGCGTCTGACGGTGATTACTTCAGCAAACCTAACGCGGAAGAGATGTTCGAACAGATCTACGCCGTCATGCACGAAGCGGACCCGGACAGGTATCCCCCGTTGTACTGAGTCAGCCATCAGGCCTTGGGTGGATGTGCGGTAGGGACGCATAATGATGCGTCCTGATGATCGGTCATTAGGCATCAGTCATTAGTCATTAGTCATTAGTCATTAGGAATTAGGCATTAGGAATTGGGAATTAGGAATTAGGAATT
>JBARAD010000056.1:0-57254 GCA_049791675.1 Chryseosolibacter sp.
TACGCGAGCTTGGTTTTCAGAAATGCTGCTGTATAGCCTTTGCCCTTCTTCGCCATTTCTTCGGGAGTTCCGGCAAAAAGGAGGTTGCCCCCTTTCTTTTCGCCCCCTTCAGGTCCAAGGTCGATGATCCAGTCTGCACACTTGATTACTTCCAGGTTGTGTTCGATGACGATCACCGTGTGGCCCACGTCGACGAGCGCGTTGATCGCTTTGAGGAGCTTGGAGATATCGTGAAAGTGCAGCCCGGTCGTAGGTTCGTCGAAGATGAACAGAATATTTCCGTCAGGTGTATTTTTCCCCAGAAAAGAGGCGAGCTTCACGCGTTGCGCCTCACCGCCGCTGAGGGAGTTGGATGATTGCCCCAGTTTGATGTAACCCAATCCAACGTCGTGCAGCGGAAGGATCTTTTCGTAAACGTTCTTCTTGTCTTTAAAGAATTCCAGCGCATCCTCCACGGTCAGGTCAAGGATATCAGCAATGTTTTTGCCGTTGTATTCGATCTCCAGCACCTCCTGTTTGAAGCGCTTTCCATGACAGCTTTCGCATCGCAGGAAGATATCCGCCATAAACTGCATTTCCACTTTGATCTCGCCTTCGCCCTGACAGGTTTCACAGCGACCGCCCTCCACGTTAAATGAAAAATGCGACGGCTTGTAGCCACGCGTTTTCGATAACGGTTGATCGGCATACAGTTGACGAATGATGTCGTAAGCCTTCACATAACTGATCGGGTTAGAACGCGATGATTTTCCGATCGGATTCTGATCCACAAACTCTACCTGTGTGATTCGAGATACGTCGCCTTCCAGCTTGTCGTATTTGCCGGGGGTTTCAGCTACTGAGCCGTTCAATCTGCCGACCGCGGGATAGAGGATTTTTTTGATGAGCGTTGATTTTCCGGAACCGCTCACACCCGTGACAACCGTAAGAACCCCCAGCGGAAACTTCACTGTCAGGTTTTTAAGATTGTTTTCACGTGCTCCGATCACCATAATAGAATCCTTCCATTTCCTTCGCATGGAAGGGATGGCAATGTTTTCCCGATGGCTGAGATAATCGGTTGTATGGGATGACACCTTTCCGTTCAAATCATTGATTGTACCCTGAAACACAAGCTCGCCGCCGTGACTGCCGGCATCGGGTCCGATGTCGATGATCTGATCCGCGGCGCGCATGATCTCTTCCTCGTGTTCGACCACAATCACCGTGTTGCCAAGGTCGCGCAACGATTTCAACACCTCGACCATTTTCTCCGTATCGCGGGGATGAAGCCCGATGCTGGGTTCATCAAGCACATACATGGACCCCACGAGGGCGCTCCCGAGCGATGTTGCGAGTTTAATGCGTTGATATTCGCCACCTGATAAGGTAGCGGTAATCCGGTTGAGTGTCAGGTACCCCAATCCGACTTTGTCCATGTAGGATAAACGCGTTTTGATCTCCGTCAGGATACGATCGGAAACTTTGCGTTCGAAGTCCGGGAGCTTTAACTTTTCAAAGTACACCAGTGCGTCCTCAATCGGCATCAGAACAATGTCGGTAATAGACGTGTTGGCAACCTTGACGTACTGGGCATCCTTACGCAGGCGGGTACCGCGACAGTCCGGACAATCCGTCCTTCCGCGGTAGCGCGACAACATCACCCTGTACTGGATCTTGTATGATTTTGATTCAAGGTGCTTGAAGAAATCATGAATGCCTTCAAAATAACTGTTTCCGTTCCAAAGGAGATCGCGCTGCTCGCGGGTGAGTTCATTGTATGGCCTGTGGATGGGGAAGTCGAATTTGATGCCGTTCTTCAATAAGGGCTTCTGCCATTCGCTCATGGCTTCACTGCGCCACGGTGCAATGGCGCCTTCATATACAGACATGGATTTGTCGGGGATCACGAGATCTTCGTCGATACCCAGCACTTTCCCGAACCCTTCGCAGGTCTGGCATGCGCCATAGGGATTGTTGAAGCTGAAGAAATTGACCGAGGGTTCTGTAAAGGTCATTCCGTCAAGTTCGAACTTGTCGGAGTATTGGCTGCGGTCAAAACCGCCTGACGGCTTTTCGCTGTAAACGTAGCAATCGCCTTCGCCTTCGAAGAAAGCAGTCTGAACCGAATCAGACAGCCTGAAGGTGGTGTCTTCGTCGTCGGGATTGACTGTCGCCCGGTCGATCAGGATCTCTGTTTCACCCTGGATTTTGGGAGCCTTCTTCTTCTTTCCTGATGGTTCTTCAGGGTTGAGCAGTTCCTCAATGAATTTTACTTCGCCATCGAGGAGGATTCTTGTGAAGCCTTTGCTCAGCAGAAGGTTGAGTTCATCCGGGAGCTTGCGTCCTTTTTTGATGTGGACGGGACAGGCAATCATGATCCTGGTACCGGACGGTAACAGGTTGATGGCATTGACCACATCCGTGACAGTATCACGTTTGACCTCTTTCCCGCTGACAGGCGATATAGTTTTGCCGATCCTCGCGAATAGCAGCTTCAGATAATCATAGATCTCCGTGGTGGTACCGACCGTTGACCTCGGGTTGCGCGTATTGACCTTCTGTTCAATGGCGATGGCGGGTGAGACACCGCGGATATAGTCTACGTCAGGTTTTTCCATCCTGCCAAGGAACTGGCGTGCGTAGGAGCTGAGGCTTTCAACATACATGCGTTGACCTTCGGCGAAGAGTGTATCAAAAGCCAGTGACGATTTCCCGGAGCCGGATAGTCCGGTGATAACCACAAGTTTGTTTCTCGGGATGGCAACACTGAGGTTCTTGAGGTTATTGACCCGTGATCTTTTGATCACGATGTATTGCCTTGGGTCAAGCTCGTCTAGATAAGCGTCGTTTATGGGAAGTGTCTGGTTCACGTTGATAGTCTCTCAATTAAGTATCTGCCTGTAACAAATTTTTTGTCATAAAGATTTAAAATTCAGCATTGTAGAATTTTCACCTCGCCAATACGGCAAGGTTCCGTCTTTATGGGTGTCACGGGCGATCAAAATAAAAAACACCATCGGATTTTGATGGTGTTAGCATTCACTGATTATGGGTTCCTCTAGGTATCGAAGTCTGGATCATAGCTGGCTTCCCGGCTCTTTCTCGCCCCGCCTTCTTCATCGTAGTCGTCGTCGCCATTACCGGATGCGCCATAGCGGTCATCCGCACCGAACTCATCGTCGCCGGTATCCGGAGCTTTCTCGAATTCGCTTTCGGGGTTTGCTTCAACATCATATTCCCCGTCGCTGTTTTTGGTGGCAGGCACTTTAATAAGATAGGTGGCATCTTGGGTTTCCAGGGGAAACACGAAGATTGGTTCCTTTTTTGCATTGGTGATGCGGGTGATGCTTCCCTCATAGCCATTCGGATACTGATCCCTCATTAACTCCCGCAGATCTTCAGAAAGATTCTCAAGGCTCTTAATAACACGTTTTTTGCTTACTGCCATAGATAATACTGCCCAAAAAATATGCTGTAAATACCTTAAGAAATTGTGGAGAAGGCAAGATTTTTTTTAAAAATTTTTTGTGCTTTCTCCACTTTTTTCTAACTTTTCAATCCCATTACTCACCAAACCCAGCACAATATCGAGCGAAACCTCTACGTTACCTAAATGTGAAGCAGAATGATAGAAAAAGGATTAAGCGACAGCCAACTCGTGTCGCTGTATCGCAACGGTAACGAAGATGCTTTCGAGGTGCTCCTCCACAGACACAAATCGAAGATCTATACCGCTATATACCTGATTGTTAAAGACCGGTATACCGCTGAGGATTTATTGCAGGAAACCTTTGTGAAAGCGATCAACACCATTCGTGGGGGACGCTATAATGAAGAGGGCAAATTTCTTCCGTGGATCAGTCGCATTGCACATAACCTGGCGATTGATCATTTCCGGAAGGAAAAGCGGTACCCCGAAGTAGTCCTGGAAGACGGAAGCAAACTTTTCAACTCGTTGGATTTCTCGGAGGAATCCAGTGAAGACAAGCAGATGTTCCGCGAAACCCGCTCGAAACTGCGGGATTATATCCGGGAACTGCCGGAAGAGCAAAAACATGTTCTCATAATGAGGCATTATTTTGATATGAGTTTTCAGGAAATCGCCACCCGCACAGGCGTAAGTATAAATACCGCCCTGGGCAGGATGCGATATGCGCTGATCAATCTGCGCAAAAAGATGGTGAAAAACAGAGCCTATGATAAAAACATTTACCCAGACGGACTTAATCAGGTATTTATACCACGAGACTACGGAGGAGGAGAAGAGAGAAATTGATCGCGCACTATTACGCGATGACAAATTGAAAGCGCTGTATAACGAAGTGCGCGCAGCTTTGAAAGACCTGGACGAGGCAACGCTGCAACCTTCTGAATCAACAGTCTTCAATATTTTGAACTATTCCCGAAGTTTGCAGACGAAGGAGTGACACTTTTAGTCAACTGCCCAAAGTCTCCAGATCGCTGATTGTCAGGCTTACTACCTTGCATACACGGCGATCCGGTAGCTGATTTTAAAACCGGCGCCGGCCAAAGAGCCTGCACCATTTTGAAGAAACGCTTGAAATCGCTGTGACACCACAGCGATTTTTTTTATATCGCCGCAGCCGCTCTCCCGCATTCCGCCGAATTCTTTTCTTTGCAAGGTGAAAGTCCTGATCCTACATCAACATTTCAAGCTCCCCGAGAAAGGCGGAGCCATCCGCTCATATTATCTGGCGAAAGCGCTGGTGGGAAAAGGAATTAAAACTGTCGTTGTAACCGCCCATAATGAACCGAAGTACAGGCAAGAGGACCTTGAAGGGATCCAAGTCCATTATCTGCCTGTCCCGTACGATAACCGATACGGTTTTCAAAAAAGGATTCTGGCCTTCTACAGGTTTATCATCCATTCGATACGCTTTGCTGCCCGGCACAGCGATGCAGACCTTTGTTATGCTATATCCACACCGTTGACAACAGGCGTGGCTGCCATGATCATCCGAAAGCGGTATGGTATACCGTATATTTTTGAAGTAGGCGACTTGTGGCCCGATGCCCCTATCCAGATGGGATTTATCCGAAACTGGTTTTTGCAGCGCATCCTTTACAGAATGGAAAGCAAAATATACCGGAAGGCTTCCTCCATTGTGGCCCTATCCACGGCGATCGGGCATTGCCTTCACGGCAAGGTCAGTGACAAAACGATACACCTGATTCCAAACATGGCGGATACGGAATTCTTCAGGCCTGCGGAAAAACGGAGCGCCCTCAAAGAAAAATTTGGCGTGAAGGAAAAGTTCGTCGTGTCTTATGTCGGCGCTCTGGGTGTGGCCAATGGATTGACATATTATCTGGAATGCGCTGCCGCATGTCAGCAGGCGCACTTGCCCATCCATTTCATACTTTGCGGCGATGGGGCCATGCTGGAGGATCTCAAAAAACAGGCGGCTAAAGGCGTATTGCAAAACCTAAGCATTATTCCTTTTCAAAACCGCCATGGCGTAGCGGAGATCCTGAATGTGACGGATGCAAATTTTATTTGTTATCAACCCGTGAGGATTCTGGAAACGGGTTCCCCGAATAAATATTTTGATGGATTGGCTGCGGGTAAGATGACCATCATCAATTTTGGCGGATGGATCAAAGAAGAAATCGAACGGTGCCATTGCGGTATTGCAGTCGATGCCCGTAACCCGGAAGATTTCGTAAACAAGATCAGAGGTTTTGTCGATGACGAGCCGTTGCTAAGAAAGTATCAACAGGCTGGAAGAGCATTGGCGGAAGAAAAGTACGCAAGAAGGATGCTGGGAGAGAAGTATTCAGATATGATCACAAACCACATCGCTGGCTCCGGTACGAGATGAGAAAAGTGTTTTAATATTTCTTTTATGAAAGTAACTGCCTTACTGTTTTTCCTGTCATCGCACATCGTGTTGGCACAAGGCCAACCTGAAGAAACACAAGTACAACAGGTGATCATCAATTTCTTTGAGGGCCTTTCGGAGAATGATCTTGATGGGATGCGCCAGTGCGTGTCAGATGATTTTACCATACTGGAACACGGGGTGGTCTGGACGATGGATACAATTGTGGCACTGACGACGAATCCAAGACCCGACGGTTTCAAACGACTGAATGAATTCGATTTTTTCCAAAGCATGGTCAGTGGAAACATGGCGTTCGTTTCCTATCACAATAAAGCGGAGATCACGATGCCTGGAAAACGGCGGACAGTCAGATGGCTGGAGAGCGCCGTGCTGGTTAAAGAGGGAGGACGATGGAAGATCAAGATGTTGCATTCGACGAGACTCCCGAAATAAATTGTCAATGAGTGGAGAAAAAATATGCCTCGTCTCTACACATGCACATTTACTGCAACCCCAATATTTGGCAGTTTTGATCGTTTGGTTCGATGGTACTTCGTAGCGGAATGCTAATTTTACCGGATCTTTTGAAGAAAAGTTTTATTGATGACCTGGACCCGGAACAAGCACTTACTGCTGATACTAACCGCAATTCTCCTGAACACTGCCTGTTATACCTCCAGGAGTAACGGGACTGAAACATATTATAAAGTAATAAAGGTGGTAGACGGGGATACCTTTTGGATCGATGATGGGACAGAAAAAGGAAGAAAAGTGAGGTTAATCGGTGTTGATGCTCCTGAATCACGAAGAACTGGCCGAAAGGAAGCGGGATATTACGGGAAAGAATCGAAGGATTTCCTGGCGCGTCTGCTGTCGGGTAACGAAGTGAGAATAGAATATGATGTGGATCCGACGGATCGCTATGGCAGGGCGCTTGCGTACGTCTACCTGGAAGATGGAACATTCGTCAACGCCGAGTTGGTGAAGCAGGGTTTTGCCATGGTGATGACAGTTCCTCCCAATGTGAAGTTTGCAGACGAATTTGTCAGGCATCAGAAAAACGCCCGGGAGCACCAGAGGGGGCTATGGGCGAAGTGATTACCTACTGACCCCCTGTCTTCAGTGCAAACCTTCATTGTATTCTATGAATAATATTACACTTCTATATGGGGTTTCGAAAAAAAGGAAAAACAGACAGCAACACCATTCTGGGCATGGTCTTACTGGAGGATGAAAATCCTTTCGACAAGAGTTTATTACTGCGGGAACTCGACGGGAAGTACAGTTTGCAGGCCGTCGACATTGACGGTGATGATCAAGCATTCACCTTCGCGATCCAGAAGGAATCCTTTGCGTTGCTTTTCATTTCCCATCCCGTTCCACACAGTGACATAGAAGGAACCGCCGAATATGCGTACAACTGGACAACCGCGTCTAATGATCTAAAAGAACACCGGGCGCATATCATCGTTTCTGTCCTGCAAGGCACATCTGATCAGGTAAAAAGATTTAAACTTTTTTCGCAGGTCGTTTCTGCACTGCTTTCAATAACGAATTCACTTGGCGTTTATCAGGGAAATCAAAGTCTCTTGATTCGTGGCGACGATTATTTATGGGAGGCCGAAGTCTTAAATGAACATGACCTGCCGTTGAATCTTTGGATTTATTTCGGGCTCAGGCAGGAAAATGGTCTCAACTCAGGTTACACGTATGGCTTGACGGCGTTTAATAAAGCGGAGCTGGAAATAATCGACTCCAAAGCCTCACTGGAGGATATCAGGGGATTTCTGTTCAACATTGCTTATTATGTATTGGAAAATGATATCGGTCTGAAGGACGGGCAAACCTGCGGCCTCTCTGAAAATGAAAGGGTATTGATTCATGAATCAAAAGGCAGGTTTGTCCCCGGGAATGCATTCAGGCTCCAGTACCTATCTTCATGACGCTGACGTTGATTCCACAACTTCGTGTCAAGAGGCCATTTGCCTATCTGTCCGGCTACAGGCCCACCTATCCAAAGTATATCGATTGAATTTCCTGATCTTTTGTTTCCGGCGATTGCTGTTACTGCCATATCATAGACTACCATGGGATCCCGGATTTCCATAAGAGACAGCATAAAGTAAAGGCAGGGCTTCCGCTGTTTTGACACTTCCGAACGAGCACAGCCCGCCACAAGCTTCCTTGTTGGCGGGCTGTGCGCAATGGAGTTATTGGTGCCTTACGATAGCACTTTCTCTGAAATCTTGCCTGTCTTCTTATTCTTCAGGATTACTTTTTTCGCACCATAGTGCGTCATTTCCTCTTTTACCAGGTAGTGCTCCTGATCATACTCTGTGAGATGGCTGTCTTTGGAGACGCCGGTCTTTCCTCGCCAGACGTCAAGTTTTACCGGTTCCCACTGTTTTGTTTTTGCGGACTTGTAGGCGGCGTCGAGAACAGCGTTCACGACATATCCATCATAGAAAGTTTCTTTAGGCTGGGTGCCTTTCTCCATGGCGTTAAACATGTCCATAAACATATGGTTGTATCCCAACTCATTTAACTCATCGCCTACTGGAAAGAGCCAGCCGGAGTTGCTCTCTGCTTTCTCCGCCACATAGTCGGCGCCTTTTCCTGTGGTGAACATTTCGAAGCCGGTGCGGAGGAAACTGTTGATCCAGATCGTTCCTTCCGTCCCCATTACTTCATCGCGAAGGTCAAGACCACCGCGGAAAGTCCAGCTCACTTCAAACTGTCCGATGGAACCGTTCTCATATTTGACGAGTCCGATCGCGTGGTCTTCGGCATCGATGGGTTTCACCTGGGTATCTGCCCAGCACATTACTTCGATTGGTTTGATATCCTTTCCGATATAGCTCCGGGTGATCTCCACGCAGTGGCATCCGAGGTCAAGGATACATCCGCCGCCTGCCTGTTCGATATCCCAGAACCAGTCACTATGGGGGCCGGGGTGGGTTTCACGTGATTTTGCCCATAGCACTCTTCCCAGCGCACCATTCTTTACACTTTCATGTGCTTTCAGGAACTTGGGCGTATAGACAAGGTCTTCCAGGTATCCGTTGAAAATCCCTGCCTTCTCTACCGCTTCAAGCATTCTTTTTGCTTCTTCCGCGTTCCGTCCGAGGGGTTTGGTGGTGATCACAGCCTTTTTGTGTTTGCAGCAAAGCATCACCGCCTCTTCGTGCAAGTTGTTTGGGAGGGAGATACACACCACTTCTACTTCCGGGCGGTTGATGGCCTCTTCCATGGTCGTTGTGGAAAAAGGAACGTTATAATCGGTTGCAAATTTCCTGGCGCTTTCTTCCTTGCGGGAATAAATGGTTACGATCTTGTCTTTGCTTCTGTAACCCTGGAGGGAATCTGCATAAAATCTTCCGATGAATCCGGAACCAAGCATGGCGATGTTCATAATCTATTATTTATAGTTCAAGTTCGGGACGTCCTGCCGCTGCCTGCCGTCAAATCGTAGCGGGGCTGCAGCCTTGGGGGCTTTAAAATTGAAGATTTATGATTGAAAATTAAAGTCAGGACGCCGGTTTAATTTCTCTTTTCTCCCGGAAGAAGAAAATAAAATACACCAGTACGAAAACGGCTATGCCTGCCGGTACATACCAGATGCTGGTCCAGTTGTACTGTCCGTTTTCCGTATAATGATCAGCCACGAATCCGGAAAACCACGTACCGATAAACATCCCCAGCCCGTACGTTGCGAACGTAAACAACCCTTGGGCTGCATTTTTTATTTTTGGTCCGGCTTTCTTTTCGGTATACATGTAACCCGTTACAAAGAAGAAATCATAGCAGATACCGTGAAGGATTATTCCCGCGTACAGCATCCAGAGGTTGTCGCCGGTATCACCGTGCGCAAAGCAGACATAGCGGAGAAACCAGGCGATCATTCCGATCAACACCATATTTTTTACACCGATCCTGTAAAACAGAAAAGGAATGGCAAGGATAAATACTGCTTCTGACACCTGTCCAAGGGTCATCTTTCCAGCGGCGTCCTCAAGTCCGGCCTGATTCAGAAAAAGATTGGCGAAACCATAATAAAAAGAGAGTGGAATGCACACGAGCACGGCGGCGATAAAAAAGACGAGGTAAGGCTTGTCTTTAAAGAGCACAAAAGCTTCGGTGCCCAGGGCGCTGGACGCCGATACTCCTGCTTCTTTTCCTTTCGGTGGTGTCTCCGGCAAAAAGAAACTGAAGATACCCAGGGTGAGGGATGCGATGGCAGCCATCTGGAAAGTAAATTCCGTTCCTTCGATCTGCAAAGTAATGATCATCAGTCCTGAAATGATCCAGCCCACGGTTCCAAATACGCGCACCCATGGAAACATTCTCCCCGGATCCGACATCTGGTGAAATGCGATGCTGTTGGATAGCGCGATGGTTGGCATGTATAGCAGGGAATAGAACAGGATGATCCAATAGAAAGCGGTATTGTCCTGTATCTGTGTTGCAAAATATAGCAGCACTGCACCGATCACGTGCAATGCTCCCATGATCTTTTGGGCGGCAAAAAACCGGTCCGCCACCATCCCGATAAAAAAAGGAGAGATCATGGTGGCAATGGCCAGGGCACTATATGCAGCACCTATTTGAATAGCGGATGAATCGAGGTTTCTCGACATATAGGTGCTCATGGTAACATACCACGATCCCCAGATGAAGTATTCCAGAAGCATCATGAAGGAAAGCTTGGTGATGACAAGGGGTTTCATACTATCCGGGTTTAAAAGGGTGGTTAAGATTAATGAAGAAAGATACGTGTATAGTTGGGATTGAAAAAATGCCGCACATCAAATTTGTGGACAGACCCTTCTTCCGGGTCGGCAATCACGGCTCACGGTGGTATTGATTGTGAAGTAGTTCCCCGGGCGTTGAGGGGCGTTATGATTGCCGTTCAATGAGTGCGCGGGTGTAGCCCTCCAGGATTTCTTTCCGGGAAGTTTGGCCGGCTACCAGGTCAAGGTTTTGAAATCCCTTATTGAAGAAGTGGCTGACTTTGCGGTCAACAATGGCGGGGATGCCCAGCGCGTCATAGATCTCTTTGACGGCGCGTACCTTTTCCCGTGGTTTGAATTTCTTGGCAGTCAGCCAGAACAGGAGTTCTTTTCTGGTTTTGCCGGTGGCGCGTTCAAGTGCTGTAATCAGAAGGTACGTTTTCTTGTTGGCGAGAATATCACCCCCCACCTGTTTGCCAAATTTCATGGGATCAGCATAGGCGTCGAGCAGGTCGTCCTTAAGCTGAAAGCCAATGCCGATGTTGGTGCCGAAATCGCGGAGGGCCTTTCTGTCCGCAGACGAGGCTCCGGACAGGATCGCACCCAGTTCCAGGCTGAAGCCGAGCAGCACGGCTGTCTTTAGCCGGATCATGTTCAGGTATTGTTTTTCGCTTACCCCTTGCGTTGTTTCGAACTCCATATCCCATTGCTGGCCTTCGCATACTTCGGCTGCGCACGTGTTGAAAGCTGTCATAACGATTTTCAACCGGGGAGGCTCCAGCCTCAGGAACATATCGTATACTTTGATGAGCATCACATCGCCGGAGAGTATGGCCGTATTGGTATTCCACTTTTCATGAACCGTGACTTTTCCCCGGCGCAGGGGCGCTTTGTCCATGATATCGTCATGCATCAAAGTGAAATTGTGAAAGCTTTCCACTGCGATGGCGTAGGGGACGATGCGTTTCACATCATCCCTGAAAAGCGAGTATGAGAGCAGCGTAAACATCGGGCGGAGACGCTTGCCACCCAGCGCCATCAGGTAACGTATAGGCTCATATAAAGAAACGGGGTCTTTCCCGAATTTATGTTTCTTGATCTCAGTCTCAAGCCATTGCTGATATTGGGAAAGCGGGGACATTGTGTGGGTAATTCCTAAGATTAAAAATTTTAATATGGAGGAATGCTCCTGAATCCCGTGAAGGGCACCCAGGGTGAGGGTTAGTCATTTTCGATCTTGCGGTCGGAATAATAAGTAGTGGCAAAGACCAGGTCTATCAACCGGCGATCGATGTCCGTCTTTTTAATGCGCACGTTGATCTTGTCACCAAGGCGGAAGATCTTTCCGGTCTTCCTTCCGATGATGCGGTAGTTCTTTTCATCGAACTCATAGAAGTCGTCCGACATATCCGCCATGCGGATCATGCCCTCGCATTTTGTTTCGATGATCTCAACATAGATGCCCCATTCTGTGACGCCGGAGATAAGGCCCTCATAATCTTTCTTTTCGGCATAGGTCATGAACTCCACCTGCTTGTATTTGATGGAAGCTCGCTCTGCATCTGCAGCGCGTTTCTCACGTTCCGAGGAATGCTCACAACGCTCTTCGTAATCGGTCTTGCTGACAGGTTTTCCGTCGTCGAGATAATGTTGCAGCAGTCGGTGGGCCATCATATCCGGATAGCGGCGGATAGGCGAAGTGAAGTGGGAGTAATGCTGGAAGGCCAATCCGAAATGTCCTTTCGGTTCGGTGGAGTACTTGGCTTTTGCCATCGTACGGATGGCGAGCTGTTCCAACACGTTTTGCTCGGGCTTTCCTTCGATCTCTGACATTAATTTGTTCAGCGACTGGCTGATCGATGATTCTTCAACATTCATGCGGTGGCCGAACTGTTTGGCAAAGAGCGCGAAATCTTTCACTTTGTCAGGATCGGGAAAATCATGTATCCTGTAAACAAAAGTATTTTTCTCCTTTCCTTTCTTGTATTCGTAAATAAATGTTGCGACATTTTTGTTGGCGAGCAGCATAAACTCTTCGATCAGCTTGTGCGCGTCCTTACGGACTTTCGGGATGACCGCCAGAGGTCTCCCTTTCTCGTCGAGTTTGAATTTCACTTCCGTCGTTTCAAAGTTCACGGCGCCTTTTGCAAATCTTTCTTTTCTGAGTTTTTTGGCCAGGTCATTCAGAATTGCAAGCTCTTCTGTAAAAGGGCCGTTGCCCGATTCGATGACTTCCTGCGCTTCTTCGTATGAGAAGCGTTTATCGGAATGGATGATGGTACGTCCAAACCACTGGTCGTGAATCTTTCCTTTCGCGTCGATCTCGAACACTGCGGAGAACGTGAGTTTGTCTTCATTCGGCCTCAGTGAACATAAGCCGTTCGACAATTTTTCCGGCAACATCGGTATTGTCCTGTCAACCAGATAAACAGAGGTGGCGCGGTCAAACGCTTCTTTTTCAAGTGCGGAGCCGGGCGTCACATAATGTGACACGTCGGCGATGTGGACGCCAATTTCATAATGACCGTTATCGAGTTTGATAAATGATAGTGCGTCATCAAAATCTTTGGCATCTTCCGGGTCAATGGTAAAAGTGGTGATCGCGCGGAAGTCTCTGCGTTTTTTAATTTCTTTTTGGGTGATCCCTTCTTCGATCGTTTCCGATTCTTGTTCCACATGCCCGGGAAAGCTGAAAGGCAGATCAAATTCTGCCATGATGGAATGGATCTCCGCTTCATTCTCGCCCGCCTTACCCAGGATCTGTACTACCTTTGCTTCGGGTTTCTTATCCGGTTCTGCCCAGGAGACCACTTCAATCACAACCTTGTCATTCGTTTTAGCCCCCATGGTATTCTCGGGATAAACGAAGAAATCCTGATGCACCTTCTTGAAGTCAGGAATTACGAACGCAAAGTTTTGGGATACTTCGATGCGGCCGACGAAACGCGTGCGGTTGCGTTTCAAGATTTCCACTACGCTTCCTTCCTGATGCTCACCGTGGCGGGAAGGAATGATCGCGACCTTTACAGTGTCGCCGTGAACTGCGGAGCCCAGGTCCTTTGCTTTCACATAGATGTCTGCTTCTTCGCCGATGTCGACGTAGGCAAACCGTGAGCTGACGTGATCCACCACGCCGATATATTCTTCCTCCTCCCGGTGCGACACAAAGCTTCCATTGCTGAGTTTTTTGATGCGGCCGGATTCCAGCATGGAATCGATAAAGCGCTCGATCTGCTTCAGGTCTTCTTTCTTCTTTGCCCCGGTTTTACGGATGATCTGTGTGAGCGTAAGGCCGCGGCCGGGTTTTGCATCCAGGATGTTCAGGATACTCTGTTGCTGCCTCCCCGTCTGGGTTTTTTCCTTATGCTGCTTTTTTTTGGTTCTGGTTTCTTTCTTCTTTTTGCTCATGTGCAGGTTTATGCCATTAGGATGTTATTGTCGGAGATCAGGGGATAGCCTTTCAATTTTAAAAATAATTGTGCCAGTACAATGATATCGGCACGGCAGTATTCTGCGATCTTTTCCAGGTCCTTATCGTGGTGATAGACGTAATTGACCTGGCTCCCATCGATTTTATCCTTGCTTGAAGGAATATGAAATAGCGCCGCCAGCAGGTCCAGGGATGTATAGTGCTTGTAATCGCCGAATTTCCACATTTCCATAGTGTCGAGATGCTGTACTTCCCACGGTTTCTTACCGGATAAATTGAGAACCGCCGGTAAAGGTATGGAGTTAATAAGGAATCTCCGGCAGAGGTAGGGGTAATCGAATTCTTTGCCGTTGTGCGCACAAAAGCGAAGATTTGCGGCATCGAACTTTTCGATCATTTGTTTGAAATTCATCAGGAGGTCCCCTTCATGGTCGTCGAAGTACACCTTCGTCTTCAGTGCCATTTCACCGGACTCCTGATCAGTATATTTCCCTACGGCGATGCACACGATCTTGCCGAACTCAGCGTAGATGCCTGCGCGCTCATGAAACAACGCTTCATCGGTCAGATGTGAATCGCGTTTGAAAAAGTTTGCTTTTCGCGACCACTGCATTTTCATACGCTCATCCAGCGCGCCGTAATCATCCGTAGAGGCTACGGTCTCGATGTCAATAAAAAGGATGTCGCGAAGTTCGGGAACCATGAAGTATAATTATTTCTTAAAGTAAACATATGTTATGTGCTTTGCAATCACAAATAAGCGGGGCGTTAATGAGGGAAGTATCCCGGATCAGCGATCAATCCCTGGAACGTGTCATGGATACTATTTTGATTTAGCCGGAAAAGGCTTAGCGGCGTCGTCCTTGTCCGTGTCGTAATTATGAGTGCAGCACACCCTCCATCTCCAGTTCCTTAATGAAGGAGATATTGTCTTCACAGATGGTATCCGGGACAAAGACAAAACGTTTGTCGTAGATCTGGTTGCCGATATAGTAGCTCACCCAGTATTCATTGTTAAGGTGGAAGACTGCCGGGTCGATGGGCTCAATCAGTGCAGTGCTGTGGGGAGAAACCGTTTCGAGAAAATGTCTCAGGATGGATGTATTCTGTTTCTCGCCGTCCCGCTCGCCGTAGCCTTTGCTTGCGACCAGCGTATTCTCGAGGGGAAATTCGTTGTTATTGATCAGGTAAACTTTCCATTCATGGGTGGTGGCGCCGCCTGTCCGCGCAACGGCCAGGGTGACATTCTTTACTTCCGGTACGATGATATCTTTGATCATTCTATGTTTCTTGTTTTGGCGGCCCTCAATTCCTTTAGGGGCTCAAAAAAGCTTTGTAACTGCTTCTAGAGCCATTCCATGCCAAATTGCTGGCGGAATTTCTCTTTCAGAATTTCTTCTACCCGTAACATATCCTGCCGGCCTCCCAGTTCCCTTTCCATCGAGGTGACGGATTTTTCCGTAATCCCGCAAGGGACTATATAATCGAAATAGCGCAGGTCCGTGTTCACATTGAACGCAAAGCCATGCATGGTCACCCACCTGCTGGTCTTTACACCGAGCGCGCAGATCTTGCGCGCGCGGCCGGGATCGTCCGGATCGATCCATACGCCGGTGAGGCCCGCGATCCTGCCTGCTTCAATCCTGTATTCGGCCAGGGTCTGAATCACCGCCTCTTCCATGAGCCGCATGAATCTGTGGATGTCGGTAAAGAAATTTTCCATATCGATCACGGGGTATCCTACGATCTGCCCCGGACCGTGATAGGTGATGTCTCCTCCGCGATTGATATGATAATACTTCGAATGAATGGAATCAAGTTTCTCTTTCGGTATCAGCAGGTTCTCCTCCTTCCCGCTTTTGCCAAGGGTGAAGACATGCGGGTGTTCGCAAAAGATAACGTAATTATCCGTTGGCTTCTGTGCTTGTTCGGGCTGTGACCTGTTGTCGATCTTTACTGCCAGGATCTTGTTGAATATTTCCGCCTGGTAATCCCAGGCTTCTTTGTAATCAACAAGGCCAAGATGGATGAATTTTGCTTTCTTATTCATGGGAGAACCTCGACGAAATCCCCTGGGTCTTTGCTATTTTATTTTTGCCAGCTCTGACTTCAGGTAAACAATCGGTTCGATCGGATCGGGCTCTACTCCGTTCTCCTTCGCCAGGTAATAGGAGATCCAATCGGTCAGGTGAATCAGATAATAGTATTGTTCGAGCAGGGAAGCGCCTTCTCCGATCACGTCTATGATCGGATTCGATTTCTTCTCAAAGATATCACGGCAGATCTCCATGCGCTTTTCCACCCGCTCGTGATCGTGGTCCGAATACAGATAGACCACCTGCAGCATGGGCATCAGGTTGTCCGGAAATCTCCATCCAACAAGTTCGTTGTGGTTCATCTCGGGAAAAGTATTGACGTGGGCCATGTGTTTTGAATTTTCGTTCAGCTGTTGCTGGAATCGCAGCGCCATCGCGTAAAGCCTGCTGTCACAATAGATGACGGGGAGCTTTCCTCTTAATTTTTTCGCGATGAGTTCCGCTTCCGATTCAATGCCTTTTACGCCGCGGTTCAGGAATTCGATGGCGTTCTCCGTTTCCTTGATATACGCCGCGCCGATCAGGTTGGTGTGATACAACAGGGACATCAGCGCGATCATGTTGTAACCCAGCATGGCCCTTGGACTTTCTGAGCCGCCGGGAAGCTGAATATAGAATAAGTTGTATTCACGGGCGATGTCGAGCAATTTACCTCCCGACGCAATCGCGATGCACTGCGCTCTTTTCAACAGCGCTTTGTTCAGGGCGGCAATGGTCTCCTCCGTGTTGCCACTGTATGAACAGGCTATGAAGAGGGTGTGGGGGTTGACAAACTGCGGTATATTATAACTTTTGCAGACTGTGATCGGTATCGGGATACGTCCGAAGGTCAGGGACTCAACCAGGTTGGCACTGATACCCGAACCCCCCATGCCTGTGATCACCACATTCCGGATGTCACTTCCGGGTCTGACTAGGTCAATGGAAGCTGTAATTTTCAGCGCATCTGCCAGTTGGCGTGTAAATCCCTCAATGTATTTTTTTGTAGTAGACATAATTGTAAATTCCCTTTTCAAATGTATGACAATTTGAATGACCGATAAAATCAAAACCGGAAGCATTGGTGAAAATCTCGCCGCTGAATTTCTGGTGAACAAAGGATTCCGCGTTGTTGCCAGAAATTACCGCTGGAAGAAAGCGGAGATTGACCTTATCGTTCAACGCGAAAACTGGCTGATCTTTGTCGAGGTCAAGACGCGGAGTTCCAACGCTTTTGGCGAGCCGGAAAGTTTTGTCACCGACCAGCAGACGCGGCTGATCTATTCGGCAGCGGAGGAATATATTTTCACCACCGATTGGAGAGGACATATTCGCTTTGACATTGTGTCCGTAAAGCCGGGTCCTGCTCCGGAAATAGTTCACTTTGAGGATGCTATCGTGATGTAGAAGGCGCACGCAGGCCTGGCCGGCCCGGGGCTCACTAGCGCGCGGCGCGGTTATTCCTGTATATCTGTTTGCCCTTCTCGTTCCATTCAGCCTGGATATACGGCCGCGAGGAATCTTCAAAAGCTTCTTCGGGATAAGCTATTATTTTCTTGCGGCGTTTGTTCGGATAATACTCCACCCAGTTGCCGACTTTCTGGTCATATTCATATTCGCCGCTGATGGCGATCTGGCCATTTTCATGGAAGCGGTAGTAATAGCCGGTTTTTTCTCCGAACTCGATCGGGGTGATCTCTTTCATTTTCTTGCGCTCGGAGTCGTAGTAGCTGACGACCGATTCCTTTGGCCAGCCGCGGAAATATTTTTCTTTATCGGCGAGCGTGCTGTCCCGGTTGTAGTACATCCATCGACCGTGTTTGGTGCCTTTGTAATAAATGCCCTTCGCCAGCACGACATCTCCCAGGCGCTTTTCGTAGGGACCGTGAAGTAAAACACCTTTTTCAGGGTCAAATCTTTCCGTTTTCCTGACCTCCTTCCGGGTATAATCAAACCAGTAGATGTCGCGAACAAAGGTTTGGGGTTTTTCAGGTTTTTTCAAAACATAAAACAACTCGTAGGTTATCCGGTTGCCCTGCCCCTTTCTTGTAAATCCCTTTTTGGTTTTCACACCATAAAAGACCTTCTTCCTGACTTTTTTCTTCTTCTTCTTGGGCTCCTCCTTTTCCTCCTCCTCGAAATCGAGGGTTACGGGCGTATCAATCGTAAAACGCTCGTCTATCTCCTCCTGAACTTCCTGATCGCCCTCCTCCTGTGCAAAAACCGGGCAGATAGCCGGCAGTAAGAAAGCGATGAAAAGGGTAAATGATCTCATAATTCTGGAAAACGAAAATACAGAAAAAATATTACCGTGGAACCTTAAAAAACAGGCTTGTTCATGGACATTGTGATCAGTCGTTGGTCTCTAAAATGAGCCTGAAACTTACGGCCGTAGGCTGGCGTCGTACTATGTCACGGATGAACGGCTACTGCGCTATAAATTGATCGTTAGAACCGGTTCTTCCTGTGAGGTTGAGGACTCAAAAAAAGACCACGCTACAAGACAAGACCCCTCCCATCAAAGTGCTGCGTGAAGCAATACAACTTTGATGGGGGATGAGCCTTGGTATATAATATCAGGAAACCAGTTCAACACTGCGCTTGATGAAGTTGGTCAATTCGGCGCCCGTGAGCATGTTCTGTGAAAGCAGGGCCAGGTCGTACGCCTGTTTTGCAAGTTTTGCCTTTTGCTCTTCATTTTCCGCCTTCAGGATCTTCTGCACAATGCTGTGGTTTCCATTAATCGCGACGTTGTAATTGTCAGGCATGGAGCCCATGAATCCATAACCGCCTCCGGTTTTGGCCATATCCTTCATTCTGCGCATGAACTCGCTCATGGTGATGATCACAGGAAGATCGTCAGGAGCCATTGACTCGATGGCCACGGCCATGTTCTTGTTATTGATCGCTTTTTCGAAAATGTTCTTCACCTGTTCTTCTTCCTCTTTGCTCAGCACACTTTCGAGCTTCGCATCGTTCGCAATGAGTTTTTCGGCGGTGTCGCTGTCCACGCGTTTGATCTGGGTCTTTTCCAGCTTCTGTTCCATCGTGTTGATGAAATGGCTGTCAAGGACGCCATCGAACAAGAGTACATCATATCCCTTGTTTTTCGCGCCTTCAATAAAGCTGTGCTGCTTGCTCTTGTCGGAAGCATACAAATAGACCAGTTGTTTTTCCTTGTCCGTCTGGTTGTGCTTCACTTTTTCCTTGTATTCCTCGAGCGTAGCGTATTGACTGTCGACGTTTTTCAGTAAAGTAAACTCCTTTGCACGCTCAAAGAATTTTTCATCGGTAATGATGCCATATTTTACAAAGATGCTGATGTCGTCCCATTTCTTTTCAAAGTCAGCGCGGTCCTTCTTGAAGAGATCCTGTAATTTATCAGCGACTTTCTTGGTGATGTGCTGGCTGATCTTTTTCACGCTCGCGTCCGACTGGAGATAGCTCCGTGACACGTTGAGCGGGATGTCCGGTGAATCCAGAACACCGTGAAGGAGCATCAGGAAATCCGGGACCACATCCTTTACTTCGTCAGTAATGAAGACCTGACGCGAATACAGCTGGATCTTATTCTTATTGATCTCGAAGTCGTTTTTCACTTTCGGGAAGTAAAGCACTCCCGTAAGGTTAAAGGGATAGTCTACATTGAGGTGTATCCAGAACAAGGGCTCTTCAGCATAGGGATACAGTTCTTTGTAAAACGCCAGGTAATCTTCATCCTTTAAGTCGCTGGGAGACTTTGTCCAGAGGGGGGAAGGGTTGTTGATGATGCGATCGACGGTGACGCTTTTGTATTTCGGTTTCCCTTCGCTATCGATCCCGTCTTCCACACTCTCTTCGGTGGTTCCGAACTTGATCTGAACCGGGAGGAACTTACAATATTTCTCCAGGATTCCTTTTAAGCGCCATTCGTCCAGGAACTCTTCTGAATCTTTATTGATGTGAAGGATCACATCGGTGCCTCTTGTTTCTTTCGTGGCGGGCGCGATGGAAAATTCGGTGGACCCATCGCATTCCCAGCGAACGGCCTCATTTTCTTCAGCGGCTTTGTAGGAACGTGAGATGATCTCCACCATGTCCGCTACCATGAACGATGAATAGAATCCCAGACCGAACTTACCGATGATATCTTTGCCATCTGCCTTGTCCTTAAACTTCTCGACAAATTCCGCGGCGCCTGAGAAGGCGATCTGGTTGATGTATTTCTTGACTTCCTCCGCCGTCATACCGAGGCCTTTGTCGCTGACGGTGATCGTTTTCTTTTCCTTGTCGAAGCTTACTTCAATGGTAAGGTCACCAAGGTCGCCATTGTACTCCCCCATGGAGGTGAGTTTTTTCAATTTTTGCGTTGCGTCGACTGCATTTGAAACCAGCTCTCGCAAAAAGATCTCGTGATCGGAATACAGGAATTTCTTGATGATGGGAAAAATGTTCTCGGTATGGATGGATATCGTTCCTTTTTCTTCTACGGCTGCCATATTGATTAGATTTTATGATTTTATGTTACGGGGCGCTTAAACTCAAACATTATTCCACACGGTGTTTTATGCCATAGTGGCATAAACCGGGAAAATGCAGCGGGGTTTAGCTTACAATATTGTCTTAAGGCGAGGGCTGTGAAAAGTGCACCAGCTTACCTGAGCCTGTTGGAATCCCTGACCAGCTTTTCATCCCGGCGGATAAACCGGTTCGCCAGCAGGTTGCAGAGCACGGCAATTCCCGGCAGCCACAGCCCTAATCCGAACTGGCCGCCCTGGAACTCCTTTGACAGATTATTTGAAAAGATGAAGGCAGACAAGATTGTTCCCGCGAGTAAAAGCGAATTCAGGGCGCCGAGTTTCATCTGAAGCATTCTGTTGTTGTATTTTCCGATCTCGATGATCGAGATCGTGATGGAGGCGATGGCGAGGATTGCTGTAATGGAATAGGGCAAGTATTGGGTGGACATCATTTCACCGCGCTGGCCGGTGATGCTGTAATGTAGCGCAAACAACTTATGGGATTGTCCCGCGATTTCATGAACCCATATCGGGAAAAGTATGGCGGCGATGAGGCTTATGATTGCGATGACCAGAAATACAGTTTGAATTCTTTGCCACATGGTGGTGTTAGGTTAAATTGCTGCCAGCTTGTGCTGCACGCAAAACTAAGCATTCGGTCAATCCGGGGAAACAAACATCTCTTTAATTATTCTGAATTTCAATCGCATGGCGAATATGAAAGGAGCCTTTATTACAGACATCATACGAACCCCAGTCGGCAGGTACGGCGGGTCGCTTGCGCGTGTGCGGCCGGATGATCTCGCTGCCCTGGTGATCAGGAAATTGATGGACCGTAATCAGGGCACAGACCCGGCGCTGGTGGAGGACGTTATTTTTGGTGCAGCGAACCAGGCGGGTGAAGACAACAGGAATGTGGCGCGGATGGCGCTCCTCCTCGCGGGCCTGCCGGTGGAGTCAGGAGGCGTGACTGTCAACCGCCTTTGCGCCTCCGGCTTGCAGGCGATCATGGATGCCTCGCGTGCCATCATGACCGGCGAAGGTCAGGTCTACATCGCCGGCGGCGTCGAGAGCATGAGCCGCGCCCCTTTCGTCATGGGCAAGGGGGAGGAGGCGTATTCCCGGAAAGCGGAAATTTTTGATACAACCCTGGGCTGGCGATTCTTGAATCCGTCCCTGGCGAAAATGTATCACCCGTACTCCATGGGAGAAACGGCGGAGAACGTTGCACGCAAGTGGAATATTTCCCGGGAAGAGCAGGATCAGTTCGCCTTTGAATCACAACAGAAATATCACATTGCCCATGAGGCAGGAAGGTTCTCCGGTGAATTGGTAGCCGTTCCCGTGTTGCAGCCGAAAGGAGATACGCTGATCTTCGATACAGATGAGCATCCGCGTCTCTCCGCCCGCGAAAAGCTGGCCACACTTAAGCCTGCTTTCGCGAAAGACGGAACTGTGACGGCGGGAAATTCCTCCGGCGTCAATGACGGGGGTGCTGCGTCCCTGGTCGTGAGCGAAGATATGCTGAAAAAATTGTCAGCCACGCCACTTGTCCGCATCGCCGGTATGGCGATCGCAGGGGTAGATCCGGCATTCATGGGAGTAGGCCCTGTTCCTGCTACCAGAAAATTGCTGCAGCGCGCAGGACTGCGCATGGCCGATATTGGATTGTTCGAACTGAACGAAGCATTTGCGGCCCAGTCGCTGGCGTGCATCCGCGACCTTGAAATAGATCCTGAGATCGTGAATGTAAACGGTGGGGCTATTGCCATCGGACATCCGCTCGGTTGTAGTGGCGTTCGTATCAGCGCGACGCTGATCCACGAGATGAAGAGGAGGAACATAAAATACGGCGTGGCTACGATGTGTATTGGCGTTGGTCAGGGCGCGGCCATCCTTTATGAAAATATAAACGCAAAATAGAACACCCCACAAACCAGGTTAGCGGAACAGCGATGAGGTATTTTTTTGAGATCGCCTATCACGGAGGGCATTATCATGGATGGCAAACTCAGCATAATGCCATCGGCGTGCAGACGATTGTCGAGAATGTCATGTCGAAGATCCTTCGGTCGAAGATCGAGATCGTCGGCAGCGGACGCACGGATGCGGGCGTACATTGTGAGCAGCAGTTCTTTCATACAGACATTCCGGGCGAATTTGATCCGCAGCAGCTCCTCCTTAACCTGAATTCCTTTTTACCCGGCGACATTGCCATCCGGTCGGTCAGGAAGGTGAGGCCCGACGCAAGCGCCCGCTACGATGCACTGGAAAGAACCTACCGCTACGAGATCATCCGCGTAAAGAACCCATTCGCGCAGGGGTTAAGCTGGCACTACTTTAAAGCCGTACACATCGAAAACATGAATGCGGCGGCTGCGTTATTAGTGGGCGAATATGATTTTGAGTGCTTCAGCAAAGTGAAAACGAATGTAAATCATTTTCTTTGCGATGTGAAAAAGGCCGGATGGATTGAAAAGGGCGATCGGATGACGTTCCACATCACTGCCAACCGCTTTCTTCGCGGTATGGTTCGGGCCATTGTCGGCACATTGCTGGATGTCGGGACAGGCAAGATCACGCAAAAAGACTTTGAATCTATTTTGAAGAGCAGGGACCGGAAACAAGCGGGTGCAAATGTTCCTGCCCAGGGTTTATACCTTGAAAAAGTTAAATATCCTTCCGGAATTTTTATTTAAACGAATCCATTGTGGAGCGAGAACAGGTAAAGAGTGGAAATATTATCGATTGGTCAGTCCTCAGAAGGCTGATGAAATTTGTTGCCCCTTACCGGAAAAGTTTCTACGCGCTGATCGTGCTGACGCTCCTGCTTGGCATCCTCACGCCGCTCCGGCCGATCTTCATTCAGTACACGATCGACAATGACGTAGCCTTCGGCGATTACGCCGGGATGGTGAATGTGATGATCCTGCTGATCGTGCTGATGGTCATACATTCCATTGCCCAATACGCACATACTTACGTTTCCGGATGGCTGGGGCAGCAGGTGATCCGTGATATCCGTACCAAACTGTATCAGCACATTGTCAATCTGCGTCTCAAGTTCTTTGATAAGACACCGATCGGCAGGCTGGTGACACGAACGATCTCTGATGTGGAAACCTTGTCGGATGTTTTCAGCGAAGGCCTCGCCGCGATGGCCGGCGATCTTTTGCAGATTGTGTTCATCCTGGCGTTCATGTTTTATGAGGACTGGAGGCTGGCGTTGCTGAGTCTTTCCACCATCCCGCTACTGCTGATCAGTACCTATATCTTCAAGGAGAAGATAAAAGTCACTTTTAATGACGTTCGCAACGCTGTGGCTAATCTCAACACATTTGTTCAGGAGCACATCACCGGCATGAACATCGTGCAGATCTTCGGAAGCGAGAAAACGGAGTTCGAAAAATTCAAAACTATCAACGAGGAACACCGGCATGCCAACCTGCGCTCAGTATTGTATTACTCCATTTATTTCCCTGTAGCGGAGATTATTGCTGCTGCCGGGATCGGGTTACTCGTGTGGTACGGGGCGAAGGGCGTGATCCACTTCGAGGAAACGGGAATTACCATTGGTAAGCTCATCGCTTTCATCATGTATATCCAGATGTTTTTCCGCCCGATACGGATGATCGCCGACCGGTATAATACGTTGCAGATGGGCATTGTGAGTACATCGCGTATCATGAACCTGCTCGACAATGAGGAACATGTTCAGCTCAATGGCGCTTTTAAGCCTGACCACATGAAGGGCGCAATTGAATTCAAGCACGTCTGGTTTGCCTATAACGAGGAGCAATTCGTGTTGAGGGATATTAATATCAATATCCGCGAAGGCGAAACCGTGGCCTTTGTCGGCGCTACCGGCGCGGGAAAATCCTCCATCATCAATTTGTTGAACCGCTTCTATGAGATCAGCCGCGGATCGATCACTGTTGACGGAGTCGATATCAAGGAGTATGAACTGGGGGCGCTTCGCAAGAACATCGGCGTGGTCTTGCAGGATGTTTTTTTGTTCTCCGATTCGATTTTCAACAACATTACGCTTGGTAATCCCGACGTCACCGAGGAAATGGTCTGGCACGCGGCTGATCTGGTGGGCGCGCGCAAGTTTATCGACCGGCTGCCCGGGAAGTTATCCTATAATGTGATGGAACGGGGCGCCACCTTGTCCGTTGGTCAGCGCCAACTCATTTCCTTCATCCGGGCGATGGTATACAATCCGAAGATTCTTATTCTTGATGAGGCCACCTCGTCGGTTGACAGCGAAACGGAGGAGATGATTCAACAGGCGATTGAGAAAATGATGCGTGGCCGCACGTCCGTTGTCATCGCTCACCGCCTTTCCACCATTCAGAAAGCTGACAAGATCATTGTACTCGATCACGGTGAGATCAAGGAAGAAGGACGCCATGAAGAGCTTCTTTCGCACGATGGGTTTTATGCCCATCTCCACAAGATGCAGTATAAAGAGTTTGTCGGATAGATCGGTCGGCGGGCTCCGGCTTCCGGTACGGAGCGGCAGTTGAAAAGCCGTATCTTTGGCTTTCATGCAGGGATTAAAATTTCTTTTCGCAATATCTGTTCTCGTTTTTGCTTTCACCGGAATTCATGCCCAGCGGCCGGGCAAGGTGGCGAAGTCGCGTTTTCAATATTCATCGCCAAAGGTTCGGGGCCACAAAGCCAGGATCGTCTGTCCTACGTTTGACAACAGCAAATATCCTTTTCATGGGCTCGGCGTAAAGCTGGGTGATCCTTTTGCCGTGACGTACAAATATTATCCAGACAAGCGTCTTTCCTTTGCGCTGGATTTCGGCAAGGCTGCAAGTGGTTTGTACAACCGGTACTTCAGGGAAAGATTCAATGCCTACCTGATGAAAGACACCTTCCCTTCGAATGAATCTTCGATGGCATACATAAGCCATCGTGTGAAGTCAGACGTTATTGCGGAGGCGAAGGTGCTGTTTCACATGGATGGCAAGAGAATTTCTGATGGTCTGCAGGGTTATGCGGGTGTTGGCTGGGAGTGGAAACGAACGCGGCTGGTGTATGACTATGAGTACATCCCTTCTGTCAATCAGGAGCCAGCGGATCCTTTCGGATCTTTTGAACGCAGCATCGTAACGATGGGCCCGCAGGTGGTGCTGGGCATCGAGTATTCCTATTTCAGCATTCCGATAGCAGCCTTTATGGAGGTCGAGTATTTCACCGATATTCAGGCAGATCCGGGACGCCAACGCTTTGAGGGCGGTGTGGGATTGCGCTATATCTTTTGATCCTGTTTTATTGGCGGATGGGTAGTCAAGAGGGATGATACGAACGCCTGCAGGGGTCGACCACGTGCGCGGGGGAGTACCTAGGGTACGCGCTCTTCGAGCTGTCCCTGTTTTTCAAACAGGTCGCGGTACATGCCGTCTTTTTCCAGGAGCGATTCGTGTGTTCCGACTTCAACAATCCTTCCATCCACCAGCACGAGAATCTTATTGGCAAGCTTCGCGGAAGAAACGCGATGGGAAATGATGATCGTCGTCCTTCCTTTCATGATGCGCTTGAGGCTGTTGAGGATATTGTTTTCCGTTTTGGTGTCAACAGCGGAGAGTGCGTCGTCGAGCATCAGTATCTTTGGCTCACGCACAACGGCGCGGGCAATGGATACCCTTTGCTTCTGTCCTCCGGAGAGGGTGATCCCCCGCTCACCGATACGGGTTTCGAAACCCTGCGGAAAGGCG
Source organism: Chryseosolibacter sp. (assembly GCA_049791675.1). Lineage (GTDB taxonomy): Bacteria > Bacteroidota > Bacteroidia > Cytophagales > Cyclobacteriaceae > Chryseosolibacter. Next base: position 26,292 of record JBARAD010000056.1, read on the forward strand.
TGAATGTTCTCATACACATCCGCATCCTTCGCCGCCTGGTAAATCTTTCCTTCACCCGGGTCTGCCATCCCAAAGGAGATATTGTTGTAGATGGTATCGCTGAAAAGAAACACATCCTGTGGCACATAACCGATCTGGCTTCTCAGGCTGTAGAGATCATAGTGACTGATCGGGATATCATCGATCAGGATCTCACCGTCCCGCGCATCGTAAAGGCGTGAAACAAGATTGGAGATGGTGCTTTTTCCCGATCCGGTAGTGCCGATGATCGCCAGTGACTCGCCGGGATTCACGACAAAGGAAATGTCTTTCAGGGCTTTGATGCCTGTATCCGGATAGGTAAAGGAGACATTTCTGAATTCGATCTTGCCTTCAAGCTCACGGACGATATTCTTCTCGGACACGATGTTCGATCGGGTTCGCAGGAACTCGTTGATCCTTTTTTGGGATGCTTCCGCGCGCTGAACAAGGCTGCTCGTCCACCCCAGGGAAGTGACAGGCCAGGTGAGAAGGTTGACGTAAATGATGAATTCGGCGATGACGCCAATCGTGAGGCTTCCGTTGATAACGAGGGAACTACCGGCGTACACCGTCAGAATTGTGCTCAATCCGACAAGTCCCATGATGAGCGGAAAAAACAGCGATTGCACGACGGTGAGTTTCATCGACTGTCTCTTGTAAGCGTCGCTCTCGGCATCGAATCTGGCGATCGACTCGTTTTCCCTGTTGAAGGATTTTAGCACCCTGATGCCGCTGAATGCTTCCTGGACAAAAGTTGAAAGTCGTGACTGACTCTGCTGAATCTCCTCCGATCGTCTTTCAATCTTGTTGTTGACCAGAAAAATGCTGAGCGACAACAGTGGTAAGGGACTTAATGCATACCAGGTTAGCGTAGGGCTCACTCTGAACATGATTGGAATGAGCATCAGGAAAAGGGTGATGAGTGTCAGCCCGTACATGATAGCGGGTCCCAGGTACATACGCACCCGGCTCACATCTTCAGAGATCCGGTTCATGAGGTCGCCGGTGTTGTTTCTGCGGTAAAAACTTAATGGAAGGCTCTGGTAATGTTCGAATATCTCGTTCTTAAGATCGTACTCGATGTGTCGTGACATGACGATGAGCGTCTGCCGCACAAAGTACAGGAACACGCCCCGCAACAAAGCCATCAGGAGGATCAAGCCCGCGTATATGACTATTCCAAACGCGAAGATCTGAAAGAAATCATCCTGAAGGTTCAGGTTCTTAAAAGCGCCGTGGATCTGGATATTGTCGACAACAAGGTCGATGGAATGCCGAACCAGCTGTGCGGGAATTATTTGAAACGCGTTCGAGATGATAACGAACAGCGTTCCAAAGATCAAGTGCCACTTATATTTGAGGAGATACTTATTGAGATACCTGAGTTCTTTCATTCTGTGTAAAATTGACCCTGCCTGCGCGGGGTTCAGCGCCTGCAAATCAAGCTATAAAAAATGGTATAAGCAGTGACCGTTTCTATAAAATTTGGCTGTTCGTAATCAAAACGAAATATCCTGCCAAAAGTTTATGCAAACGTTTGAAAGCTATAATTTTGGCCTATAATTTTTATGATACTGGATACCAACACAACCAAAATCAGCATTAACATGAACGTTAAAACACTGGGGACAATACAGGAACAGGGAATCTTCGGGACCCTTGCATCTTTAGGACATGAGCAAGTGGTTTTTTGTCAGGATGCCGCCACCGGTCTGAAGGCCATCATCGCGATTCACAACACCGTTCTTGGCCCCGCACTGGGTGGCACCAGGATGTGGAACTATCAAAGCGAGCAGGAGGCTTTAACGGACGTACTCCGGTTATCGCGGGGCATGACCTTCAAGGCGGCGATCAGCGGTCTGAACCTGGGTGGCGGCAAGGCCGTGATCGTCGGTGATGCAAAAACACTTAAGACCGAAAGCTTTTTGCGGCGCTTTGGAAAATTTGTGAACAGCCTTCATGGAAAATACATTACCGCGGAGGATGTGAACATGAAGACTTCGGATATGGAATATATCCGCATGGAAACGCCCCATGTCACGGGCCTGCCCGAGTCGATGGGCGGAGGCGGAGACCCTTCCCCTGTGACCGCATATGGGGTTTACATGGGAATGAAAGCCGCAACAAAGAAAGTTTTTGGCAATGACAGTCTCGTGGGGAAACGAATTGCCGTCCAGGGTGTAGGTCAGGTAGGGATGCACCTCGTGGAGCACCTGGTAAAAGAAAGGGCGGAAGTTTTTATTGCCGACCTGAATACCGATAAAGTGAAGCGCATAGCGCAGGAGTTTCCTGTTGCGGCCGTTGCGCTGGAAGAAATCTATGACCTCGACATCGATATCTATTCGCCCTGCGCACTGGGGGCCACCGTCAATGACGAGACCATTCCACGCCTAAAGTGTAGCATCATTGCCGGGGCGGCGAATAATCAGTTAAAGGACGAGGTTCGGCATGGATACATGCTTGCAGACCGAAGCGTTACCTTCGCTCCGGATTTTCTGATCAATGCCGGCGGACTGATGAACGTCTATCATGAGTTTCTGGGGAATTATAACCGCAACCGCGTGATGGAGCAGGCCGAAAAAATCTATGATACCTGCCTGAATATCCTGACGTTTGCTGAAAGCGAGAAAATGTCAACGCAGGAGGCGGCGATCAGGCTGGCAGAAAAGCGGATTTCGGAGGTTGGGCGCCTTCAGATGAGCCGATAAATTTTAAGTTCATTCTGAAGGGTCTTTCGAAGGTCCGGAAAATATATATTAATATATGGCATCCTGTTAGTGAAATACCTAACAGGATTTCTATTTTTGTAACCTCTTATATAAACGTTCTTTAACATGCTGAATAGAAGAAGCCTCCGGATTAAAGTAATGCAAAGTCTGTTTGCCTTACAGCAATGCAAGGATGCCACTTATGAATTGTGCCTTGAAAAAATAAGTGAGGCATTCGCCCCCGACCTAAATTCCATGGAGGTACAGGATAAAAGCCTGCTTCATCAGCAAAAAAAGGAAAGCCACAAAGTTTTTGAGAAAGCCTTCGCCGAAGATCAGTCCACGGTTGAGCATGAGGACAAGAAAATAGCGAAGGCAGTACAGAACGCCCTGAAATTTTACAAGGACCAGGTAAAAAAGGACACGGAATTCTTTCGCAAGAATCTGCTCATTGAGGTTGAAAAGATCTACGACCATTATATCGCGACCCTTAGCCTGGTGACTGCGTTTGCCGAACTGGCTGAAGCCGACAAAAAGGTAAGCCATAAGAATTTTGTCAACAACACCTGGATCAAGGCTCTAAAGAACAGCGAGTCGCTGAAAAAAGACGCCCTGCGGCTTGGTCGCCACTGGCAAAACAACGCCGAACAGGTGCGCTTGTGGTTCAGAGATGTCGTTCGGCAAGACAACGAATATTTAAATTATCTCGACCGGAAAAATCCTTCTCTGGATGACCAGAAGAAGTTCATCAACCACCTTTTCAAGAAGGTGATCCTCGGTAAAACCGTGATCAATGATTTTTATGAAGAGGAAGTGCTGCGGTGGGCCGAGGACAAGGATATCGTTAAGGCGCTTGTAGAAAAAACGGTTAAGTCCTTTGAGCCTGAAAATCAAAAGGATATCAGCCTTCACACCCTTTCACTGAATTGGGAAGATGACAGGAATTTTATCGAAACCCTATTCCAGACCTCGACCAATTTAATGCCGCATCACCGGGAACTGATAGCCAACAATACGCGCAACTGGGAAGTCGAGCGGCTGCCGCTGACAGATCGTATCATTCTTGAGATGGCCATCGCTGAGTTGTTGCGTTTTCCCAACATCCCTGTCAAAGTGACCATAAATGAATACATAGAGTTGGCCAAGACCTACAGCACGCCCAAGAGCCGCACATTTATCAATGGTATCCTGGATGTGATCGCCAAAGAGCTGCAGGAAAGCGGCGAAATTAAAAAGAGTGGACGAGGGTTAATTGATAATAAATAGGGCTTAACGCCCTATATTTGTTAAAAAATGTTAAAAGTTTGAAATTGCGTGTTAACGACAATAATTTTGAAGGCCTATGAGTAAAAAGGGAGGAAATACGCTGCTGGCATTCTTAGTTGGAGCAGCTACGGGAGCCATACTTGGAATCTTATATGCACCCGATAAGGGGTCCAATACACGGGAGAAGCTTTCCTATCAATTGGATAAATACCGTGTGATGCTCCAGGATCTGATCAACGATTTTGTTTCCGGAAGGGAGACCCCGCTGACGTCAGAAGCGAAATCACAGGGCCAGAAAGTAGTCGATGAAGCCAAAACAAAGGCAGAGAAGCTTTTGGAAGATGTGGATGAACTTTTGATGCAGATCCGTGGTAAGAAGAGTTAACAATCAAAGCTGACGAATATGAAAATGACTTGGATAAAGATTCTGATGGTCTTCGCCTTGGCGGCAGTGTTCACCTCATGCAAGGATCGGAATGCCGAAAAGAGGATTGCCGAGCTCGAAAGCAGGCTCGCAGAGTTGGAAGGAAAGAAGACCGTAGGTCCTTCTTCTGCTTCCCCGACACCGGCAACTGCACCTGTAAAGGATGAAAAGCCAGAAGGTCCATTGCCAAAGTTTGAATTCGAGGCAGTAGACCACGATTTTGGAACTATCAATGAAGGACAGGTGGTAGAGTATACCTACAAATTTAAGAACACGGGTGAGGCGCCGCTCATTATTCAGGCAGCACAGGGATCGTGTGGTTGCACGGCTTCTGACTGGACAAAATCTCCGATTCCTGCAGGGGGGACTGGTTTTGTAACTGCGAAATTCGACAGCAACGGAAAGCCCAATATCCAGAACAAGACTGTTACCGTTACAGCGAACACCTACCCGAAGCAAACGGTTTTGCGTTTCAAGGCAATGGTGACACCGAAGGCAAACGCAGTTCCTTCACAGGGGCCCGTCAGGAAATAATCAGCATTCGCAAGATGTTAACCCGGGCCCCAGGTCCGGGTTTTTGTTTTCCGGTGCAGAGGGATTGCCCGAAGGAACTACCAGCCGTTAATGACAGGATGGCCTCGTCTGCCGCTCGGACACATTTAAACCGATGCCGGATAGAATCCTGTCTAATAACGAGTTAAATACTTAACTTTGACACCTAATTCATTAATCCATATGTTAACTATTCTATTACAGGCCACACCCAGCGGTGGCGGACAGTACTTCCAACTTGTTTTCTTTGGTGCCATTATCCTCGTGTTCTATTTCTTTATGATCCGGCCCCAGCAGAAGAAATCCAAGGACCAGAAGAAGTTCATCGACGAAATCAAAAAAGGTGATTATGTGGTGACCATTGGAGGTGCGCATGGTTATGTTGGAGAACTGGAAGGTGACACGTTCATCCTTGAGGTTGAAAAAGGTGGACGAATTCGTTTCAACAAATCAGCGATTTCATTGGACGCCACCAGAATAGCGAACAAGAAATAGTTTTGCATAGTATCCATGGTCCTTCAGCTTTGGTTTCTTAACACGGGAAATGAGTTTCATCAATTCCATTTTCAATATTCTTAAATTCAATCGAAGGAATTGGAAAGCCGTAGTGTTGTGTATTTTCACCGCTACGGTTTTTTGGTTTTTTAACGCGCTGAACAAGACCTACACGACGAACATCAATTTTCCGCTGGCCTTTGACTACGATGAGGACAACTTCATTGCTGTCGAAGGACTGCCGAGACACGTTCGGCTTAATGTCACCGGCAACGGTTGGGAGCTATTTAAGCGAAGCACCGGCGTCAAACTGGATCCGTTGCAGATCCCGCTGGAACGTCCGGCCGAGGTCAAGAAAATTGTGGGGAGTGGATTGACATTCGCCTTCACCAACCAGTTGAACGGCCTGGAGATCAACCATGTCCTCAGCGACACCCTGTATCTTGACCTCGAACCGAAAGCCGGCCGGTGGGTGAGGCTCGCGGTTGACTCGATCCAGTACAATATCAAGGGAGGCTATGGCCTTACCAGTGAGATCGCGATCGTTCCTGATTCGACCTACATTGTAGGGCCAAAACGGATCGTCGAAAAGATCAAAGAGCCGGTAATGCTGGATATTCCCCAGCGCAACATCGACGAACATTATATTGAAAATATTGAAGTCGAGCTTCCTTTTCAGGAAGTCATTACGCGGGATCCATCTTCCGTATCCGTCATGTTTAATGTGGAGGAGCTCATCACCGTACAGGATTCAATTCCGCTCGTGGTCGAAAATCTACCGGCATCGGTTTCTGATGTGATGAATTCGGGAAAGTTACCCGTCACGCTATCCATACCGGAAAGCTTTATGGAAGGTCTCGTGATCGATTCCCTGAAAGCAGTGCTGGACCTGAAGACTTTCAAAGGGGGCAGGGCCAAAATTCTTCCAAGGGTCGCGGGACTGCCTCCTTATAGTACCGTTGTTAAAATCGACTCCGTGATCGTCAGGTTATAGCCGGTGAACATGCCTCTTCAGATTGGGATTACAGGTGGAATCGGATCAGGTAAGTCGCTTGTTTGCAACATTTTCCGGCAATTGGGGGTGCCGGTTTATGACGCCGACAGCCATGCGAAAGCATTAATGACCACCGATGGAATACTGATATCCCAAATTAAAAAAGAATTCGGTGATTTGGCATATCATCCGGATGGTGTTCTCAATAGGACCTACCTGGCGCAGCATGTTTTTCTGAATGAAGAGAAACTGCAAGAGCTCAACAATCTTGTTCATCCCCGGGTGGCCGCCGACTATCAGCACTGGGTAAGCCGCTATGCTGATATGCCTTATGTGCTGAAAGAAGCGGCGCTGTTATACGAGTCCGGATCTTATCGAACATTGGATAAAATCATTGTGGTTTCTGCGCCACCCGACGTACGTCAGAGAAGGGTCTTGCATCGTGATGCACACCGGACCGTCGAACAGTTTCAGGGAATTGTCGAAAAGCAGATGCGTGAAGAAGACAAGTTGAAAAGAGCTGACTATATTATCATCAATGATGATGCTACATTGGTGATTCCTCAGGTGCTGAAACTACACGACCAGTTTAAAACTGGTGTTACTTCAATTCCCTGAACCAGTTTGTATAGCAGGGTGTTAAATTTTAAGTTACTGTTGTTACATATGCGTTTTTCCATTCAGATTAGTTTATTAATCATTATTTTTTTGTTCCTCTCCTGCGAGTCAAAAAAGGCGCAATCACCTGCGGGCCGGCGGCCACAAGGTCCGCTCACTGTTGATGCTTTTCGGGTGGAGGCAGGCTCGGTGAGTGAGAATGTGGAAGTGCCCGGAACGCTTTTCCCTTATGAAGAGACACAGATACGCGCGGAGATCGGCGGAAGGATCGTACAGTTAAACATACAGGAGGGCGCGGCGGTTTCAAAAGGCACGCTGTTGGTAAAGATATTTGATAAGGACCTTCAGGCGCAGTTGCAGAAACTGCAGGTCCAGTTACAGATAAACGAGAAGACCGAGGAGCGCAACCGGGAGCTTCTGAAAATAAATGCCATCAGTCAGCAGGACTATGATCTGAGCACCCTGAATGTGCAGAACCTCAGGGCGGACATGGAAGCTGTAAGAATTTCAATATCCAAGACAGAGATTCGCGCACCGTATGCGGGAAGGCTGGGTTTGCGTAATATCAGTTTGGGGTCCTACATTTCTCCATCGGATATTGTTGCCACGATCAGGCAGGTGGATCAGCTCAAACTTGAGTTTTCAATACCGGAGAAATATGCCAAGGACATTGGAAAAGGCTATGCGGTTAAATTCAGAGTCGACGGTGGATCACAGCAGCATCGTGCAAAGGTGATTGCAACGGAGAACAGTGTGGATCAGGCAACACGAACGCTGAAGGTTCGTGCCGTGGTGAATGAAAATCATCCGGAGCTTGTGCCGGGGATTTTTGCGAAAGTGAATTTACAATTGGGAAGGGACAGCAATGCGCTGAAAGTTCCTACGCAGGCCATTATTCCCAATGTGAGGAATAAGCAGGTGATCGTATTGAGAAAAGACAGTGTTCTGTTTACTGTGGTGGAAACGGGAATCCGCGATTCGGCATTTGTTCAGATATTGAATGGACTTAACGTTGGGGATACTGTAATCACGACGGGTTTAATGGCCATCCGGCCGAATTCGAAGGTTAAGGTAAGCAAGGTGGCGTCGATGTAGTCGGTTGAGGTAACAATCCAGAATTTATGAACATTTCAGAATTAAGTTTGAGAAGGCCGGTGCTGGCATTTGTCATGAACATCGTTCTAGTGCTTTTTGGAGTTATTGGCTATAATTTTTTGGGTGTTCGTGATTATCCCGTAATAGACCCGCCGAATGTCAGCGTCCGGACGTCCTACGCCGGGGCGAACGCGGATATTATCGAATCGCAGATCACCGAGCCGTTGGAAAAAGTCATCAACGGAATAGCCGGTATCAAAAACATAACCTCCACTTCGAGTGTGGGCTCCAGCAACATCAATGTTGAATTCGAATTGGGCGTCGATCTTGAAGCTGCGGCAAATGACGTGCGCGATAAGGTTTCACAAGCGCTGAGGTCTCTTCCGCAGGATTTAACAAGTCAACCGGTTGTATCGAAGTCAGATGGGTTTGGCGAATCAATTCTTGGCGTGACGGTGCAGAGCAGTACGCGCAATCCGCTGCAGTTAACCGAATTTGTAAACAATACGCTTGTCGAACGTCTTCAAACGATCCAGGGCGTCAGCAGCATTCAGGTGTGGGGCGAACGCAAATATGCGATGCGTATCTGGCTGGATCCTGCAAAGCTGAGCGCTTATGGCCTCACGCCACTCGATGTACAGGATGCACTGAATAAGGAAAATGTCGAATTGCCTTCGGGCAAAATTTCCGGAAATACAACCGAACTAACGGTGAGGACTTTCGGAAGGTTATATGAGGAAGATGATTTTGAGAGCGTGATCATCAAATCCGGATTCACAGGAGACATTAAGCTGCGGGATGTTGGTGAAGCTATTCTGGGGCCCGAGAACGAAGAAACGGTCATGCGGGAAAGCGGTGTTACGATGGTAGGAATGGGTGTGGTGCCATTGCCGGGATCAAACTATGTGGAAATCTCGAATGAATTTCACAAACGGATGGAACAGATCAAGAAAGATGTTCCCGAGGATATCAAGATTGATGTTTCATTTGACCAGACGGTTTTTATCAAGCGTTCAATTTCCGAAGTGGGCGAGACTTTAATTATTTCTTTCCTGCTGGTTGTGCTGATAATCTATCTCTTCTTCCGCGATTTCCTGATCGCTATCCGGCCACTGATCGATATACCTGTTTCATTGATCGCCACATTCTTCATCATGTATCTGCTGGGATTTTCCATCAATGTGCTCACCATGCTGGGAATCGTTCTTGCAACCGGCCTGGTGGTGGACGATGGAATTGTTGTGACTGAAAATATCTACAAAAAGCTCGAAGGTGGAATGAATAAATACCGTGCGGCGCTTGAGGGCTCGAAGGAGATTTTCTTCGCCGTTATTTCAACATCCATCACGCTGGCCATTGTATTTCTTCCCATCCTTTTCCTTGAAGGATTTGTGGGACGATTATTCAAGGAATTTGGAATCGTGGTTGCAGGAGCGGTGCTGGTCTCCTGTTTTGTATCCCTTACGTTGACACCCGTGCTGAGCGTTAAACTCACCCGCTCCAAACACAAACATTCAAGGTTCTACAATTTCACAGAGCCGTTCTTCAAGGGAATGGAAAATGGATACCACCGGTGGCTGGGATCGTTCATGAAGTTCCGCTGGGCGTCTTTTATCATTGTTACACTTTGTCTGGCGTCTGTATATTTTGTTGGATCGACCATCCAGTCTGAATTGGCTCCGATGGAAGACCGCAGTCAGTTTCGGTTGCAGATGACCGCCGCAGAGGGAACGTCTTATGAGTACATGGACCAATATGTGCAGGATGTGACGCAATTCGTCATGGATTCAATTCCGGAAGCGAATAATATCATGTCATTTACTGCTCCCGGTTTCTCCGGCGGAGGCTCGTCCAATAACGGTTTCATCAGGGCGCGCCTGGTTGATCCCGACCAACGGGACCGATCACAGCAGGAGATTGTGGATATGGTAAGCCGTAACCTTAGCCGGTTTCCGGAAGGCCGTGCCTTCCCGATACAGGAGCAGACTATTTCCGTAAGCAGGAGAAGCGGTCAGCCAGTTCAGTTCGTGATTCAAAACAACAACTTCGAAAAACTGCAGCAGGCCATTCCAAAATTTTTGGAGGAAGCGAACAATCATCCTGTTCTGCAGGGTGCAGATGTGGACATGAAGTTCAACAAGCCCGAACTCAAGGTTGAGATCAACAGGCTAAAGGCGGCGCAGTTGGGGGTCAGTGTTCAAAGTATCGCGCAAACATTGCAGGTGGCTTATAGTAACCTGAGATTCGGATACTTTACGAAGGACGGTAAACAATACCAGGTGATGGGTCAGGTGACCAAAATGAACAGGGATGATCCTGACGATCTCAAGAACTTATTTGTCCGTTCAAACTCCGGACAGTTGATATCCCTGGACAATGTAGTGACCACGTATGAGTCCACGACGCCTCCGTCTTTGTTTCACTTTAACCGTTACAAGTCAGCCTCGATCTCGTCCGGTCTGGCGCCGGGGAAAACCATCGGGGATGGTGTCGCCGCCATGCAGGAGATTGCACAAAAAGTACTGGATGATTCCTTCACCACGTCACTGGCGGGTGTCTCCCGTGATTATCAGGAAAGTTCGAGCAACACAACCTTTGCTTTTATACTAGCCATTATCCTGATCTATCTGGTTTTAGCCGCCCAGTTCGAAAGCTTTGTTGATCCGCTCATCATTCTTTTTACTGTTCCCCTGGCCATCAGCGGGGCATTTATTTCGCTCCATATCTTCGGTCAGACGTTGAATATTTTCTCACAGATCGGCATGATCATGCTGATCGGTCTCGTAACGAAGAACGGTATATTAATTGTGGAGTTCGCCAACCAGAAAAGAGAGGAAGGCATGTCAAAAATGGATGCGGTACTGGAAGCTTCCCGTCTTCGACTGCGCCCGATCCTCATGACCAGCCTGGCCATGGCGCTGGGCTCTTTGCCGTTGGCATTGTCTTTGGGAGATGCTGCGACAAGCCGGCAGCCGTTGGGGATCGTTATTGTGGGAGGCGTTCTTTTTTCTTTAGTACTGACATTGTTTGTTATACCCGCCATGTACACTTATCTCTCAAGAAAAAGAAAATATACCGAGTTTGAAGATCGTGTCAAGGTCACCCAACCCAATAAGGATTTAGTGTATGAGGCATAGTTTGATTGCGTTCCTGTTTGTAATTTTTTCAGGATTTCAGGTTGCTTTCGGTCAGGAAGAAGTTTCTCTTGAACAGGTCGTCGCACTTGCGTTGGAGAAAAATTATGATGTCCTGATCGCGAAGAACGTTTCGGAGACAGCTTCCACCAATGACGGCTACGTTGTTGGCGCGTTCCTTCCGCAGATTTCAGCAGAAGCTGCCACCATCTGGAATGATAATGAGCAGAACCTCCGGTTCCAGGATGCGAGTCGCAATAACAGCGGTGAAGCGCAATCCAATAATATCACGGGATCTGTCCAACTGGTGTGGACGCTCTTCGACGGGACGCGTATGTTTGCTACGCGTGAAAGAATTTCTCAACTCGCTGAGCAGGGTGAGCTGCAGGTAAGGGACCAGATGGTCAACACCATTGCGCAAATCATCATCAATTATTACGATATCGTTCGGCAGAAGCAACAACTCAAGGCAATTCAGGAACAGATGTCTGTGAGTGAAGAGCGTGTGAAACTTGCAGAAAAGAAATTGCAGGTGGGTACCGGGATCCGACCGGAGCTACTTCAGGCGAAGGTGGACTACAATGCGCAACGAACTCAGGTGTTGCAGCAGGAAACGATGATCGCCCAGCTCAAGGAGCAATTGAATAACATCGTGGGCATGCAGTTGCCCGCAGTGTATGATGTGGCCGATACGATCCTGATCGACCTTGACCTGCAGCCGGATGATAGTTTTGTAAATCTCGACAATACGAATTACAGCCTGCTGTCAGCGCGGCGTAACCTGAACATCGCGGCGCTTTCTTTACGTGAAAGGCGTGCTGAATACCTGCCGTTCTTCAACTTTAATGCAGCCTATAACTTTTCCCGGAACGATAACACAAAGCAGATCAACCCTTTTGGTCCCGTTTACAACCGAACGGAAGGCTTCAACTACGGATTTTCCGTCAGTATCCCGATCTTAACCGGTTTCAATACACGCAGACAAACACAGCTGGCGAAGATTGAGATTGACCGTCAGCAACTGCTTTATAATCAACAGCGGAATACGATCAATGTGGCCTTGAAAAATGCTTTCATCAATTACGACAATGCCAAAAAGATATTGCTTATCGAAGAGGAAACCATTACGCTGGCAAAGGAGAACGTTTTCATTGCACTGGAATCTTTCAAGCGCGGCGTAAATACATTTATCGAACTTCGCACGGCACAGCAAAGCCTTGCAGAGGCGTACAGCAGGCTAATCTCCGCCAGGTACAATGCCAAGCTGGCCGAAACGGAATTGCTGCGGTTGAATGGCAGTCTCCTGCAATAAGCGAATCGTTTCTCTTTTGTTACAATTATCTGTCAGATCATGTAAATTACCGGCATGATCGATCAACTCAATGCGGCTTGTGCCTTTTTAAGGCAGCGGGGCGTTCACGAACCGGAGGTGGGAGTCATCCTCGGAACCGGGCTGGGCAACCTCTTCATCAGAGAAATCAAGGAAGCCGTGGTAATTCCCTATAAGGAGATCCCGCATTTCCCATTGTCTACTGTAACCTCTCATGCCGGCAATCTTATTTTTGGCGAAGTTCGCGGGAAACGGGTAATCGCCATGCAGGGCAGGTTCCATTACTACGAGGGATATTCAATGCAGCAGATTACATTCCCGGTTCGTGTGATGAAGATGCTCGGGGTCTCCCATCTCCTCATTTCCAACGCTGCGGGTAACATGAACCTGCGATGGCAAAAGGGAGAACTGATGTTGCTCGATGATCACATCAATTTGCTGCCTGATAATCCGCTGCGCGGCATTGATCAGCGTGACTGGAACAATCCTTTTCCGGATATGAACCAGCCTTATTCGGCTTTTTTGAACGGGGCTTTGATGCGGATCGCAGGTGAGAACAAGATACCGTTGCGTTCCGGGGTGTATGTGTCGGTTCTGGGGCCCAGTCTGGAAACGAGGGCGGAGTATCGCTTTTTGCGAATGATCGGCGCCGATGCTGTTGGGATGTCTACCGTTCCAGAGGTGATTGTCGCAAATCATGTAGGCTTACCGTGTTGTGCAATTTCCGTGTTAACAGATACCTGTGATCCGGATGATCTTAAACCGGTCAGTATCCAGGAGATCGTGGCAATAGCGGGGAAAGCCGAGGAGCCGTTGACAAAGATCTTTGTGCAGCTCATTGCGGAGTTGTAACGTGGCTACTGTGGCTGCAATTTTGACAAAACCCCACATCCCAGAAAAGTTACTCCTTGTTTATTGATGAAACCCCAAATCCACTACTCCGGGTGAATCCAAACCTTCCTTTGCCCTGAATTAACCTGTATCCTTATTGAATTATGACAGTCTTTGCAGGATAGTGCTTCAATTGGATAATATTTTCCGGAAGAGGATCGGCATTCCATGCGAAATGGATGGCGAGGGCGGCGCCAATGGCAGTAGCCTGGGGTATAGACGAAGCAAACACTTCCATGCCCGGAAAAAATCCGGCGAGTAAATTCATAAAGACCGAGTTATTACTGAACCCACCATCGACAAAAATCCTTTTTACGTGGGTGCCGCTGATGATCAGTTGGGTTGAAATGTACTGCTGTACGATCAGGTCGAAGATCAGCTGGTGATAGGCCTCAGCATCATTTGAAAAACCAGATAAGTCTCTGGTGGGAAAACGCAAATTCGTAAGGGCAGACTTTTTATCTCCGTGCTGCACATCGAATTTTGTGTCTATTGCCGACAGCACTTCGGGATCGAATTCCATCTGAAAATACCGGTCCCTGTTTTGACTGAAGTGTGCTGCAATGCGTTCGACCTGGACCTCATGAAAATGACCGGCGAACAACCTTGACGCTTTTACAGGAGCGCCCGTGTATTGAAGGTAGCACAGGCAATCACATTCCAACTCCTCCCTTGTGAGAGGTGTCTGATTGAATGGATTTAAACTGATCGCCCAGGTTCCTGTCGAGATCAACACAAACGGTTCCTGAAATGAAACGAGGTAGGGGATCAGCGCCGACGAGCTATCGTGAAGACCAATACCGATAGCGTGGGGATAAGCCGACGCGGCCGGATGCACAACCATATCAGAAGGCGCCAGTGGCGGAAATTTTTCAAGAAGGCCCTCGCGCGACACCCAATGATGGTAGTCTTTATTCTGGAAATGCCAGAGGTTCGTGTGGCAGCCGATACTCGTAATTTCGGAAAATGGCTTGCCGGACAACAAATAACTCAGAAACTGGGGAAGGTGCAGGGCGTATTGGATGCGGTTAAAGAAATTCGGGTTTTCATATTTCAGCCGGTAAAGCTGCATGCCGGAATTCAGACTTCCCAAAACCGGGGACGCGGTCTGGAAAGAGAAGATCTTTTCTCCTCCATAGGTGTCATAAAACTGTTTCTGCAATTTTGGCGGGTAGGGCTTGAGGTAGTTGTACAGCGGCCCGATGTTATTGCCCGCCTCATCAAGATATACCAGGCTGGCGCCGTAGGAGGAGCAGTTGATCGCGCGGATCTTGAACTCCTTTAGATCGAGCACCGTCTTCAATCCCTCAGCAATGAATCCCTTCAGACTGTTGATGTTCTCGCAAGGATCGCCATCCTCGTCAACCGTTTCATCGAAATGAGCCGACTTCTCAAATACAATCTGATAAGATTCATTGAAGAGGAACAACTTCTTGTTGGTCTTCCCAATGTCGAAAATAGCAATCACTGGCAGGGGCATATACGAATATGCAAAAAATTTTATAAACCTGTTGCGACGCTTTTTGTGCCCCTGTCTTTGACCAGTTGTTCTCTGATTTTGAGATTGCGGAACAATGCGATGGGGTTCAGTGCGCCACCTGCGCGCATGCGTGCTTCTGCTACGAGCGGACGCACATCCGTGCGGTAGGCCGCCTGCAGTATTTCCTGGGCGCGTACCACATCATTTTCCTGCTGTGCCTGCGCGAGCGCCTTGCGATCGGTCAGTAAAGCCTGGGCATAAGCGATCTTGATTGCTTCCACGGATTGAAGGAGATCTTCCAGTGGGTCCTTTACGTTGTGAGACGCATCGATCATCCAGCCGAGGTCTGTCGTATGATCCATCGCCCTGGCGTCCATGCCCTCTACAAGTTCATTGAAGATAAGGAAAAGCTGATAAGGGCGGATACTTCCAACGGTGAGGTCATCATCGCCGTATTTCGAGTCATTAAAGTGAAAGCCGCCAAGTTTTCCTTCCATCAGCAGGAGGGAAACGATCTGTTCAATGTTTGCATTCGGAAGATGATGGCCGAGGTCTACCAATGTATAGGCTTTCGGACCGAGTTTGCTGGCATATAACAACGACTGCCCCCAATCACCGACGGTCATGGAATAGAAGTTTGGTTCAAACGCCTTGTATTCCACAAACATTTTCCAGTTGTCGGGCAGGCCTGCATAAATTTTCTGCAGGCTGTCCAGCGTGTTTTGAAAAGCCTTGCGGAAGTTGAGCTGGCCGGGAAAGCACGACCCGTCTGACAGCCATACCGTGATCGAGTCCGATCCGAGTTCCTTTCCATAGTGGATCACTTCCAGGTTATGATCGATTGCTTGCTGACGCACTTCCTGACGTACATGCTGCAGGGAGCCGAATTTGTAACTGTGCTTCTGGTCTTTCTGATCCTGGAATGTGTTTGAGTTGACGGCGTCGAAACGGATGTCGTGTTGCGCGGCCAGTATCTTTATCGCCTTTGGATTTTGCGGTATGTCCCAGGGGATGTGCAGTGATATGGCGCCGCTGGACCTATTGAGTGCGTGCAGCAATCCGATATCTTCAATTTTCTCCTCCAGGCTTCTGGGTTCGCCTCCCCCGGCAAATCTTCCGAAGCGGGTTCCTCCCGTGCCCAGGGCCCAGCTCGGTATCGCTATCTGAAAGTCGATTAATTTCTGAAGGATATCATTCATCGCGTTGACATCCTTTGTAACAAAGTCAAACCTATTCTTATGTTCTGACAGCAGAGATCCATTGTGCTCTGCTACCGCATTTTTTGAAAGTTGCATGTCCAACCTCTGTTTAGGGTAGATAAAAGACTTCTTTAAGTGGTACGCTGGCCGGTGAGTTGTCAGGATTGGTATCCATGATGTCGCGCATGTAGGCCCACCACTTTTTCATGACGGGATGGTCCGGCATATTCCGGAGGTGAGCAGGGTCTTCCACCTGCATCACTCCGAATAACGTGTTGGTCTCTTCATCGAGATAGATCGAGTATTCGCGCACCCCATTTTGTTTCAGCAGGTCTTTCAGCTCCGGCCAAAGATCATCGTGGCGCTTCCTGTATTCTTCCTCGAAGCCGGGAAACAACTTCATTCTAAATGCCCTGCGTACCATGTGTATTTTTGTTTAGCGCGCAAATGCCATGGCAACACCACCGTCAACATTCAGCATATTGCCTGTTGACTTCTTCAGCAGTCCGCCCACAAAGGCAAAGCATGCATTGGCGATATCTTCCGGAAGAATGATCTCATTCAATAGTGTCCGCCTCGCGTAGAAGTCGGGAAGCTCTTCTACCTTCACCCCATAAGCTTTGGCCCTGCCTTCGGCCCATCCACCGGCCCATATCTTGCTGTCTGCGATGACAGCGTCAGGGTTGACAACGTTTACCCTGATCTTATCGGCACCCAGTTCGGCCGCGTTCAATCTGCTCAGGTGCAGCTGAGCTGCTTTCGCCGATCCATAACCTGCGTTGTTCGGGCCGGATACCAGGGCATTTTTACTTACGATGTTGATGACGTCACCGCCCAACGCCTGTTTCTGCATAATGGCAACAGCGCCCTGTGTAACGAGGAACTGCCCTTTCACGAGGATATCATACAGAAGATCCCAATCTTTTTCACTGTGGTCGCCCAGTGATTTTGAAATGGATATGCCTGCGTTGTTGACCACGATATCGATTCCACCAAAAGCCAGCGCGCAGGTCTTCATCGCCTCCGTGATGTCGTTACCATTCGTAACATCCATCAGCGCTTTCGAGTAAGCATCTTTCCCGTACAATTTTTTGAATTCTTCATCCGCTTCTTTCAGGCGGTTGGGATCATTGTCGCTGAGTACGATGCAAGCGCCTTCTTCGGCAAACTTTTTCGCGATCGCTTTGCCGATCCCGCCTGCGCTTCCGGTGATCAATGCGATCTTGCCGGACAATGATTTGGGCTTTGGCATGCGTTGCAGTTTCGCTTCTTCGAGCAGCCAGTACTCGATGTTGAAGGCTTCCTGACGGGGTAGGGAGGTGTACTCGGAGACTGCCTCTGCGCCTTTCATCACGTTGATCGCGTTGACGTAGAATTCTGCAGCTACTCTTGCAGTTTGTTTGTCTTTTGCGAAAGTGAACATGCCTACGCCCGGGTAGAGTATTACAACCGGATTTGCATCACGGACGGCGGGGCTGTTCGGATGCTTGCACTTTTCGTAATAGGCCTTGTACATGCTGCGATAGGCTTCGAAAGCGGGCGTGAGCTTTTCTTTTAATGCTTTCACGTCCGAGAGATTGTCTTCTGGTTTGAGATCCAGAACCATCGGGCTGATCTTCGTGCGCAGGAAATGGTCGGGACAACTTGTTCCCATGGGAGCAAGCTTCTCCAGGTCTTTTGAGTTAATGAATTCAAGTATGCGCTCATCGTCAGTGAAATGCCCGACCATGCGGGTCTGACTCGAGCAGAATCCGCGCAACACGGGAGCGAGGGCTGCTGCCTGCTCCATTCGTTGCCCGGATTCCAGGCTCTTTATTTTTGCGCCACCGAAAACAGGTCTGCGCTTGCCATAATTTTCTTCCAGATAGGTTGCACATTTTTCCACAACCTCCAGGGTGTTCACATAACTTTCATAGGCCGTGTCGCCCCATGTGAAAAGCCCGTGGGATCCGAGCATGATGCCGCGGATGCCGGGGTTCTCCTGAAGGCATGCCCGCAGCTTCAGTCCGAGGTCAAAGCCCGGCCGTTGCCATTCCACCCAGCCAATGGTTCCATTGAATAACTCCTGGGTTATGCGCTTGCCGTCTTTTGCAGCGGCGATGGCGATGGCCGCATCGGGGTGTAAGTGGTCGATATGCCTGAACGGTAAGAATCCGTGGAGGGGCGTATCGATGGAGGGGGCCTTTGAGTTCAGGTCGTAGATACAATGGTTAAAGAGCTCTACCATTTCATCTTCATATTGAAGGCCCCGGTAAACGCCTTCCAGGCTTTGGAGACGATCGACATAAAGGGCAGCCAGGCCGCTCTTTTTCAGCGTACCGATATCACCTCCTGATCCTTTTATCCACATGACTTCAGTATCACGGCCTGTGAGTGGATCTTTTGACGTCACCTTGCATGAAGTATTACCGCCGCCATAGTTGGTCAGGCGAAGATCGGCGCCCAGCAGGTTTGACCGATAGATTAAAAGGCCAACTTCGTCCCCCTTTAATTCAGCAGCCTTTTTTTCATCCCAGAGGTAGCTGACGTGTTTGAATTTTGTTACTGAAATAGCAGACATAGCGCAAAGTTTATAAAATTATGTTTAGTACGTGAGTGAGTTTCCATATCCTACAAGGATCACCGAAGCAAGGATCGTTAATATGCCAACCGTAATTGTTGTGCGGGTTGCAGGCTTTACGCCTTTCCATTCTTTCAGGAAGAAACCCCACATGTTGGACACGAGAATAATGAACGCCATGTGAAGGATCCATGAGCTCGCGCCATTGCCCAGTTTGCTTTCCCCCATCCCATAAAAAAAGAACTGCAGAAACCATGTGGTCCCTGCGATGGCTGAGAACAGGTAGTTTCTGGCAAGGGGCGTGTTCATGTCTGTGTAATCCCGGAACGTTTTATTTTTCGCGTTCAGGATAATACACCAGATGAAATTTGTTGTCAACCCTCCCCAGAGGAGTACAACATACGTCACATTGTTCTGGAACAACGGATTATAACCATGCGCAACCGCCGCTTCAGCCATAGGTTTACCTGCTTCAATACCAAAATTGAAACATGCACTTAATATACCGGATATCGTGGCTACGATCAAGCCTTTCACGAGGCTGAACTCGGCGATACTTTTTCGCTTTTCTTCTTCGGGCAGGTCCTTTTCCTTCATCACCCCGGCGCGGCCGCAGATGGCGATTCCCAAAAGGCAGACTAAAACGCCCAACAAAACCATTCTTCCCCCTTCTGTCGACATCATGTCAGAGAAGGATACCTTTCCGTCGTGCGGAAAATAATTATAAAAGACCGGAGGGATCAGGGAACCGAAAGCTGCGCAATAACCGAGAATAACAGAGTTACCCAGGGACATTCCCAGGAAGCGGATTCCAAGACCATACGTCAGTCCGCCGATACCCCAAAGGACGCCCATAATATATGTCCAGCTGAAAACAGCAGCGTCTGCGGACCTGATGATATCTGGAAAGCCGGGTATGGTTAACGCTGCGGCCAGCGGGGGAACAATAAGCCAGGAAAAAAGGCCGCCGATCAGCCAGTAACTTTCCCAGGCCCAAAGCCTGACCTTTTTGAAGGCCATGTAAAAGCTGCCGGAGGCGAAGCCTCCGAGAAAATGAAAGATGACACCGAGTATGGCGCTCATGAGAATAATTTTCAAATATTGAAGACTGTAAGGTAAATACACACGCGCGCCACACAATCATGCACTGTCATGCTTAAAAAATATTATTAATTTGTCAAAGATAACAGATTACGATCATCATGGACAGAAGCGATATTTTCAAACTCATTGATCTTGATGACCATTCTGCAACGCCAAAATATCAACAGTTGGCCAATTCCATTATTAATGCTATTCAGAATGGAAAGATCGGAAAGGATGATATCATGCCTTCGATCAATGAACTCAGCTTTGAATTCCAGATTTCCAGAGATACGGCAGAAAAGGGTTATAAGCACCTGAAAAATATTGGCATTCTCGGCTCTGTTCCCGGCAAGGGTTTCTATATCAAAAGCACGGCGGTCAATCAGAAGGTGAAGATATTCTTGTTGTTCAATAAACTCAGCGCCCACAAAAAAATTATTTACGATTCCATCGTTTCTGCGTTGTCAGGATTGGCGTCCATCGATTTCTATATTTATAACAATGACTTTGCCCACTTCTGTCACTTGTTGTTGTCGAAGCAGGATCAGTATACGCATTACGTCATTATCCCTCACTTCAACGAAGGGGGAGAAAATGCTTCAGAGATCATTAATAAAATTGACAAGAACAAGTTGATATTACTCGATAAGCTGGTACCGGGTGTGGACGGTAAATACGCTGCGGTGTATGAGAACTTTGAAAAAGATATTTATCACGCACTTGAGCAGGCGTTGCCGCAGCTGGGGAAATATCAAACCATCAAAATTATTTTTCCTGAACAGACTTACCATCCCCAGGAAATCCTGCAGGGTTTTTACAGGTTTTGCACCCAGTATGCATTCAATTACCATGTTGTTCACCATATCGAAACAGAGCCGATCAGCGAGGGAGAGGTTTATATCAATCTCATGGAAAATGATCTCGTTATTCTGATCGAGCGCATTCTGGCAAAGAAATTAAAAGTGGGAAAGGACGTAGGTGTGATATCCTATAATGAAACACCCATGAAAAAAATTATCC
This sequence comes from Chryseosolibacter sp., assembly GCA_049791675.1. Classification (GTDB taxonomy): domain Bacteria; phylum Bacteroidota; class Bacteroidia; order Cytophagales; family Cyclobacteriaceae; genus Chryseosolibacter. The sequence continues at coordinate 47,165 of JBARAD010000056.1, forward strand.
TTGACGGCATCACCACCATTTCTTCCGATTTCCAGATGATGGGTGAGAAAACCGCCCAGCTGATACTGGCACGCTCCACCCAACATATTGAGATTCCTTTTTACCTCACGCTCCGCTCTTCTTTATAGTTATGCAAATGGGGTCAAGGAAGACGTGTCGTCGCGGTTTTCTTGATCATTTCTTTACCTGTGTAAGCCAGGCACGTTCAGGTTTCGGCCAGTGTCATGGCGGCAATATTCCATAATCTTTTCCGTCAGACCCCGGACAGTTTTTCTGTGACACCGGGCAAAAATCTTTATGCAAACGGTATAGTACAGGATGGGTGTTGGTTTTATGTCTTATAACTTCCGTCTGAAGAAGTTCAAACCAGCACACACTTCTGTTTATGGATCAAGAATCTTAACCAAATCACAAACCATGAAACACAAATACTTTTTAAAACTCTTGTTGCTTTCATTCCTTGTTTTTTCGTTTGGGCATGATGCCGATGCGCAATCGAGAACTGTTTCCGGAAAAGTAACCGCATCGGAGGATGGCGCCCCGATACCTGGTGTGAACATTGTCATCAAGAACACGTCCGGAGGTTCCGTCACAGATGTTGATGGCAATTATAATATTTCAGTCGGCGACGATGCGGTCCTGGTGTTTTCCTCGATTGGATTTACAACCCAGGAGATACCTGTTTCGGGGCGATCCGTCATTGACGTGTCGATGTCCCCCGATATCAAATCGCTTTCGGAGGTCGTCATCGTAGGTTACGGTTCTCAACGAAAGGCTGACATCACCTCTGCAGTATCAGTAATCGACATGGATAATATTGGTGATGTGCCTGTAGCGAACGCTACGCGGTTACTGCAGGGACAGGCCGCCGGTGTTCAGGTAAGACAGACCACCGGTACGCCGGGCGCCGAAATGGAAGTGACCATCCGCGGTATTGGTTCTCTTGGTGCGGGCAGCAAACCTCTGTACGTTGTTGACGGATTTCCCATTGGCACGTCCATGGGGCAGAGCCTGAATCCCGCGGACATTGAAAGCATTTCCGTATTGAAGGACGCCGCATCCACAGCGATCTATGGTGCGCGCGGTTCAAATGGTGTTATTTTGATCACGACCAAGTCCGCGAAGGAGGGACAGATCAATCTCACCTTTGACGCCAATTATGGCGTTCAGAATATTCCTGACTCAAGGAGGACTAAAATGCTGAACGGCGTGGAGTTTGCGCAGTTCAAACAGGAAAGCTTTATGGACAAGATCCGGTACTTCGAAGGAAGGGAACCTTCTTTGGATGAAGTTCCCGAAGAATTCCGTTATCCCGAACAAACAAAATATTCTACGGACTGGTTTGAGGAGATTGCCAATCAGAATGCGCGGTTCCAGAACTATAATGTCACCCTGTCTGCTGGGAAAGCAGATGTGAAGTCACTGGTTTCTGTGGGCTACCTGAATCAGGAGGGTGCGGTGATCAACACCGGATTTGAACGATTCAACGTAAGGGCTAACGTGGATGGTAAGATAAATGATTTTATTTCCATGGGCTGGAATGTCGCAGGCGCGAGGTCTCAGGAGGATTTCGCCACTACAGACGGTCGCGATGCATTGATCGGAAGGGCACTGTGGACAGACCCGCGTTACCCTGTATATAATGAGGATGGCACGTTCAAAAACTATATCGGTGGCACGGGCGGCGTCTTCGGAACGGTAAACCCTGTTCAGGAAATGCACGAGATGGATCGTGATATAGTCAAAATGAATTTACTGACCAATGGTTATTTGCAGTTCAACTTTTTAAAGAACTTCAGCTTCAGATCTTCAATAAACGCCACGCTCGGATATGACGATCGGAAGGAGTTCAGACCTTCTACCCTGGCAGGGGGCGGGTTCAACAATCCCCCGCCGCGCCTGGCAACACTATACCAGGCCTCTGGGCAGTCCATCAATATAGCAACTGATCAGATCCTGACGTATAGCAAGGCATTCACCGATCATTCTCTGGAGGCCATGTTGGGTTATTCAGCACAGGAGGAAACAGGTAAAGTCCTTGTCGGAACCGGAAATGATTTTCCGGATGACATTGTCAAATACCTGGATGCGGCAGCAACGGTTGATGCCGGGTCGTATGAAGCCAGCTGGAGCTTGCTTGCGTTCTTCGGACGTGTCAATTACGCTTTCAAGGATAAATATTTGTTCTCAGGCTCGTACCGCCGTGAGGGCAGCTCGCGTTTCGGCGCAAACAACAAGTGGGGGAATTTCCCTGCAGCATCTTTGGGATGGAGGGTTTCGGAAGAATCTTTTATGCCGGATGTACGCTGGCTTTCGGATCTGAAACTGCGTGCAAGCTGGGGTGTCACAGGGAATAATGACATTGGTAATTATACCAGTCTCGCAAGCATGAGCGCACAGAACTATATTTTAGGAGGTGCCCTTGCTTCCGGAAAGATCCTTTCCGCGTTTGCCAACGCCGACCTTGGATGGGAACAATCAAAACAGCTGGATGTAGGATTGGACCTGGGGCTTTTTGATAACCGTCTGATCTTTACGGCAGAATATTACAATCGTATTACCGATGACATGCTGTTGTCAGTTGAAGTGCCCGTCATTTCAGGTTTTACCCGCACAATTTCGAATATCGGAAAAGTGGAGAACAAGGGATTGGAACTCGCCCTTGACTACAATACCAGCGTCAGGCAGGTAAATTTCCGTAGTAACTTTAATATTGCCTTTAACAGGAATAAAGTACTGGAGATTTTTGGCGAGTCGAGTGAGATCTGGAATGGTGGCTTTTACAGTACCTACAACGTGTCCAAACCCGGCAGGCCGATCGGCATGCTGACAGGTTATAAGATGATTGGTATTTTCAACACCGATGCGGAGGTCGCCGCATCCCCCACGCAGGACGGCGCCATTCCGGGAACCTATAAGTATTGGGATGCCAACGGCGATGGTGTAATCTCCTATGATCAGAAAGATATGGTTGAGATCGGTAACCCTCACCCTGAATTTATATGGGCGCTTACGCTGGGTGCCGACACCAGAGGATTTGATGTCAACGTACTGTTTACCGGTGCTCAGAACTATGACGTATTCAGAAACATCGAGGCTACTACGATGAACATGGATGGCGTCTTCAACGTTCTGGCATCGGCGAAAGACCGTTGGAGGTCGCCTGAAAACCCCGGTGATGGAAGAGGCGCCACAACGAACACGTGGAAATGGCAACGTGAATCCAACTCGCGGTATATTTATGATGCAAGCCATATCTGGCTAAAAAATATCAGCATCGGTTACACGTTCCCGAAAACGTTCATTCTGGCCAATACCCGTTTGTACGTAAGTGCTGAAAACCTTTTCTTAATTACCGATTTTCCGGGAAGCAACCCTGAGGTTAACCGCAGGGGAGGCGTGAATCCCGGCGTTGATGATGAAGCTTATCCAGTGCCAAGAACGTTCACGATGGGTGCGAGTGTCAGATTCTAATTTTAAAGCTAAATTTCTCAACACATGAATAAGAAATATATTAAATTCTCGATCATATCATTCGGCCTCCTGCTGGGTGCATGCAGTGAAGATTTTCTGGACAAAAGTGATCCTACACAGCTGGTAGCATCCTCCTATTATCAATCCGAAGCGCAGATCAAGCAGGCGGTGAACGGCGTGTATGGACAACTCCAGCCGATCGTCAGTAACCAGTGGCAGTACAATGAGTTCATTACGGACAATACCACGCTGCACTTTAACGAAGCAGACAGAGGTCAGGGCCCGGCGCTGGAGGCGATTGAATTCTGGCAGATCAATGCTTCTACACCGAATATTACCAGTCTGTACAACAGCATCTATCAGGCATTGGTTAATATCAATACCACACTGTCCAAGTTACCGGGATCCAACGCTGGCGATGAGATCAAGAATCAATTTGAAGCCGAGCTTAAGTTTATCAGAGCTTACTACTACTTCCATCTGGTTCAGTATTTCGGTGAAGTGATTATTATCACCGAGCCGTTAACCACTCCTTCAGAGGCGTATGGTTTCGAAAGACAGCCTGTTGAAAAGGTTTACGAATTGATCCTGTCGGATCTGAATTTCGCCGTATCCGCGCTTCCCCCGACCTATAGTAATAGCGCTGACAAAGGCAGGGCCACGAAAGGAGCTGCGCTCTCTTTACTGGGGAAGGTTCATCTCACCCGCAAGGAATATGCTGAGGCTGTATCTACGCTCAGCCAGGTCCAGGGATTGGGCTATTCATTGCTGACGAATTACGCAGATGTCTTCGATCCGGTGAAAAAGAACCATGCTGAATCAATTTTTGATGTACAGTTCCAGGGTAACAACCTTCTCGGAGAAAACAGCTCCTTCATCTATACTTTTGCGCCAAGAAATTCATCGGGCGCCGTAATTAATTTTCCCGGCCAGAACGGTGGCGGATGGAATATACCCTCGAGAGATATCATTGCCGCGTACGAACCGGATGACGCCCGCAAAGACGTTTCCCTGAAGGAAGGGTATACTGACAAGAATAGCAACTGGGTGGCTGTGCCTTTTATTAACAAGTACAACCATCCTCACACGATCGTGGGAAGGGCCGATGACAACTGGCCTGTATTGCGATACGCCGATGTCTTGCTGATGCTGGCGGAAGCGATTAATGAACAACAGGCCGGACCTAACCAGGACGCTTACGATTACCTGAATGAGGTCCGAGATCGCGCCGGACTTTTGCCACTCAGTGGACTTGATCAGGCTTCTTTCCGCGCTGCGGTGTTGAAGGAGCGCAGATTGGAACTTGCTTTTGAGAATCACCGGTGGTTTGATTTGAAGAGGACAAAAACACCGGAGGAGCTTGCAGCTTTCCTGAATGCCTATGGTGAATTCGAGAAGAGTAATCCGACCACGAGCCGGGCCGGTATACCCTTTTCAGGAGCTGATTTCAAATTTGAACCTTATGAGTCCCTGTTCCCCATACCAGCACCCGAAATTCGGATCAATACGAAGCTGAGTCAGAATTACGGATACTGATGTAGCGGTTTTGCCAATTCCATCTCCCCGCGCGTTGCCTTCTCTGAAAACAGCAATGCGCGGGGAGGTTTTTGTGTGGTGATCTGTTTTTTCAGAGAATCACGGATCTCAATCCGGTTTCACGCAACTACTTTTTCACAGTGCGCTGATAGCCAATCTCTAGGATCACCGCAATCGGGAATTCTTAAGAATCAAGGAGAATCATATCTATCTGACGTTTTTCTTTTAGGATGGGGGCCTGCCATTCGTGGATAAATTCAGCCGTTCTTGATAAGCGGTATGGTGCAGGATGCTTTTCTGATGAAAAGCAGTTTACTTTATGGTATAATGTCTTAACGTTTGTTGGCCAGCCTGCGCGAATGCAAAACGATGGGGCCGTTCACGCTGCGTGCAGGGATGCTGCAGATTTATTTTTTTTAACTTAAAGCGGCTATTAAACGCCTGAATAGCCTGCTCTCCGCCTGTTGGTGGCGGATTGACCCAATCAGAGGAATTTAAATCCGAAGTGTTCAGGTGTTAATTGTGTAATGCTGAAACGATGATGGATCTGTTTGTTAAATTGTTTTTTTGTTCTCAAAGCTTTATTTCAACCGGGGTTTTGTTGGGCGGCGCTGAACCGGCCTTTCTTGGAAATTTCTGGCTGTGGCAATTTTTTGGCCGCTTGCATCCCATGATTGTTCACTTCCCTATTGGTTTGCTGGTCATCGCCCTCGTGCTGGAACTGTTTACCATCAACAAAAGAAATTCTGAGCTTCGGTCTGGGATCAACCTTCTGTTGATCATCGGCGCTCTCACCGCAGTGATCGCTGTATTATTTGGTTGGTTCCTGAAGGTGCAGGATGACTACAGCGGGGACCTGTTGTTGATCCATCAATGGGCCGGCATCGCCACAGCAATCCTGTCGGCGGTGGCCGTTTACTTTCACCACCAGATTTTCCGCAACGGAAGCATTCACCTGCTGAAAAGCTACCGCGCAATATTGACCTTTACGGTGCTGGGCGTCACCGTCGCCGGGCATTACGGCGCTTCACTGACACATGGAGATGATTTTCTCACCAGTGTGCTGCCGTGGAATAACAACGAACTTCCGGGCAATCCAGATTTCGACATCACGCAACTGACAGGAAATTCGGGAGGAGAAGGTCTCAGTCAGCAACAAATTGCAGACCTGAACCTGGAGGTGCGGTCGATCTTTGCACACAATTGTTACAAGTGTCACGGTGCCGCAAAGGTCAAGGGAGAGCTGAGGCTTGATGGCAAGGAATATGTCATGAAGGGCGGGGAGTCGGGAGATATCCTCAGCGTGGGGCATCCGGAAAAAAGTGAGATGATCCGGCGGCTTCTCTTGCCCAGGAAGGATGAAGAGTCCATGCCGCCCAAAGGAAAGACCCTCAGCGAAAAAGAAATTGCAACGTTGCGGCTATGGATCAAGGTTGGGGCACCGTGGCCTGATAGTCTGGAAGAGAGAAGTGTTTTCCGTTTGGCCGAGCTTGCGCCCCGCAAACCTGCGCTGCCGCCCGATCAACCGGGATTGTCTAATCCCATCGATCGGTTTGTCAACACTTATTTTGAAGAGAACAATATCACCTGGCCATCCAGTGTCGATGACAGGCTTTATATCCGCAGGGTGTATCTTGATATCGTCGGCTTATTGCCCACACAGGAAGAAAGCAATGCTTTCATGGTGGATCCGAATCCGGCGAAGCGCGAGGCGTTGGTCCGGGCACTGTTGAATCGCAACGACGACTATGCGCAACACTGGCTGAGTTTCTGGAACGACGCACTGCGGAATGATTATACAGGGACGGGATACATCACCGGAGGTCGTTTCGCTATCACGGACTGGCTATACGAATCCTTAAAGGAAAACAAACCTTACGATACATTCGTACAGGAACTGATCAGTCCGCCGAATAAAAGGTCTTCCGGTTTTATCAGAGGAATTCAATGGAGGGGTACTGTCAATGCCAGCCAGCGTGTTGAGATGCAGGCGGCGCAGAATGTATCTCAGGTTTTTCTGGGGCTAAACCTGAAGTGTGCTTCCTGTCATGACAGCTTTGTCAGCGACTGGAAACTGAAGGACGCCTACGCATTCGCCAATATATTTTCTGACTCAACCCTGGAAGTCAATCGCTGCGATGTCCCAACCGGTGAGTTCGCGGACACGAGGATCCTGTTTACTGAACTAGGCACCATTGACAGCACCGTTACCGTAGACGAAAAATTAAAGCAACTGGCAGAATATCTGACTGCTCCGAAGAACGGAAGACTTTACCGCACGATCGTCAACAGGATATGGGGCCAGCTGATGGGGCGCGGCATCATCGCCCCTGCTGACCTGATGGACAACATTCCCTGGAGTCAGGATCTGCTGGACTGGCTCGCCGCCGATTTCGCAGACAGTGGGAAAGACCTGAAAAACCTCATCTACCGGATTACCACCAGCAGGGCCTATCAAACTCAGTCCATTGAAATAGAAAGCGAGGAGGCGCTGGTGGCCGAAGACTACACCTTCAAAGGCATGCACCGCCGCAGGTTGTCGGCAGAACAGTTTGCCGACGCCGTCAGTTCGGTGGTGTTCCCGGTTTATCATGACTCGATCAAACATTTTGATCCCTATAAAGAAGCGAAGACTGAAAAACATCTGCCGTACGCGCGCGCCGTGCTGGTAAAAAATGATGGCTTCTTAACAGCATTGGGTCGCCCCAACAGAGAGAATGTGCTTACGTCCAGGTCTTCGCAAGCCAATCTGCTGCAGGCCCTGGAACTGACCAACGGCGACCGGTTTAACAACGCGCTTGAACGGGGGGCCAAAGAATGGAAAGAACGGCATCAGGCCAGTGAGGAAATTATCAGCGGCATTTATAAGCAAGCTTTGGGACGTGAGCCGGAGGCGGAGGAAATGAAGGTGGCGATAGGTCTGCTGGGGAATAACCCGGAGATTGACGCTGTTGAAGATTTTCTTTGGGCAGTTATGCTTCTTCCTGAATTTCAGTTAATTTATTAAGAGCGTTTAAAGATCAAGTAATGACGATGAAAACAAACTGGAACCGACGAGAATTTTTGCAGAAAACCAGTGCGGCGACACTTGCGGCACTGAGTGCAGGAATGCCTGTTTCCATGTTAAGTTCCTGCAGTAAGACCAAGATCAAATCCAAAGCGGATACTGTGATCCTTTTGTGGATGGCAGGGGGAATGGCACATACCGATACATTTGATCCGAAAAAATATACCCCTTTTGAAAAGGGCATGGAGGCGAACAGTGTGCTGAGTACTTTCAAGTCCGTACCCACGGCCCTGGATGGTGTCCATTTTTCCGAAGGTCTTGAAAAGATCGGCAGTGTGATGAACCTTGGTACAATCATCCGGTCTTATGTTGCGGCTGATCTTGGTCACATTCTTCATTCAAGACATCAGTATCACTGGCATACGTGTTACGAGCCTCCTCAGACCGTGGCAGCCCCTCACATGGGCGCCTGGATTGCAAAGGAGCTCGGCCCGAAGAATCCGGTAATCCCTGCTTTCATCGATATCGGTCAAAGGTTCACCCTGGGCGAGGGTGAGGAATTAAAAGCATTTCATACCGCGGGATTTCTCGGCAATGAATTTGGCCCATTCTTTATTCCCGATCCGACCACTGGCCTTGAAAGTGTTAAGCCTCCGGTAGGCATGAGCTACAAACGCTTTGAGAAAAGGAATCAGCTTTACAATGATCTGATCAGCAAAGGTCCCTTCGGTGAATTTGGAAGCGACTATCAGAAGGAATCGCTGCGGCGGTCTATGGAGCAAGCCTATATGTTGCTGAATTCTCCCGAAGCCAAAGCGTTTGATCTGAGCAATGAGCCGAAGGAAAGCTATGATATTTACAATACCGGTCGCTTTGGTCTGGGATGCCTCCTCGCAAGAAGACTCACAGAAAAAGGCGCAAGGTTTATCAGTGTCACCACTGAATATGAACCCTTTAAAGGGTGGGATACGCATGAAAATGGTTACACCAGGTTAATTGATATGAAAAAGCAGATCGACGGACCTGTGTCCCAACTCATCAGGGATCTCAAGAAGACAGGTCATCTGGACAGGACCATCATTATCCTTGCCAGTGAATTCAGCAGGGATATGATGACAGAAGGCAGGCCCGGCCTGAAGGTGAAAGAGCAGGTCAATCAACCGGATGTCATCCATGACATCAAGCACTATGGCATGCACCGCCACTTTACAGACGGATGCTCGATACTCATGTTTGGTGGAGGTATCAGGCAGGGTTTTGCGTATGGCAAGACTGCGGATGAGCGGCCCTGCAAGACGATCGATAGACCCATCAAGATCGATCAGGTACATCAGACGATTTATCACGCGCTGGGTGTTCCTCCGGAAACGAATTATGAAATCGAAAAAAGACCATTTTATACAACTCCCGATGGGGACGGACTTCCTGAGATGGAACTATTCACCTGATGTCGTCTCGGAGCGTTGGCCGACATGCGTTTATCATCATTGTTCCTTTACAGAACCGCTTTGTTTAGAAAGTAAAACGCTTCGTTTTCAGAGATATTGATTTAAATTACCGAAGGGTTGTATTGTTAACAGGATAAACATATTTTATGTGCAGGGGATTTAATTACAGGGTGCTTGCCCTTGCAGTTAGTATTCTGGCCGGCGTATCGGGTTGTAAGGAAGGTTCAGAAAAACTCGCTGCCAGTGAGCGCATGCCGGACACCGTCAGCTATAACTTTGATATCCGACCGATACTTTCAGATAAATGTTTTATCTGTCATGGACCGGACGCCAATAAGAGACAGGCTGGCCTCAGACTGGATATTGCCAACGAGGCGTATAAAGCGTTAGCAGAAAACCCCACCGCACATGCTCTTGTGCCTGGTGCTCCCCTGAAATCAGAGGTGTTCGTGCGCATCACTTCGGAGGATTCCGCTTTCCGCATGCCTCCGGTTGAGTCCAACCTTTCGTTAACCTCCCGCGAAATTAATCTTATTGAAAAGTGGATTCAGCAAGGCGCAGAATATGAGCCGCACTGGGCATTCGTTCCTCCGGAAAGACCAGACCTTCCTGCGATAGGTAATTC
>JBARAD010000057.1:0-77131 GCA_049791675.1 Chryseosolibacter sp.
AGGCCCCAGCCCAGGACAATGGTGAGCCAGCCCGCGTTCTCCGCTTTGGAATCCCGGAGAAGGACGCCTGCAACCACGCCATTTCCCAGTAAGGTAAGAAGCATGGTGCCTAAAAATTCTGCTAAATAGGGTGACATGTTAGAGCATTTGGTATAGGTTCAAAATACGACTTCCGGTTTTTCCGGTTTCATCCGCACAAAATAAACAAATGCAGGTTGGCTAGCATCGGTCACAGTCAAATTTTTTCAAAACAATGCAGATAAAACGAACCCTGAATCCGGTATGACTACCAATATATAACGGCAGATTCGATGCGGCGTAAGAATGACAATGAGGCCATCGTCGCAGCCAGCGGAAGCATGATTTTGGAGACGAATTTTCTCCAATAGAGAGAACACTTACTTTTGTGCAAGATCTTCCCGGCGTGTCTTTATTTTTTCAACAATGTATTGTCCGAGCGCGGTGCCTTCGGTAAACCCATCGTCGATGGCAGGCCTGTAGTGGATGCCCCCATAAAGCCTGCTGAGGGCGGCTTCTTCCGATGCCTCCTTAAAGGAATTGAAGCTTCGGGCAGTGAGTCCGAATTCAACTTCTGTCGAATCCAAAAAGGAAAAATTTTCGCCGAATAAGTCGGTAAGTGTAACGGCAGCAGCAGAAGATACTACGCTGTGCCCGCTGGTATATTCGGGAAAAGGAGGAGTCTGCAAAAGAGGCACCCAGTCTTCATCAATATATTCGTTAATATAAGTTTCAGGCCTGATCAGCCTCGACCTGTATTTCTCATCCCAGCAACTGATGAATCCATCAACAAGGGCAATGGAAACCCTTACATATGCCTCCGCCGCCTGCAGATAATCGGCGTTTGTTTTCTCGCAAGCCACATGTGTAATGTTCATCCAGTGCCCGCCTGGCGATATCTTTTTAGTAGCGAACATCACGTGTCCCTTCACATTCATCACGAAAGGATTGCAATCCCAGAAAGAAGCGATCTGGCGCTGTTCCTCGGTAAGATTCTTACCGACAGAATACACTTCAAGCGCTTCCTTGTAGAATTTGCTGCTCTTGTCAGACGAGAAAGTGGTTGGCCCGGAAGGCTTGAACTGACCTGCGGAGTCGATCGCAAAGGTCCTGATCTTTGCCCAATGCGGTTCAATGGCATCCATATATGCAGGAGGCGTCGGCTTCCATGTGGAAGCATCGTCTTCGATGGAGTATTTCGGGAATGAACGGGATTGTTTGTAGTTGTCTTTCCCTGACCACGCCAGTATATGTTGGGCTACCTCCCGTCCGTAAGCGGTGGAGCGCTCAAATATTTCATCCGGAATGCCCGCATTCCTGAAGTCTTCCATGATCTTATTGTAAAAGACATCCATTTTATCCTCCGAAAAGACCAGGGCCTTTCCGACCGTCAGGATTGCTTCCGCAGAAGCGAGCGGATAACAGTATTCAAGGCTTGGCTCAGGTTTGGGAACAGGCTGGAGACCGTTGAGCTGCCCTGCCAAACTAAGATACTGAGGATTGTCATGAATTGCCGCTTCATACCCGGCAACACTCATGTAGACATAAATACGACTGGATACCGGGGGAGAGAAGATATCGTGGACGATCACATCAGTGACCTGTTTCACGGACCGATGTATAAATTCCGCATTGCGCACCTTGGGCCTGTAATCTTCGGTTGGAGTAGATACCGAACAGGCACCTGCAACAAAAATAACAGCAGTTAAAAAAAATCTAAAAGGTATTTTTTCCATCTCCTTCAGTTATCAAGTAAAATTAAAAATTTAAGGCGACTTAAGCACAATTAAAACCAAAATACAGAGGCTTAGGCTCAAAAAAAATGATTTCGATCATGTTCAGCGCCCCCATTTGAACAAAGCGGGATGATCCCTTTACCTGAATAAAAGCAATGATTCGTTGTTCCGGCCAACAACATACAGATCCTGTCCCTGAGTTGATTTAATCGCCTCGACGGACCGGCCCTCGCCTGTTACCAGGAAACCTGATTCCTGCAATGATTGTGACTTAAAACTTCCCTTGCCGTCACCCTCCATCATCAACCCGTAGCCAGCGTCATACCTTCCAAAATCCGGTTGCACTGCATATAGATTCCCGACGGCCAGAAGGTCTTTGTTACCATCGTGATTAAAATCCCCCGAACAAAGTGAAAATACGGGAAACATCTGAGCATCAACCGGCAATGGCCTCACAGCGAAAGTACCCTTTCTGTTTTCCAGGTAAACAGACGAAAAACAGTAAGCTTGCAGGACGGCAAATTTTTCAATCTCGGGGCCTGAAATGATGTGTTCGCGTTTTACCTTTCTGAAATTATCGTATTTCAGAAATTTGCGCCTGAATGATGGAACCTGTTTCACCAACTGGTCCCGGGATATGAACGGGTACTCTTCTTCGTCATTGAAGTAAGTAAGCAGATGATCGGTACCACCATTCTCATCCATGTCACCCACATAGAAAGTGACAGGACGATCCCGGCTGGCCTTTAGTCTTGAATTCAGCCCAAGATTTCCTGCAACAAAATCGATATCCCCATCCTTGTCAAAATCTTCCGCTTCCAGCGTATTCCACCATCCATTTGTACCGGACAATCCGTAATCGGGTGTCTTGTCAACAAAATCTCCATGAACATCCTGGATCAATACCGTAACAGGCATCCACTCTCCCACTACCACGAGATCAGGTTTACCATCAGCATTGAGATCGTTCCAGGCAGCATCTGTTACCATACCTAATCTTTGATCATGCTGCGGATCAAGTCTTCGCGATTCATTTTTAAACCGCCCCTTCCCATCGTTGACGAGCAGAAAACTTTCAGGACTTATTCCATACTGACCGGCTATCACCCTCCCGCCAATAAAAACATCGATGTCACCATCATTGTCGAAATCTCCAGGCTTCACACACGAAGCATTTGCAAAAATTTCAGGAAGATTGCCCTTTGATTCACTAAGGGTACCCGAACCGTTGTTAAAATATAATCGCGGCCGCAGACGGGGATCATTGCCGGAAAATTGCTGGCCGCCGCTCACGACAAGGAGATCGAGCGATCCGTCTCCATCGGCATCGAAAAATGCTGAGCCCGCGTCCTCGTAAAGTGAGTCCGCCTTCAACACGGGCTGTGCTTTCGTGAAAAAATTTCCGGTTGTGTTTTGAAAAAATACCTGCCCTGGTTGCCCCGCAGCTCCTCCGATAAAGAAGTCTTCGTAACCATCTCCATTAAGGTCACCTGTGCTTAGGCCAGGGCCCTGCGTAGAGATCATATGCGGAATCAGCTTTTCCGTATTGAAGGCGTTAAAATCATTTTCGCGATGCTTAAAAGGCAGCGTCTCCCGGCGTAACAACGGCACCGCAGTATGCCTGTTGACGGAATAATCCCAGACACCTTCAGCGTCTTTTTGAAATAACTTGATCCGTTTGTTTTTGCTGAGGGAATGAAGGGTCTGCGCCCGCTTGTCGGGCCAGATGATAAGCACAGAATCCACGGAAGGGACAAGTCCAATCCCGATGTGAATCAATGGGCTCACAGAAGATTGCCATCCGCGCGACAGGATCTGCTCATGATAGAGCTGCTTCCCGCCTGCATAAACGATGATCTTGGCGCCGATACCGAAGCGGTTCGAATCTTCCCCCAGCAGCTCGACCTGCAGCCAGCCATGAGCATCGGCGGGCGAATCATTCCGCAGGATGCTGGCTTTTTCATTGACATTATTGATCACCAGATCAAGGTCACCGTCATTATCCAGATCCGCATAGGTGGCGCCGGTCGATGCAGTGGGCTTCATACCTAGCCACGTTTCTGAAACGTCCTGGAAGTCGAGGCTACCTGAATTCCTGAATATAAAATTCGGCACAGTTCCCGAAGGCATATTCCTGATGAATTCCTCGTAACCATAAAACTTTTGAGCGGAATCTGAGGCAATGAAATTCATGTAATCAAGATCATTGGGCCTTGTCAGGATACCGTTCGCGATAAACAGATCTTTGTTACCATCATTGTCAAAATCTGCAAGCAAGGGCGCCCAACTCCAATCCGAAGCATGCACACCAGCGAGCGGGGCAATGTCGCTAAAAACATGATGACCTTCCGGCGCTGGTCCGCGATTTAGCTGAAGAGCATTTCTGGAAAACTGATGATGGTATCCAAACCGCAGTTTGTAAGAATAGATATCATAGGAATCCTCCCCTGCGGTGGTTTTAATTACTTCCTCATCACGGGGTAACATATCAAGTGTGATAATGTCGGAATACCCATCGTTATTGATGTCGGCAATATCATTGCCCATGGAAAACCGACTGGTATGCGGCATGGACTTTTCCAGTTCCTCCCTGAACTTGCCGTGGCCATCGTTGACATACAAATAATCATTTTCATGAAAATCATTCGATACATAAATGTCTAAAAAGCCGTCAAGGTTAATATCAGAAACGCCAACGCTAAGACCATACGCCACCTGGCTGTTGTAGATCCCCGCGGATGTCGTCACGTCCGTAAACTTGCTGATGCCGGTTGGTACGATCTCATTCCGGTATAATTTGTCACCGGCCAAAGAATCGTTCTCATACCTTAAACTGGATTGCCCATAAGATCTCACGGAATGAACGGAATGGTTCAACAGGTACATATCAAGATCGCCGTCATTATCGTAGTCAAAAAATGACGCATGGGTTGAAAAGCCCTGAAAAGCGAGACCATAAGCCTCGGTCTGGTCTGAAAAGGTAAGGTCGCCGTTATTGATGAACAGCTGATTTTTTCCGTTGAAGTACTTGTAATTCCCCACACCGCAAACAAAGATATCGAGAAGTCCATCTCCGTTCACGTCAGCCATGGTAGTCCCTGTCTTCCAGTTACCCTCCCCTCCGACCCCGGCTGTTCCGGTAATGTCTTCAAAAACAAAATCCCCTTTATTCAGAAATAGTTTATTCTGAAGCTGATTCGCTGTAAAATAAAGATCTGTCAATCCATCGTTGTTGATGTCGCCCGCAGAAACCCCACCGCCGTTATAGAAATACAGGTATTCAATGATATTGAAATAACCGGTTTGTGTTAAAGTGTTATCAAATGTGATATTGCTTCTCGCCTCAGGAACGGAATAGAATAGCGGTGGGGATTTCTTTTCCTGACAACCTGCCAGCAGTAGAACATTCAGCAGTAAACAATAACCACTTTTTTTTGGTAGGCTTATCTTCACAACGGTTAGTCAATGGTGTAGACAAGAACGGAATCATTGTTGCGGGACATCACAAGCAGATTGCCTTTGCTGCTTTTCAAGGTCAGGACATCCCTGATCTGCCCATGGGCTTTGACACCGGATCTGGCCGAAGATACCGAGGTGAAATTCCCTTTCCCATCCCCCTTCAAAAAGGAGCAGTAACTCGCATCATATCTTCCAACTTCAGGTTTAACATTGTAGAGGTTGCCCCCTGCCACAATATCCATAAGACCATCCCGATCAAAATCATAAACCTCAATGCCATAAACCGGAGCAAATTGCGCTTCTACAGGAAGGGGACGCATACTGAACTTTCCTGTTCCGTCATTGATTAATACGGAGGACTTTAATTCAAAGGCCTTCAGCAACCGCGCATCCTTCAATTGTTCTTCACTGAAAATATCTGTCAGTGTTTCATCTTTATAAGTATCATATTTCAGGTACTTCTTCTTCAGGGAAGGTATCTGCCCAACCAGATCATGCCTGAGGATCATGGGATAATTATCGTCGCCGTTGTGCGTACAGACAATATGTTCGATCGTTCCGTTCTGATCAAAGTCATTAACATACATACAAACAGGCTTTTCGGCTGATGCCTTGAACCTTGTATTCAAGCCATGATTCCCGACCACGAAATCAATGTCACCATCTTGATCCAGGTCGGCGGCTTCAATGGCATTCCACCACCCATGGCTGGAGGACAGGGTCCCTTGCGCAGTCTCCTCTTCGAGTATCCCGTCATTATTCCTGAAAATGCTGATAGGCATATATTCTCCAATCACCATTAAGTCCTGATCCTTGTCTCCGTCTATGTCCGCCCAAAGCGCATCCGTGATCATACCGATATTTTGCAGCCCCGGCGCAACGCTCATAGTAACATTGCTGAACTGTCCCGAACCGTTATTGTTCAAAATATATCCGTTCATTGGCCAGCCGTAATAGAAGGCTTTTAACCGGACGCCCACGAACAGATCCTGATCGCCATCACCATCATAATCGGCAGCGCTAACAGTGGACGTACTTTCAAAACTATTCACGGGAAGCACTTGTGATGAGCGTGAGAAATTACCTTTGCCATCATTCAGGTAAAGCCTGTCAATGAGTGCAGTTGAACTTGGTGGAAATTCGTTTCCTCCGCTGCACACGTAAAGGTCAAGGTCCTCATCATTATCGGCATCAAAGAAGACACTGCCCATATCTTCCGAAACCTTGTCCCGGGCGAACAATTTTTCATTTGCCGGCTGGAATGTTCCCATCGCTGTTTGAATAAAGAGGGAGCCGGGTTGATCTTTTGCGCCTCCAATAAACAGATCCTCCAATCCGTCGCCGTTCACATCACCTTTTGACATTTTCGGCCCTTCGGTGCTAAGCATGTGGTAGATTAAATGATCGCGATCAAAATCGACGAAGTTGTTTTCTTTATGCACAAAATCAATGACACCTGAAGCAGAGATATCTTTCAACAGCACATCCACACTGCTTTCCTGTTTCTCAGTTCTCGTCGGCATGATGAATGCCTCTTTTTGACGGAGCGTAAGCGTCTGGTTTGCGTGTACAGAGTCGAGTATTGTGACGCTTCCATCAGGCCACAGCACCGTCAGCCGGTCCAGCATGGAGTTGTTACCCAGCCCGATATTGGGCCGGTGATCGACGGTGGATTCGAAGCCGCGAATTGGCATTTGTTCAACAGCGAATTGTTCGCCACCCGCTTCGGCAATGATCTTTGCGCCGACAGCAAAAGTGTTTTTACCGCTGCCGACAAGGTTCAACTTGATATAATGATTGCGGGGTATCATACGGCTGGTCTCATTACGATAGACGAAGCTTGGCATGTTTACGTTGTTAACCACAAGATCAAGATCGCCGTCATTATCGAGGTCTCCGTATGCTGCGCCATTTGAAAAACCAGGTGTCCCCAAACCCCATGCGGCAGCCTGATCCTGAAACTTCAAATTGCCGTGGTTCTTAAAGGCGTAATTGGCGATCGGCGTCGAAGGTATGATCTCGGTTAATTTTTTGTAGTCAACCGAATTTTTGGCCAGCACGGATTTTACAAATTCTTCGTTGCTCGCAAACTGAAGAAAGTCCTGATTCGTAAGGTCCTGATATATGCCATTAGCAACAAAGATGTCTTTCAGTCCATCGTTGTCCATATCAAACAAAAGGGCACCCCAGCTCCAATCTGTTGCTTCTACCCCTGCAAGCCTGCCGATTTCACTGAAGGTATTGTCGCCGTTGTTGAGTTGCAGCATATTGCGTGTGAACTGGTGGTGATAACCGTTTTGCACATTGTACTGATACCTGTTCCAGTCTTCGAAAGTTGTGACCGTTTTCAATCTTGCATTGTCACGAGGGAGCATTTCAGTGACAAAAATATCCGACCAGCCATCGTTGTTAATATCAGCAAGATCTGCACCCATGGATGCTCCGCTGATACTGTTTATTTGCTCAGGAAGCGTCTCCCTGAAGGTGCCATCCTGATTATTGATGTATAAGTAGTCCCGCTCAAAAAAATCATTTGAAACGAAAATATCCGGCCATTGATCGTTGTTTATGTCACCAACAGTGACACCGAGGCCAAAGCCGATCACACTTCCGAAAATGCCGGCGTCAACACTCACATCGGTGAAATGATCTCCGTCATTACGCATTAGTTTATCCCCTCCCATCGCATCCCGTTTTGTTCTTTCATTCTTTCGGAGATTAAAGCTGCCAATGGCCTGATAGGAATTGTTCAGTATATACAGATCCAGGTCTCCATCCCGGTCATAGTCAAAGAATGCTGCGTGTGTTGTGTATCCCTCATCGGCAATCCCGTATTGCGCTGCCTGCTCCTCGAAAGCCAGATTCCCCTTATTGATAAACAGCTCGTTTCGCTTGTTCAGACCGCCATCCACATTTCCCGAATTGGAAACATAGATATCAAGGAGACCATCGCCGTTTACGTCTGCCATGGAAACACCGGTCGACCATGTCTGGCTACCGGCAACCCCCGCACTTTCAGTTATGTCTTCAAATCTGAAATTGCCTTTGTTCAGGTAGAGCTTGTTCGGGACAAGATTTCCCGTGAAATAGATATCGATCAAGCCATCGTTATTGACGTCGCCAAGGGCCACACCACCCCCGTTGTAAAAATTGCGGTACGTGTAAATATTGAATTGCTGGTCAAAAGTAAGTTTGTTGATGAAGGTTATCCCGGTTGAATCGGAAGGCATCTGACTGAATAGCATTGTTTCTTTTACTGTTTCTTTGCCGGAACAACCGACAAGCAGAATAAACAATACGGAACACGCCAGGAATTCCGAGGCCTTCAAACCGATACGATGCCCGATTGACCGACGCTGCATTACTTCCATCCGCTCAGTTAATTGAATGTTTAAATTTCGGATGCAGAATATCCTGAACTTTGACCCCGACACTCTGTGCGTCCTTGATATAAACCAACACGCGTCTGTTGCCGTCGAGTTTTACGGACATGGGAGCATTGTTTACATCTGCAGTAACAAATTCATTTCCCTGATACCAGTTCATCAGAAGTTCCAGTGTCTTTACTTTCAGGCTATCAGATTGCAGTGATTTATTCCATGGAGCCCACCCCGGATAACTTAGTTCCATATTCATTTCAGCAATCAAATCTTTTTCGTCATACTCCGGAAAGAACAGTAAACGGATCTGTGTGGGCTTGTCATGAACGAGTGAATCACTGAACAGGTATTGCACAGAGGTGTTTGCCGGCCCCTGGGTTACAAGGTGCTTTTTGTTAAGATCAAAACATTTACCATAGAAGTCATTCCTGGTATCACCGAATTTTATGCCGAACAGCAAAGAATCCTTTCGCGCTCCTTTGCTCAGTTCTGACTTCACAAGTTTCGTATAGTCAGACTGGAAACACCCTATGAAGAGTATCGAAAAGAAAATTATGCTAGTGAGCAATTTTATATATCTCAAGGTCATCATCATACTTTGCAAATAAAATGTACATTTTTCCATTAACTTCCACAAGTTCAATATCCCGTATCTCCCCTTTGACATTCAGATCGTGGCCCGACTGAAAAGAAAACTGGCCTTTCTCCAATATGCCTTTAAAGAACCACCCGTTCGAAGCATCCAATCTTCCAAACTGCGGCTTTACCTGATATTGATTTCCGCCGGCGATCACATCTTCGATACCATCATTATCAAAATCGTGGATCAAAAGGCTGTAAACAGAAGAATACTGAGCTTCCGCAGGAAGCTCAACCTTTTTGTATCCGCCTGAATCAGATAACAATAAGACGGAAGAAAGTAATTTTACCTCATATATTTTTGATTTTTTCAAGTCGGATTCCTGAATAAGTTCGTCGATCGCCTTTTTTCCATATTCACGATAGTACAGCAGACTCTTTTTGAATGAAGGCAACTGTGACAGGAACTCGTCCTTATCAACGATCGGATAATACTTTCCATTATAATTTGTGCAGAAGACCTGTTCAATGGAACCGTTGCCATCAAAATCATGCACATACATCCTGTCACCAGGTTTAAAGAAAGAA
Source organism: Chryseosolibacter sp. (assembly GCA_049791675.1). Taxonomy (GTDB): domain Bacteria; phylum Bacteroidota; class Bacteroidia; order Cytophagales; family Cyclobacteriaceae; genus Chryseosolibacter. The sequence goes on from JBARAD010000057.1 coordinate 9,761, forward strand.
TTCAACCCGTGATTACCAAGGACAAAGTCCACTCTTCCATCTTGATTAAGATCCCCGCAGGCTGCGTCGTGCCACCAGCCTTCCGTATCCTGAAGTCCAATCTCCGCGGAAATATCAACAAACTTTCCCTTGAGATTTTTAAGCATTACAATCGGCATCCAGTCACCCACTATCAGAAGATCATTCCATCCGTCGTTGTTATGATCCTGAACTTCAATGTCTGTTACCATGCCGATATCGAGTAAATCTGCCGCAAATTGGCTAGTCACATCCGTGAATACTCCCTTGCCATCATTTTCAAGCAAGAAGGCCCGGCCTCCCCTTCCGTAAACAAATGGATCAAATCTTTCAGCAACCACCAGATCACTGTCGCCATCATTATCAAAGTCGAGCGATCTCACGACACTGGTCGAAAAAAATGTCGTGAACGGCAATGCGTTCGGCGCTTCCGAAAATTCCCCATTGCCATCGTTAATAAAGATCCTATCGCTTTGGGCTTCAGAGGTTTTGGGAAAAAACTTCCCACCGGTAGCCATATACAGATCCAGATCACCGTCGGAATCCACATCCAACATGGCGCCTTTCGTCTCCTCAGAAAGATTGTATCCGGCAATTGCCATGGGGGATGTCGATATTATCTTATCACCATTAAATTGAATAAACATCCCATCCTGGTTTTTTCCTCCACCAATATAGACCTCATCCTGGCCATCGCCGTTGATATCGCCCTTCAGTAAGGAAGGCGTTTCATTTCCATACATCATCGGAAGCAGGCGCTCGCGGTTAAAATCAACAAGTCCGCTTCCCTTGTGCTTAAAAACCTCCGAAGATATTTTTTCCATCCGGAATTGTTTGGCCTTCGTCTTTTCAATTGGGTGATCTTCGATGACGCTAAGGTCACTGCGCGATAAACTGAGTCTCTTGTTGACCGGAACATTATACAGAACGGAATAACCACTATCTGGCCAGTGTATCTGGAGCGAATCAATCCTCTGAACCCCCGCTCCCAGGCCAAGGGTGATCGCTGGCTGCGAAGAACTTTGAAATCCTCTTGTTACAAAATTATCTGCCGTAAACAATTTATTGCCGCAGAACGCTCTTATTTCAGAACCTACCGCGAAGGTGTTGTTACCCGCCATCGCAAGCGCCACACTGATGTTCTTAAGTTTTGATGAGTCTGTATTGTTGCGGTATAACACGGAGGGTGCATTGATATTGTTCACAACCAGGTCGAGGTCGCCATCATTGTCGAGGTCGCCATAGGCGCTTCCACTGGAATACATAGGCGCGCCAAGCCCCCAGTCTTGCGCAACATTTTTAAAAGTCAGATGGCCGTAATTCCTGAAGGCGTAATTCGGAAACTCCGATGACGGCATTAAGTCGATCAACTTTACAATTGCATCTTCTTCCTCGCGAATTATTTTCCGGATATTATTGTCGTCACCCGAATACGCTAAATAGTCACGATCCAGCAGATCTTTATAAATTCCGTTGGCAATAAAGATATCCTTTAACCCGTCGTTATCCATGTCGAAGAGCAGCGCGCCCCAACTCCACTCGGAAGCGGAAATTCCGGCAAACCTGCCTACTTCAACATATCCGGTCTGGCTTACCTGCTTCTGCAGAACATTTCTCGGGAACTGGTGATGATATCCATTTCTTACATTCAATTGGTACTTATCCCAGCTTTCGTAGACGGTTTTTGTTTTCCTCCGACTCAGGGAATCAGGCAACATCTCGGTGACAAACAGTTCGGGGCGCCCGTCATTGTCGAGGTCGGCAAAATCAGCACCCATCGAACCCATACTGATGGACTGAAAGTAGTCCGTTAATGATTCTTTGAAAGCGCCATGCTGGTCATTGATGTAGAGGTAGTCCCTTTCAAAAAAATCATTGGATACAAAAATGTCTGTCCATGTATCGTTATTAAAATCACCCAATGTGATGCCCAGTCCAAAGCCAATGCTACTACGGTAAATACCTGCCTCCGGGGAATAGTCGCGGAATTTTCCGTCATCATTGATCAGGAATTTGTTTCCGCCGCCAAGCGGGTCCGGAATGTCACGCTGGTTCTTTACCAGATCGTAATTTCCCACAGACTTTATCGAATTGGTTAACAGATAGCAATCAAGGTCCCCGTCCTTGTCAAAGTCGAAAAAGGCAGCCTGCACCGACAATCCGGTGATATCAAGGCCAAATTCCTTTGACTTCTCAGTAAAGGTCAAGTCACCATTGTTAATAAACAGCTCATTGTTTCTGTTGGGCGTTTCCGGATCCCCGGATTTACATACATAGATATCCAAAAATCCATCCGCATTGACATCAGCGAAGGTAACGCCCGTGGACCACACCCCCGGACAGGCAACTCCTGCCTTGTCCGTGATATCCCTGAACACCAGATTGCCTTCATTCAGATATAGCTTGTTGTCTGCCTGATTGCCGGCAAACAAAATATCCTGCAGTCCATCATTATTGATATCGCCGATCGCCACACCCGCACCGTTGTAAAAGTTTCTGTACGTGTATGGATTCAATCGCTCCGTGAAGACCAGATCATTGTGGAAATCGACCCCGCTTTGTTTGGTAATATTGGTAAACAGTGCAGGTTCCTTCAACCGGTCATGTGAGCATCCCAACAAACAAATACATATCGCTACCGTAAAAACTTTCATTGCTCAAAATAAAATAGCGTCCAACCGAAGTCAGACGCTATCAAAATTACAAACTAAGTGGTTAAACTTATAATCAGTAGCCCGTGTTTTGTGTCAACGGATTGGCAGTAGAGGCTGTGGCCTGCATCTGCTGAAGCGGAATCGGGAAGATAATTTTGTGAGCATCCGAATGTGCTGGCTTTTCCCACCACGCATTGCCCCAGGCGCCAAACCGGATCAGGTCCGTCCGTCTCAGGGCCTCGATGAAGAGTTCTCTGCCGCGTTCAGCAAGCATCTGACCTTCAGTCATGGAAGTAAACCCGTCAACGCCTGCCCTTTCGCGGATCTCATTCACCAGGCCCAATGTAGTTCCATCGCTGAAGTTGTTTCCATTCAACCGCGCAACAGCTTCTGCCTTGTTTAACAATACTTCTCCATACCTCAGGAGCGGGTAATCGTTATCCATATTGCTGTTCTGGGGAACTTTAAAGCTGAACTTACCAAGCCTTGCTCCACCCTGACGGGATGAATTGGGGAACATTTCATTAATAAACGGAGTATAGTTTACCGGAGGACCATCTGGATCAGCCTTGTCAAAAGCAAGATCGAGCACGGGATTACCGTTCTGATCCAATTGGGGGCCGGTAATAAAGTTATTGGCTTTTCTTTCATCCGTGTCTTCATATGAATTGTAAAATTCCTCCATCGCAGCATACCCGTTCCAGGGTTGTTCTGCAAGCCGGAAAGTCAATTGACTCGGATAATGAAGCGTCATTTGAGCGATGTTCATGCCTGTACCGGTAGCCTCATCAAACGTGGCAACGAAAATATGTTCAACGTTATCGACGTTGTCTGGCGCAAAAACATCCTTATACTCAGGTGACAGGCTATAAAGCCCTGAATTGATCACTTCATCAGCGGCATCAATGGCGTCCTGGTACCGCGGTGCGCCACCGGTGTAGATGTGCGCATTCAGGTAAAGCCTGGAAAGCAGCGCATATGCTGCGAATTGGTTTACCCTTCCATACTCAGCTTTGGCGGTAGGCAGGTCCGGTATCGCCGCCAGCAACTCGGATTCAATGAAATTGAAGACCTGAGGACGCTGAGATTGCGGAGCATCGCCGCCTGCGCTGGTAACAATCTTTACATTGCCAAAAAGGTCCATTAACCTCCAGTAAAAGTATGCTCTCAGTGTTCTTAACTGAGCAATACTTGCCGCATTCATGCCATCATTATCCAGCAGGTCATTGCACTGGAATATGCCGTTGTAGGCCTGTGACCATGCGTCGTTGATGGAAACGGTCTGAGGAGAAAACTCGTGACGGTGCATTCTGATATAATCTCCACCGTCAAACCAGTCACCTCCTTTTTGCGTGATAACCACTTCGTCGCTGGACAATTCCTGCACCTGGAAGAAGCCACCGTTCGTTGCCGTACCGGGTAACAATCTTGAGAACGCATCTGACAGCCCATCATTCGGACTGGCCTTGTTCACATTGTTCTTGATACCGACCCCTTGATTTGCAGGGTCAAAATCCTTGGTGAAATCACCTTTGATCTCTTCGTCAAGGTCATTACAGGACACCGCTCCAATAAACAGCGTTGAAATGAGTGTATATTTTAATAAATCTTTCATATGTCTCTTTCGCTTATTATTAAAGACCAATATTAACACCTAAAGTAAATGTTCTTGCAGTGAAGTAACTGTTCCGCCGGTCGAGACCAGGCGCCAGAACATCAGGGGTTGAAAGATCGAGAAACCCACCATTGTCAATCGCTCCGTAATCCTGCAGCACGGGTTCTGGATCAATTCCGGTGTAATTCGTAATCACAAATGCGTTTTGCACGTTGGCGTAAATCCTGAAGCTCCTGATGACGCTTGTCGAAGCATTCTTGATGTTATATCCAACTGTCACGTTATCCAGTTTGAAGAAGTCTGCCTTTTCTACATAGAGCGAACTGAATTGAGCGGATGTAAGACCATCCACTGCCTTATCTGTGATCACTCTGTTATACGAGTTGATCGCACCCGGATCTATCGGCTCATAGAAGGCGCGGAAGGTGTTGACGAGACTGTGACCAAACGCGCCTCTGAAGAAGGCATTGAAATCCCAGTTCCCAACAGTCACCTGGTTGGTAAATCCCAGCTCCAGGCTAGGAAGACCTTTTCCCAGTTCGCGGAAATCACCTTCGGGCAGCAGCGCTGATCCCTGGTTGGAAATCACCTGTCCATCTCCATTCAAGTCAGAAAAGACCGGACGGCCTCCTTCGTTGGCCTCCGTGGAAGCGTCATCTGTGGTGACACCGGAAAAGACAGGGCCCCATATCTGACCAATTTCCTCTCCTACTGCTACCCGGATCATGCTTGTTCCGTTCTGGCCTGGAGCGCCAAGGTCAGCGCGCATTTCCTCGTCATTAATATAGGACTCAAGCGTAGTCTTGTAAGTGCTCAACACGATTCCCGGATTCCACCGGACCCGGCCAAACTCAACCGCATTGTAATTCAGGGAAAGCTCGATACCATTGGTCTTCAGTGATCCCGCATTTTCAAATCGACGGCCGGACGGATAAACAGCAACGTCTACATTCCTTTCCAGGATAAAGTCTTTGATATCCCGCGTATACACATCGAGGGCGCCCATCAGCTTCCCGCCCAATCCAAAATCCAGTCCAAGGTTGATCTCAGATTTCTGCTCCCACTTCAGATCGCGGTTAGCATCCCTTGTTTTGGTAACAGTACCACCGGATTGAAAATCATAGGTGTACTGATCCTGTGCCAGACCCGTTTCATTGGGAAGCGATCCAGTCACGCCATACCCTACTCTGAATTTCAGAACATCCACGTTGTTGATGTCCAGATACCTGTTCAGGTCAACACCCAGACCGACGGCCGGGAAAACGCCCCATTGGTTGTCAGCACCTAATTTTGTAGAGCCTTCCCTTCTGACGGAAGCGTTAAAGAAAATCGCATTGTCAAAGCCAAGATTCACCCTTGCAAAATAGGCGATTATACGGCTGTTGGGAGAACGGCTGCTGTTAATGTCCACGAGACTGGCAAGGCCTGAAAGCCTGTCGCCGGAAGTTTCCAGTGCATAATATCCAAGTTCATCGCTCGGGAAATTGCCAAGGGATAAAAAGAAGTCTTCAAACTGATCCTCCTGAAACGAATATCCCGCCGACACATCCATGTTCATCTTGCTGAAGGATTTTGAGTATGTAGCATACCCTTCAAAGAGTGAGAAGCTTCTGTCGGAGGTGTATCGTCTTGCCAGACCACCGCGGTTCAATCCACGGAACAGTGAGTTTCTGGAATAGTACTCACCATTGAGGTTATTTTCATATTGCTGACCATAGTTGGCGGTCAGCGTCAGGTTGTCGAGGATGGCGTAGTCTACCTTTGCATTGAAATTGAGATTCTTTCTCTTGCCCTCATTAACGTTCTGATTCAGGATAGCCACCGGGTTGAAGTTATCAAAGAGGATAGCCTGATAGTAATCGCCGTTGTCAAACCTGATAGGCGCCGTTGGATTGAACAGCACCCCATAACGAAGGGCTTCATTGAATGAGAAGTCACTTTTCCGGTTCGTCAGCGCCATGTTTAAATCAAACTTGAGCTTATTATTCAAGGTATTGTGGGTGAAATTCGCCCTGGCGTTGATTTGATCGAAACCGGATTTTTCAAGGATGCCTTCGACATTCCGGAAGTTGGTGGATACCCTGAAGGTGGTAGACTCGTTACCACCGGATAAGGCGATGTTATGAACGTGTGAAATTCCGGTGCGGGTAACTTCATCCACCCAGTCTGTTTCCGAACCAAGGTCGTTACCGCCCGCAGCGACATATTCCGATGGCGTCATGATGGGCTGAGTGCGTGCAATGGTTGCCGCTGAAACATAACCGTTATAGGAAGTTGAAAGACCTCCTGCCCTGCTCGATCCGCGTTTCGTAGTTACGAGGATAACGCCGCTGGATCCACGGCTTCCATAAATAGCGGCGGCGGATCCGTCTTTAAGAACGTTTATGGATTCAATGTCGTTGGGATCAACGTTATCAAGTGAAGCGCCAATGACACCGTCAATAACAACAAGCGGTTCTGTATTGGCGCCTACTGTGGAAATCCCGCGCAGGCGTATCGTAGAATTTCGGTTTGGGTCACCCCCCCTGTTATACACGCTCAGGCCTGGAACCTTGCCCTGCAGCAATTGCGTAGGATCATTGATATTGCCTTTGTTAAATTCAGCTTCATCAAGCTCTACGACAGAACTGGTGATCTCCTTCTTTTCCTGCGTTCCATAACCCACCACGACCACTTCATCGAGTGACGTTACATCCGGTGTCATGGCCACATTGATTGAGCTCTGGTTACCTACAGCTATTTCCTGCCCTGCAAATCCAACAAAAGAGAAAACCAATGTTGCATTCTCTGCCACATTGATGGAGAAGTTACCATCGATGTCGCTCACAGTACCATTGGTGGTACCCTTTTCAACTACGTTGACACCGGGGATGCCGGATCCATCGTCTTGGGAGGTTACTTGGCCGGTTACATTTCTTTGCGACCACGCGGTAGTGGTGATCACCAGAAGAAGAACCGTTAAATACCTGCTTAAAGACAAGTAAAGTTTATACATACGGTTTGGGTTTGGGTTAATGAATACACATTTCGAAAATCAGTCAGATTCCAACAAAATGCTTGAAAAGATAACTAGAACGGCTTTAAAAAGCATTAAAAAGCTTCTTTTTTTTTCACCGGAATCGAATGCGCGAACGTTTGCTGCAACGGTTGGCGTTGCCTGGTCCCGAAGAAGACCATCGCCTTAGGGGTGCCTTGCCGGTTATTGACAACCATATCCCTATTCGTCCGGCCTCGCGGTTGATCCTCTTTTAAAAACCATCAAACGAATTCCGGAATCACTGAGCCGAATTGTATGCTATACTTGCCATTTGCCGAGCACCGCAACGAAAAGTGTGGTAATATTACCATTTCAAACGATTGCGGTTCTTCTTCAAATTTGTTGCGCAACAAGTTGCGAAGCTGTTGCAAAGAGTATAACTTGCCAAAAATTTCGGCTGCACAGACTAAATCTGCAGTTAAATACAGTCACATATGAAATACAATCAGGTTACCATCAAAGACATCGCCCGCGAACTGGGAATCTCCCCTTCTACGGTATCCAGGGCGCTAAAAGACCACCCCGATATCAGTCCGGAAACGAAAAAGGCCGTCAACGAGCTGGCTGAGAAATTAAATTATCAACCCAACATCGTTGCCCTGAGTTTACGGCAAAGCAAAACCAATACGATCGGCGTCGTCATCCCCGAGCTCGTTCACTTCTTCTTCTCCACTGTCATCAGCGGTATTGAAGATGTCGCCTACAGCGCGGGTTATAATGTCATCATTACGCAGTCGAACGAATCGCTGCAACGGGAAAAAACGGATATCAAAGCACTCTTCAACAGCCGCGTGGATGGTATGCTTATCTCTGTGTCACGCGAAACCAATAACTTCGATCACATCGACAACATCCTCGCAAAAGGTGTCCCGATGGTCTTCTTTGACCGCGTATATGATACGCCGAGCTCAAGCAAGATCATCGTCGATGATCTCAGCGGGGCGAAAGAAGCAACGTCACACCTGATTGAACAGGGATGTAAACGCATCGCCCACCTGGAAGGACCTCCAAACCTCGAGATCACCAAACAGCGACTTGAAGGATATATCCAGGCGCATAAAGAGCACAACGTAGCGATTGATCAGAACCTCATCATGCCGTGCCCGCTCGGCACCATTGAAGAAGGTAAATCAGCGACCCAAAAACTGCTCGCGCAATCCCCCCGGCCTGATGCGATCTTTGCTACCAATGACCCTGCAGCGATGGGCGCCATGCAGGCGATCAAAGAAGCTGGTCTCAAAATTCCTCAGGATGTTGCGGTGGTTGGTTTCAGTAACTGGTTCTTTACAGCGCTTCTTGATCCGCCGCTGACTTCAGTGGATCAACCCGGTTTTGAAATGGGACAGGAGGCCGCAAAACTCCTGATCCGTCAGATAGAGATCAGAACAAAAGACAGGGATGCTGTCGTTGAACCGGAAACAAAGATCCTGAAGACCAGGCTCATTGTCAGGGAATCTTCCCTGAAGAAGGGCAAGAAGTAATCAGTAATCAGTAATCAGTATTCAGTAATCAGTAATACGGGTAATCAGTATTGGACATAATAAACGGTAATCGCAATGGTTACCGTTTATTATATCCGGTGATGAATTCACTTCTTTAATCCTGAATCTTAAATTTTAGATCAATTGGACCCCCAGGCTCATACTAATCATCCTTCACCGGTATCGGGTGAATCCGGACGGGCGAAACGAATAAAGTCGCGATTGAGTGAAAACTCCGGAAATGTGCTGCGCTGGCAAAAGGAAACGAATGGCATTTCAGGAACCACTGTGCGCGGAAGATTTCTGATCACCCTCTACAGTGAATCGATCTTCCGGATCCAGCTTTCCCGGGAGGATTTTTTTGAAGATTTTTCCTATTCCGTGATCGCTTCCCCCAAGGTGGTATCGTTCGACGTTTCGGATAGCCCTGAGGTTATCACCGTCTCAACTTCCCGGGTGATCCTGACCATCCGCAAAAATCCGCTCAGTCTTCAGTTCACCAATCACCAGGGACAGATCATCAACCAGGATGAAGAAAGCTTTGGCACGGGGTGGATCGGCGACCAGGTAACAACCTACAAAAAACTCCAGGAAGGCGAGCGCTTTATAGGCCTGGGTGAAAAGACCGGGCCCCTCGACCGCCGCGGCTTCGGATATACCAACTGGAACACCGACAGCTTCGGATATTCATCTGGGTCTGATCCGCTCTACTGCTCCACGCCTTTTTACATGGGCATCCATCACAACCTTTCGTACGGAATATTTTTTGACAACACACACAAAACCTTTTTCAACTTCGGAGCCTCGAACGACAGGTTTGCCAGCTTTTCAGCCGACACGGGCGAAATGAACTATTACTTTATCCATGGCGACAACGTCCGGGCTATCCTTCAACAATATACTTTCCTCACGGGAAGGATGGAAATGCCTCCCCTGTGGAGTATCGGTTATCAGCAATGCCGTTACAGCTACTATCCCGATAAGGAAGTTGTCAATGTCGCGAACACGTTCCGCGAAAAAGATATTCCTGCCGATGCGATCGTATTCGATATCCACTACATGGAACAGTACAAGATCTTTACGTGGAGTAAAAAGGACTTTTCAGACCCGGTCAGACTGCTGAAACAATTGAAGCAGCTCGGTTTCGAGGTCGTGGTGATGTGTGATCCCGGGATCAAAGTTGAAAAAGACTACCACGCCTATGACGATGGAATACAGAACGATGTCTTCATCAAATACCCGGACGGCAAGCCGTACACCGGCCAGGTGTGGCCCGGATGGTGTCATTTCCCCGACTTCACCCGCCCGGCTACGCGCTCCTGGTGGAAAGATCAATTCAAGGGATACGTCGACCAGGGCATTTCAGGTTTCTGGAATGACATGAACGAGATTGCCACCTGGGGAAACATGCTTCCGGAAAATATTGAAATGGATTTTGAAGGGGAGAAATCCACCCTTCGCCGCGGCAGGAACATCTACGGCTTCCAGATGGCACGCAGTACCTATGAAGGCACGAAAGCGCTGATGGGCAACCGCCGCCCTTTTAACCTGACACGGTCCGGATTTTCCGGCATACAGCGATACGCCGCGGTCTGGACGGGTGACAACGTAGCGTACGATGAGCACATGATGCTGGGCGTCCGACTGGTCAACAGCATGGGGCTGACCGGTATTGCCTTTGCCGGATACGATGTCGGCGGCTTTGTCGGCGATGCAAACACAAGACTCTTCGCGCGATGGGTCTCCATCGGCGCATTCTCGCCTTTTTTCCGCGGACATTCCATGATCAACAGCCGCGATTCGGAGCCATGGTCCTATGGGGAGGAAGTGGAACAGATCTCACGCAACTATATCAAGTTCCGGTACCAGCTCCTGCCCTATCTGTATTCGTTGTTCTACGAGGCGAGTCAGAACGGCATGCCCGTACAACGCTCACTGGCCATTGATTATACACATGACCCGAAGGTCTACGAAGGCCAGTTTCAGCACCAGTATTTATTCGGACCCTCCATCCTCGTAGCACCGGTTGAAAGCACCAAGGAATTCGTGAAGGTATATTTCCCCAAAGGAAATTCCTGGTACTCGCTGTATAATGGCGACAAATTTTCAGGGGATACAGAAACGATTCTCGAATGTCCGCTTCACCGGTTGCCAGTCTTTGTCAAGTCGGGTTCCATCATACCCATGCAACCGGTGATCTCGCACACGGGCGAAAAGAGCGAATGGCTCAACATTCACGTTTATGCCGGTGAACATGACAACGAGTTCCTTTATTATGAAGATGACGGGGCGTCATTTGATTATCAGAACGGAGCTTTTTCCAGGCGCTTGCTTCGCTATGAACCGTTGAACAAAAAATTTAGTATCCATTCCGCCGAAGGCGATCATCAATCCAATGTCAGGAGAATAAAAATATTGTTTCATGGCTTTAACATGATGAATATAGTCCGGATCAACGGTCAGCTGAAAGATATTCATCCTGAGATCAACCGTTTCTTTACAGGACTGGAAAAATATGATCCCATCAAGGAACCGGACCCTGCACCCGAAGAGACCGTGATGTCGATTGACGTTCCCTATTCTTCCGGAGAAATTGTGATTCAATGGTGACGGTGAGTTGTTGGATTTAAGATTTAAGATTCAAGATTTAAAATTTAAGATTCAAGATTCAAGATTCAAGATTTAACATTTAAGATTGGGAGAGTCCATGGGGCGAAGGATTCCAATCTTAAATTTTGAATTTTAAATCTTAACCTTTGAATTTTGAACCGGAATTCACCACTTTAAGGGTATGAGCACTATTTCCGTCGAAAGACCCCGTCTTGGATTCTGGCAGATCTGGAACATGAGCTTTGGATTTCTTGGCATCCAGTTCGGGTTCGCCCTGCAAAATGCCAACACCAGCCGCATTTTCGAGACCCTGGGAGCAAACACTTCCAACCTGGCGCTGTACTGGCTGGCCGCCCCCATCACGGGACTCCTGGTCCAACCCCTCATTGGCTATTACAGCGATCGCACGTGGCATCCGAAGTGGGGTCGCAGGAGGCCGTATTTTGCCGCGGGCGCTGTCGTGGCATCGCTCTCACTCCTGATCATGCCAAATTCCGCAACCCTCTGGATGGCTGTCGGCGTGCTCTGGATCATGGATGCCTCGATCAATGTCAGCATGGAACCGTTTCGGGCCTTCGTGGGCGATAAGCTGCCTCCATCCCAGCGGACAAGCGGTTTTGCCGTGCAAAGCTTTTTTATCGGGACCGGCGCCATCGTCGCCTCCTTTCTCCCATGGATCTTTACAAACTGGTTTGATATCGCCAATACCGCCGGGCCTGGTATCGTCCCCGATTCCGTACGCTATTCCTTTTATATCGGGGGGGCTATGCTCTTCCTGGCAGTATTGTGGACAGTCTTTTCATCTTCCGAATATCCTCCTGACAGTGTCGACACACCTGCCCCGCAGTACCAGCAGAAACCAGGCATTCAAAACCAGCAACATTTCAAAGACAATTTCCTGCATTCAGGACTTTTCCTCATGGCTGTTGGTCTGATCCTTTCTGCGCTCGTCTATACATATAAACTCGAAAAAGAACTGTATGTCCTGGGCCTGGGGCTTTCGATCTTTGGCCTTGCTTTCCTGACCGCTGCTTTCCTGATCTCCCGTAACCGGGCGCACCTCGGCTTCGTCAACGTCGTGGCAGACTTTTACACCATGCCCCGGACGATGGTGCAACTCGCCTACGTTCAGTTCTTTTCCTGGTTCGCACTCTTCTCCATGTGGATATACACAACTCGGCGGTGACGAGTCACATATACCATGAGACCGATCCGACCTCCACAGCTTATAACGAAGGAGCCAATCTGGTCAGCAACCTCTTCGGCGGCTACAACGGAATCGCGGCCCTTGCTGCATTCTTCCTGCCCATCCTGGCAAGAAGCACGGGACGAAGAATTGCCCACCTCCTGGCTTTACTGTGCGGAGGACTGGGGCTCATCTCGGTCTATTTTATTTCGGACCCTGACTGGCTGTGGGCTTCGATGATCGGTATCGGTATTGCGTGGGCCAGTATCCTGTCCGTGCCCTATGCGATGTTAGCCGGCTCGTTACCACCAGCGAAAATGGGCTATTACATGGGCGTATTTAATTTCTGGATTGTGATCCCGCAGATCGTTGCGGGAACACTCCTCGGCTTTTTGCTGAACAACGTTTTTTATGGTGAATCCATTTACATCCTCGTTGCCGGAGGAGTGTCTATGATCATTGCTGCGTTCCTGAACCTGTTGGTGGAAGATCCCGGATAACAGCGTGTTTGGATCAAAGGGTTTACGGATAATGGTGGTTCGGGGGATGATATGCTCCTGTACCTTTCCCGATCACGCCTGAATGACTTATACCTGTACCAAAGCACGATACTCCCTGCAATTATGCAGTATTTCATACATCCTTTTTTCTTAATGAATGCCAGGCTTTAAATTCGGCCTTGATTTTGATTATCTTCCCCAAACACGAGTCATATGAAAATAGGAGATCTGCTTGTTTTCACCCTTCTCATCACGCTGACAGCCTGCAGCTCAGGCAAAAAAGCTTACGAACGCGGTGACTATTACAGCGCCGTGATGAAGTCCATTAACCGGCTTCGCCAAAACCCGGATCATAGCAAGTCACTGGCCACCCTCCAGGATGCCTATCCCCTTGCAGTAGCGTATTTTGAATCGCAGGCCAATAATGAAATTGCCAGCAACACTGCCTTCAAATGGAAGAATGCCATCCAGGCCTACAATAGCATTAATCAGCTCTACGAACAGATCCGGCAATGCCCCGGATGTCTGACCGTGGTTCAAAACCCAAAGAACTACTATGCAGAGATTGGCCCGCTGAAAGAAAAGGCTGCGGAAGAAAGTTATAATGCAGGGATCAGTGCGCTGATGAAAGGAACGCGCAACGACGCAAAGCAGGCTTACCACAACTTTGCCGATGCGCAGTCTTTCGTCCCGGGTTATAAGGAAGTCATCGACTTCCTGGAAAAAGCAAAATGGGAAGCTACCCTGAAAGTGATCGTCGAACAGATACCAGTGCCGTCGCGCTATAACCTGAGCGGAGGTTTTTTTCAGGACAAGGTAGAGGAATTTCTGCATAGAAATTATACTGACATGAGCTTCATCAGATTCTATACACCCCAGGAAGCCCATGCGTCAAAACTCGAACAACCTGACCAGGTGCTGAGAATACAGTTCGATGATTTCTCCGTCGGCAATACGACGCTGAAGGAAAAAGAGGAAACCCTTACGAAAGACAGCGTCAGGGTCGGAGAAGTAAAAATGGAAGGTAAGCTCGTACCGGTGTACAATACGGTGAAGGCCAAATTTACTGTCACAAGAAAGGAAGTTCTGTCCAACGGATTATTGAGCATGGTTGTCATGGACGCGCGAACCAACGGCATCCTTACACACAAGAAATTCAGCGGAGAATTTATGTGGGTGAGTTCGTGGGCGCGCTTTAATGGTGATGAACGCGCGCTCAGCGACCAGCAACTGGCCCTCTGCAAACAAAAAGAAACACAACCTCCCGGCGCCCAGGATCTTTTTCTTGAATTTACAAAACCGATCTACAATCAGTTGGTCCCTGCGCTGCGCGGATTTTATCAGAGCTTCTGAGTTTTACAGTCCCCCATTGACGGCTCCACCGCACGCGTGCGGTGCTGGCGGACATGCATTTTTGCGTGAACTATTTTGATCGAAATCAGTTTATATACGTCAGGATCGATCTGTTTTAATCCACAATAACATGGCATTGCAAAGGCATTCAGGTTTTCATCGGACAACCATTTTTTTTGTCGCCTTATTGACGGCATTGCTTTTTACCGGACACTCCTACAGCCAAAAGAATAAACAAGCGACAAAAATGCAGCAACAATCAGCTAATGCAACGGCCACTTTCGGCTCCGGATGCTTCTGGTGTACGGAAGCTATTTTTTTAAATGTTGATGGCATTACCTCGGTAGTCTCCGGATATACGGGGGGTAAAGTCAAAAATCCCACTTACAAAGAAGTTTGCAGTGGTCTGACGGGGCACGCTGAGGTCATTCAACTGACCTTTGATCCCCAAAAAATTTCATACGATGAACTTCTGGAGATTTTCTGGCAAACACACGATCCGACCACGCTTAATCAGCAGGGAGCAGACGTCGGTACACAGTATCGTTCAGTGATCTATTACCATTCGGATGAACAAAAGAAAAGCGCAGAATTCTACAAGGCGCGTCTGGAAGAGGAAGGTGCGTTCGAAAACCCGATTGTCACGGAGATAAGTCCTGCCACAACATTTTACAAGGCGGAAGATTATCATCAGAATTACTATAATCTGAACAATAACGCTCCGTACTGCTCATATGTTATCAAACCGAAGCTGGAAAAATTCAAAAAAGTTTTTCAACACAAACTGAAGAAATAGCAGTCTGTTAAAGGACACTTTTTTTAGATTTTTATAAAAAAATTGCAACCCAAGAGCCGAACCGTCGTTATAGTAGTTTGAGTAGAGTAATTCTTCTCATAGGTTTAGGTTTAGGTAACAAAAAGGCTCCGGGACGCGGGGCTTTTTTGCTTTACACACTTCGCAGACGCCAGATCGGGTCTAAACTTTTGAACGCGTTCCGCGGTTATTAACTTGTAACAAAAAGAAACCAAGATGATGCACAAGTCAGCTTTTCTCATAATCCTTGCTTCGCTGGTCTTATTATTGCCGGCGTGCTCGCAGAATGATTCAAAAAAAATGGCATCTATGAACAAGGAACCAAAAATTCAAAAGTCCGAAGACGAGTGGAAGAAAGAACTGACTCCCGTACAGTATCACGTATTAAGGGAAAAAGGAACAGAGCGGGCGTTTACAGGCAAATACTGGGACAACCACGACAATGGGGTATACTACTGTGCTGCCTGTAAACAGAAATTATTTTTGTCTGACACGAAATACGAATCGGGCACCGGATGGCCGAGCTTCTATAAACCTGTCTCCGATTCAGCCGTTTCCGTAGTCATTGACCGGAGTGCGGGGATGGTGCGCGAAGAGGTAGTGTGCAGCAATTGCGGGGGCCACCTCGGCCACGTATTCTCCGATGGTCCGAAGCCAACCGGCCTCAGATATTGCCTCAATTCCGCTTCTCTGGATTTCAAAAAGAAACAATAAACATTGCAGGAGCAAAAAAATTAAGGGACGCCACGCGTCCCTTGATGCTTTACACCCATCTATCCTTTACGGCTTCCGGAAAGCGATCAATTCCTTAGTGATGATGTAATTAAACGGGAAGAAACTCAGGTTCGCATCTTTCAGCATGGAAAGGTGATTGAACTTCGTATGACTGTACCTGAAGATCCGGCGTAAGCCGAAGGGTTTCATATAATGCATCAGCTTCTTGTGCGTCATGTGGTTTAGCTCCATGTATTCCGTCATCAAGTCCTTGCTGCCTACTAACTTACGGTTGTTTTGCTGGATCAGGGTGTATACATAACGCTGGGGAAAGAACTGAATCCATGGGATCTTGATGGCCCGTTGCAGGTGCGATGCATGAGGGCCTTCCCAAGGCGGATAGCTGAAAAAGATAACGCCGCCTTTTTTAAGATTCTGGCTGATCAGGATGTCGAGGATGTTCGGGATCCATGCTTCCTTGATATGTTCAATGACATCGTTCAGCATGATAAAATCATACTGCTTATTGATCGGGGATTCGATGATATTTCTTAATTCAAACCTGACGCCGGATATATCAAATTTGCGGTTTAACTCCTGGGCGACCGCAATATGATTCGGGTCCAGGTCAAATCCATCCACCTGAGCGCCCATTTCTTTGGCCAGCCACAGGGAAGTATTACCCATGCCACAACCAAAATCCAGGACACTTTTGCCCTCCAGGTCAAAATGTCTTTTCAACACTTCCTTATCCAGATAAAGGTGTGAATCCTTGCTCAGGAAATTCTTTTCGGCATAGGCAAGTCCTTCTTTCAGTAAACTTGAATCGAGTACGGTCGGCGGGGACATCGTCACTTGAGGATTGGTTGTTGTTACATTTTCCATAAGGGTATTTATTTAAAGGGAAATCGAATACGCAGGATATTCTGGTCTGGCATGGCCAGGAAAGAAATAGTTGCGGGATTGCTGGCCGGGTTTCGAAAGAGGAACCATGGTATACGGCGGTGCTGGTTTCTTTAAACGATTATACTTTGTATCTTTTACTGACTAAAACCATACCTGCTATATGTGTCGACTGCTCGCCTACCTGGGGACTCCCGTCATTGTGGACAAATTACTATATCAGCCCAAGAACTCCCTGGTGAACCAGAGCGTCAATGCAAAGGAGATCGAAGAGCCCTTAAATGGCGACGGTTTTGGGATCGGGTGGTATGTGCCCGATCTTCACGAAGAACCTGTGACGTTTGTGTCGGTAAATCCCGCCTGGAGCAATCGTAATCTGCGAAATCTCGCCCCCAAAATTCAAACGGAATGTTTTATTGCACACGTACGCGCGGCAAGTGTCGGAGAAGTATCCGAAAGTAACTGCCATCCCTTTCAATACCGCAACTTACTGATGATGCACAATGGAGGTGTTGAAAATTTTGCACGGATCAAACGCAGGATCCGCGAGCCCCTCACGGATGAATTGTACAACTGGATCAAGGGCCAGACAGATTCCGAACACCTGTTTGCCTTCCTTCTGAACCACTTGTTCTCCGGCCACGAAGTGACGATCACCCCCGAGACCGTGATGGAAGCCTTTGAAAAAACGTTCACGGATCTGAAACAACTGATGTCGGAACACCAGATCCAGGAGCCCGCCTACCTCAATATGCTTGTAACCAATGGGTCTTTTTTCGTCGCCACCCGGTACACCACCGACCCCGGAGAGGAGCCTCTCACCCTCTATCATTCCGAGGGCGGTCGTTATGTAGTCGAAGATGGGATCAGCTTCATGAGAGCTCCTGAAGATGATGATCAGGCGGTTTTAGTAGTCTCCGAAAAACTGACGGAAGAAAAACACTGGACACCCATTCCCCCGAATCATTTCGTGGTCGTCGATTCCTCCCTGAATGTCCGGGTGAGGGCAATAAAAGCCTGAAATCCTCAAAAATGGTCCGTCACCTTACCGGTCAGTCAGAAACTTGAATTTTATCATTAGTTTCGGGCAAAAATTCCGTGGTGCAACAGGATATAATTATTGTTGGAGGGGGTATTGTTGGGCTGGCGACGGCCCTCCAGGTTCTTCAAAAAAAACCTGCCCTGAAAGTTCTCGTCATCGAAAAGGAAAAGGAGCTTGCCCGCCATCAGACGGGGAACAACAGTGGTGTAATCCACTCGGGACTCTACTACAAACCGGGAAGTCTCAAGGCGCGGAACTGCATTGAGGGCTATCGGCTCCTGATAACTTTTTGTGAGGAAAACGGCGTCCCGTTTGAATTGTGTGGCAAGATAGTCGTTGCAACCGAGGAGAAAGAACTGCCACTGCTCCAAACGCTTCTTCAACGGGGAGAGCAAAACGGATTAAAAGGCCTTCAGATGCTGCAGCCGGAGGCCCTGCGCGAGTATGAACCCCATGTGAAAGGACTCGCCGGTTTTTTTGTCCCGCAAACAGGCATTGTAGATTATAAAGTCGTCGCAGAAAAATACGGTGAGCAGATCCGCAAGCGCGGCGGGCAGATCATGCTGGGTGAAAAGGTTATCAAAGTCATTAAAGAACGCAACTCGGTGTCGGTGGTTACTGACCAGCGTACCTATCAGGGGGCGATGCTCATCAATTGTGCCGGACTGTATTCTGATAAGGTGGCGCGCCTTGCTTCCGAAAATATCGATGTGAAGATCATTCCCTTCCGCGGTGAATATTACAAGCTGAAGAAAGAACGGGAATATCTCGTGAAGAATCTGATCTATCCTGTGCCGGATCCGAACTTCCCTTTCCTCGGGGTGCACTTTACACGGATGATGAAGGGCGGCGTTGAGGCGGGGCCGAATGCCGTCCTTGCATTCAGCAGAGAAGGCTATCGCAAATCCGACATTAATTTGAGAGAGCTTTCAGAGACGCTGGCCTGGCCCGGCTTCCAGAAGGTGGCCGCGAAATACTGGAAAACCGGATTGAGCGAAATGTACCGGTCTTTTTCGAAAGGCGCTTTTACAAAGGCCCTCCAGAAACTTATTCCTGAGATCCGCGAAAGCGATCTCGTAGAAGGTGGCGCCGGCGTGAGAGCCCAGGCTTGTGACCGCACGGGAGGCCTCGTCGATGATTTTCTCATCTTCGCAGAACACCAGGTGGTGAATGTGTGTAACGCCCCGTCTCCGGCGGCAACATCTTCACTTTCCATCGGACACACCGTTGCCGAGATTGCGCTCAAGCGATTTGTGTAAGCCCGGCAGCTAAAGGCTTCGCAAGCGTTGGGTGCTCCGGGCCCTGGCAGCTTGCAGCATGAGACCTGCAGCACTATATTGCCTTTCTATCAACGGCAAATGGACAAATTAACACCAGCGGAACTGCAGCGATACAGCCGTCATCTGGTACTGCAGGATTTCGGAGCGGAAAACCAGCTGAAGCTGCGCAACGCGCGGGTACTGGTGGTGGGTGCTGGTGGACTGGGCTGCCCTGCCCTGCTGTACCTTGCCGCCGCCGGCATTGGCACCCTTGGCATTGTCGACAGCGACAGGCTTGAGGTTTCAAATCTTCAGCGGCAGGTCCTCTACACGGTGGATGACATCGGAAAGAACAAAGCGGAGGCTGCCATCAGAAGACTGGAACTATTGAATCCGCTGTTAAGTTACAACGGTTACACGGCGCGGCTGACTTCGGAAAACGCTTTGGATATCATCGGAAAATATGATCTGGTGATCGACGGCACGGATAACTTCCCCACGCGCTATCTGATCAATGATGCCTGCGTGTTGTTGAACAAGCCTTTTGTTTACGCATCCATATTGCAATACGAAGGACAGACCGCGGTTTTTAATCTTCAGGATAAAAACGGGGGAATCAGTGCCAACTACAGGGATATCTTCCCGGAGCCTCCGGCCGCGGAGAGTGTTCCGAACTGCGAACAGGCCGGGGTTTTAGGAGTGCTTCCCGGGTTATTGGGCTGCATGCAGGCAAATGAAGCGATCAAGATCATTACGGGGATCGGAGAGCCACTGAGCAACCGCTTGCTCATCCTCGACAGCGCCACCATGCAGCAGACCATCGTCAGGATCAAAGATCACCAGACGAGAGAAGGGATCAGGACGCTGATTGATTATGAAGATTTTTGTGGCATAAGTGCCGGGAAAAATAAATCTTTGGACGATAAACAACTTACCATGAAAGAAGTAACAGCGCAGGAACTAAAAAAGATGATGGATTCAAACGCAGATTTCCAGCTTATCGACGTGCGCGAACCTCACGAATACGATATCTGTAATCTCAATGGTGAGTTGATTCCGATGTCAGACATTCCGAACAACGTCGACAAGATCGCCAAGGATAAGCAAGTGGTCATCCACTGCCGCAGTGGAAAAAGAAGCGGAGACATGTTGCTGTGGCTGGAGAAAAATCATGGATTCACCAATCTCTATAATCTCAAGGGCGGCGTGCTGGCCTGGGCGAGAGAAGTGGATCCGGAATTCCCTACCTATTAACGTTGGCAGCGACAAGGCGTGGCTCGTCTGTCACGCGCCGATCGCCCTTTCAATATCTGCAATGATATCCTTCACATCTTCCAGCCCCGCGGAGATCCGGATCAGCCCGCGCGTAATGCCAACAGCGCCGCGTTCTTCGTCGGTGAGTTTGGAATGCGTGGTCGAAGCGGGGTGAATGGCAATAGTGCGTGTATCCCCCAGGTTGGGAGTGTGCGAGATCATCTGAAGGGAGTTCAGGAATTGACGGCCCTGTTCGAGGCCGCCCTTCAACTCAAATGTCACGAGGCCACCGCCGAACCGCATCTGTTTCTTCGCCAGCTGGAACTGCGGATGAGAAGGCAACATCGGGTATTTTACACTCGACACCTGCGGGTGTCCTTCCAGGTATCGCGCGATCTCAAAGGCATTCTGACAATGACGGTCCATACGCACGGCGAGTGTCTCAAGGCTTTTTGAAAGTACCCATGCGTTGAAGGGTGACATTGAAGGGCCGGTATGACGTGCGAAGAATTTAACTTCTTTGATCAGCTCCTTCTTTCCCAGTACCGCGCCGCCAAGCACCCTTCCCTGACCATCGATGAATTTTGTCGCGGAGTGTGTTACAATATGGGCGCCCCATTTCGCCGGATTTTGCAGATACGGCGTCGCAAAACAATTGTCAACATTCAATATCACATTCTTCCGGTTCGCAAGCTTGCCCAGCCATTCCAGGTCGATCAGGTCGAGTGCGGGATTCGAAGGTGTCTCCACAAAGATCATCCGGGTATTGGGCTTGATCTTCTCCTCCCAGGTCTCCGGTGCGTTGACATCCGCGTAGGTATGATCGATGCCAAAACGGGGAAAAAGCGTGTTCAATATCTGGTGTGTGGACCCAAAAACCGAACGGCATGCCAGCACGTGATCACCTGCTTTCAGGAGCGCCGCCATGCTGGAATACATCGCCGCCATGCCGGAAGCAGTGGCGATTCCGTCTTCTGTTCCTTCCAGTTTGCAAAGCTTTTCCACGAACTCATTCGTATTCGGATTGGAGTAACGGCTATAGATATTGCCGGGAATCTCATCGGCAAACATGGCCCTCGCCTGTTCCGCGTCATCAAAAACAAAGCTTGAAGTCAGGTACAATGGAACGGAGTGTTCCCGGAATGCAGTTCGTTCAGCCTGCGTCCTGATGGCATCCGTCTCGTGATAGGTTGTTCCTTCTGGTGATGTTTCTTCGTTACTCATAAATTGCTGCCTTCTTCGGATTTTTTGGTTTGATTACGATGCAGGAACGATCTCAAAGGTGGACGTAATCTTTGCTCCTGCTTTTTCGAGGGTTTGAGAGACGGAACAGTATTTCTCCAGGGAAAGACTGATGGCCTTTTCAACCTTGTCAGCGTCGAGATCACCAAAGAATCTGTAGTGGGCATGGACCGTTTTGAAGAGTGACGGCGTGACATTCTTCTCCCTTTCACCGGTCACCGTAATTTTAAGATCTTTCAGATCCTGTCGCTGTTTTTTCAGAATGCTGATGATATCGATGGCGCTGCATCCGCCCATGGCAGCAAGCATCATCTGCATCGGGCGCATTCCCTGATTGGTGCCGCCACTCTCCGGGGAGGAGTCCAGGTGAACAATATTTCCACTTTCATTCTCCGCAGAAAAGTGAAAGGGGTCATTCAAACGATTGAGCTCTATTTTTATCATGTTCTTTACGTTTCGGCCAGATGAAACTACCTGCAATCATGGCCGCCATACTGATCAACGTAGCGGGCACAAGGCTCGGCCAGGATGTTTCATAAAATTCAAAGATAATCCATGTCACGATACCAAGCACCATCGAAAGTAACGCGCCGCCGCTGCTCGACCGTTTCCAGTAGAGTCCGAACACCAGGGGTGCAAAAAGCGACACCAGGCTGAGAATAGACGACTCCCCTACCAGCTCGTAAATATTGGTGCGCATCGTTGCCATGACCGTGGCCAGCACGCTGAAAATCAGCACGCCGACGCGGGTGATGAGAAGCAATCGTTTGTCGGAATAACCATCCTTTACCAGCGGCCTGATGAAATTTTCAGACAATATGGATGCCGGCGCCAGGATCGCCGAGCTGGTGGTGCTCATGATGGCAGAGAGCAGGGATCCGAAGAACAATATCTGAATTGGCAGCGTCGTGTGTTCAAGGACCATGTTGGGCAATGCCAGTTGCGTGTCGCCCGAGAGTTGTTCGGGATACAGGTGCCTGACGCAAAGACTGATGAACAACGGAAGCATCGCTATGGTCAGGTACAGCAATGCCGCAATGTAGCAGGACCACACTGCTATGCCCGGGGTTCGCGACGACATGGCGCGCTGGAATACATCCTGCGAGGGGATCGATCCAAGCCCCAGCACGGACCACGCCGCGAGATAGGCCACCACTTCCTTGAAATCCGGCGCCGGCAGGAATCTGAAATTCTCCGGAGGTACCGCGGAAATAACTTCTGAGAATCCGCCCGCCTTTATTCCGAGCGAAATGGCAAGGGTAAGCAAACCGCCAATAATGATCAAGGTCTGGATAAAGTCTGTAATCGTGATCGCCCACATCCCGCCGATATACGTATACACGGTAACCACGAAGGCGCTGATGACGACGCCCGTCGCGAGATCTACACCCGCGACAACATTCAGGATCAACCCCATGGCTACGAGCTGTGCAGCGATGTATCCGATGTAGGGAGGCGCGAGGAAAACACTTGCGATCAATTCCGTCGTCCTGCCATACTTCACTTTGAAGAAATCACCCAGTGTCAGCAGTTGCATACGGTAGAGTCTGCGTGCAAAGAACATCCCGAAAAGGAACAGACAGAGTGCAGCGCCGAATGGATCTTCAATAACGTTATAGAGTCCTCCCCGGAGGAATTCAGACGAGGCGCCAAAGACCGTTTCTGATCCGAACCAGGTGGCGAAGAGCGCCGTGGCGCCGAGCAACAGCGGAAGACGCCGCCCGGCCAGCATAAAATCACTGGAAGTACTGACCCTCCGCGACGCCCACACGCCGACGAGGATCGTCAGTACCAGGTAGACAATAATGGAGGTCAGTAACAAAGCTGGATAGACTTACTGCTGAAGGGCTAAAAGTAAGCAACAGGATTTGTTTTCCAAGATTATCCCTGTTTTTTTCCCTTGACGTGAAAGGTCCGTGTTACATTGAATCCGAAGTGGATATCACCGTCGCCGAAGTTCCCGTCCGTCTCTGTGATAAACGCCCTTTCAGTCAATCCTCTGGCGTTGGTAACAATGATCTGGAATACGTGGCCACCGGTTTCAATATCGAAACCAAAACCTAATGTATTATAGGAAGGATTCCATTTATTCGCATTTAACCTGTGATAATATTCGGTCGTAAACGCGAAGCTTTTTGTGATTTTGTACCGCCCGCCCAACCCTACGGCAAACTGGTCGTTGTCTTCCTGCAGCTGGTCTACAGCATTCTTGTGAATGAACGTAGGCATCACCTGTAAGGACAGATGAGAATTGAATTTACGTGCGATCAATGCCTGCGCCACATATGCAAGACGATCAATATTCGTGAACCCGTCAGGCACTTCTTCTTTGCGCGGAGAAGCCTTGTAGGCGACCCCTCCAAGCGCCGTAAAAGTAAAAGGGAAGTTGATGGCGCCCGTTTGTTGCCTGAGCACCTTATACTTGATATATCCATCAAGCGTTTTGTCAACTGAATTCCGCCCGATGCTGGCGCTCAGGTTGTCCGAGATGCCATAGTCCAGTCCCAGCCGGACAGACGCGTCATCAAGTCCGAACAATTCATGGATCCCGCTGTTAACGGGTCCGAACCGATGTGCAAAGATGAACTCGAAATCTCCGCTGGCCTTCGTCTCGACGGAGTGTCCGTTCACCAGACGTGTTCCCTTGAATGTCTGCAAGGCGAATTCGTTTTGCTTTGGTTGCTTTTCCTCCAGTTCCTTCAACAGATCTTCCTGTGCCGGAAGCATGGTAAGCGAGGAGATTACAAGCCAAATCGATAGACAGAATCTTTTCATAACGGTAATATATCCAGTGGAGCAACAGCTTATTAACAGTGACCGATTCATCAATTATTCAGGGCGCCCTGGTCGGTCCAGCATGCGATCGCATTGATCTGCTCCTGCGACAATGGCCCCGCAGGGCTAAACGAAGGGGGCATGATTCTATGCGTAACCCTGTATTTGACTAACCCGCTGGCTGCACGTTGATGAAACATATCAAAGTTAGTCCAGTTCAAATTGGGCCCCATACTTCCATTATGGCATCCTGAGACGGCACATTTCGTCTCGATGATGGGCCGGATATCCTCCGCGAACGAATATGTCTGCGAACACACATACTCCGGGAAATCATGAGAGACGCAGGACTCCAAACACATGAGGGAAACCCCAAATATGATCAGTACGGCGGATACATACTTTTGCATCTTAAAATGTACGTCAATTTCCGCAAATTAGGAAATATGGGATGATGTGTATGCTGGCGTGATGAGGAAATGAGCGAAATATGAAGGGAAGTAATTGAAAAAAGAAGAAACAAGGTAGGCGTATGGTTGCGGAAGGGTCTTAAAATGAAAATCCCCCGTAGTCCTGGACTAAGGGGGATATCATTGTCTATAGTTGGCTTTAATCTTGAACCTAAAATAGGGTGTTATCGTCGAAATTCAAGTAGCCAATCGTCTAACGGGAATATGTGGGAGTCGAAATACGAAAATCGCAGATAAAAAGCAGGGTAATGCTGCTTTATAGCCGGTTGCCGCTTGCCTCCGGCGCGCATCCTCTCACCGGGGAGTGCCCTTTTCTTTGATCGAGTCCGAAGGGATTGAATCATGGGTGGCGTGAGACGGGTTCGCTTTTCTTCCTGACCCCGGAAATGTGGTGCGCGAACTGATATCGTAAACCACGTAGGCAAGCAGCCCGAAGAATACAATGGCAATTGCCGCAAAAATCTTTTTTGACCGGCTCATATCTAGATAAACTCAATAATTTTATCGGCAAGCCTTACATTATCAGAAAGCAATTCATAAAACTGATCCTTGTTCAGCTTCAGAATTACAACGTCCGACTGGGCGATCAGCACATTTGTGTTGACAAAATTGGGAAGGCCCAGCATTTCACCGATAAACTGTCCTTGCGTGAACTGTGATACAAGTTGTCCACGCTGATAGAAGTCTATGGTCCCCGCCACCAGCACATAAAAACTTGTGTTGGATCGTTCATCAAGCACCAGCGTATCCTGCGTGTTCAGGCGGATCTCCTCACTGATGTCGGACAGGTAAGACAACGTGATGCCGGGAATGTTTTCAAAGACCGTGATCTTCTGAAAAAACAGGACCTTTTCAAATCGTGTCATTTTCTTTGAATGAATGACGAACTCATCCAGTCTCCTGCGCTGGTATTCACCCAGCCTTTTTACGTTCTTATAATATTCTTCCGGGTTCATCTGGTAGAGGGCCCATGCAGAGACTTCCTTGATAAAATCATCAGGATTAAAAAGCTGGGCGATCAGATCCAGCTTAAAGTCTTCGATGCGCTGAATGCCGATCTGAAAAATCACACATGCCTTTGTCCAACGGTTGGACTGGGTAAAGTCGCGGTTGATAATGAATTTCAACACCAGTTTAGAATCAAGCTTCACGCGCGGGTAGTGATTATCCAACCGGTTGATCCGCTCGGTATCCGACAGATCGTCCAGCACCGGAATAACCCTTTGCTTCAACTGGTCGGCGAGAAATACATCCAGCAACTCAATGGCATAAGTAATGCTGTCTGCAGTACCGCTGTCAATATTCTCCTTCACAAGCTGGATCGAGTGCGTGTCATACAACATGGCGAGCAGCATGTAAATATGATCAATATCGCTTTGTACCTCCCAGCGCAGGGCAGTTTTTACCTGGTCATTGAATCCATCGTCATCGATTTCCTGGATTGCGCTCAGGTTCCAGCGGATATCGGCAATATCTGCTTCGATCGCATGGCGGATGCGGGTAGCCTGCAGCGGTCCTGCCTTGAAACCGCACTCGCCCAACGACAACAGGACCTGCGAAACCACCATCTTATTAGGATAGTCGATCTTATTCCACAGCTGTTCTTTCGCCCGCTGTCCCCCGATCCTTCCGACACATTGAAGGATCTTCAGCATCACCTGCGTATTTTGTCCACTCCGGTAGAAAGCACTTTCGAGCAAGGGCAAAGTCTCCTGGCCAATCAAGGTCAGTGCGTTCATTGCCTGATTGCTGTACATTGGATTACCGAGGTTTTCAATCAAAGACTGGATTACTTCGTGATTGTAGCGCTTCACGGAAGTCTTGATCGCCGTATTCCGCACTTTCGGTTCTGAGTCATTAAGCAACTCCATCAGGAACGCAACGCCTTCTTCTTTTGATGCGTGCATGAGCAGCTCTGTAGCATAATGCCTGTCGTTCGCATTTGAAGACTTCGTGAGTTTCTGTATCCGCGCCTTATTCACTTCTCCCCCACTCTCGATCAGGTATTGAAGGTCTGTTTTACTCAGCACATTTTTTACGCCTGCGCCGGCTTTTCGCTGATCCATGCGGATAACATACTGATCAGAAACCGAAAGGCCTTTAAGTTCATTCATCCGTTCATGCGCAAAATGCCGGGAAACTTCGTCCTCGTTTTTCATCATCTGGTTAACCCAATGGGAGATATTGGCAGCATTGATCTTCTCAAGCAGTTTGAAGGAAAAAACCGCCTTTTCCGCCTGGGGCATGGTCAGCATCTGCTCGAGGCGCAGCGTGATCTCCTTAAATCCTTTTTCGAGCTTATCCTGTTGCTCTTCCGCTTTCGTGATTTCCAGTTTCTGACGGATCTTATTCCGATAACCGTGATAGACGTTATTGATTATGAAAAAATAGGCGACGGACAGCACCACAATAAGCACCGAGATGTGAATGATCTCGAATTCAGGGATGAAAGCGAAACTGAAGATCAGCACACCTGCAAGAAATCGCGCGCTTTCATTGACCAGACCTTCCACCTTTGACTGAATATTGAACTTGTACCGATTGTCCAGCGGAATAAAGAACAGCTTGAAAACAGGATTCTCGAGCGAGTCGCGAAGCGTCCAGTTGAATAGCCTGCTCAGGGCAACGAAGAGGAAGAAATAGATAAAGGCAGGTCCCGACATTTCCCTGCTGAAGCCCACCGCGTTGCCAATGATCACAGCGCCCACTGCAAATAAGCCGACGATCAGCGGAAGGATAAATAAAGAGATACGCAAACCATAGTTCGAAAGAATGCGGTTATTGATAAAGGTTTGCATGATAAGGCTCAACCCATACACCGCGCCTGTGAAAAAGGAGTTGAAGGTTGTCAGTTCGCGTTCGTCAGGATATTGTTCATGAACCAGCTCCTGAAAGGCATACTGGCTGAACATGAGTGTCACCATGGAAATGACCAGGAAAAATGACAACGATAAGATGTACCGGTCTGAAAACAGTTTATTCAGGGAGGTCGCCTTTCTTACCAATGGGCCGAATTCAGCCGGATCATTTTTTGACAGCGCAAAGGACGATGAAATGGTGATCAGGAGAATTGAAACAATGAAAATGCTTACACAGCATAATAGCAGGTAGTTGGAGGTATCATGCACCACGCGCGAGGTAAAGGGAATGATGATCAGCGTTGCCACAATGGCGGCGATCAATTGTCCGGTGTCGATCCATCCAATAATCCTTTTTGATTGCCGGAAGTTGAACAACCTTCCGAAAATCCCCCAGAAACTTAATAACAGTACGGCGGTCATGGGGCCGGTCATGCAGTACATGGCGAAAATATAATAGTGATGCAACGCAGGATCACCGTAATGCAGGAGCAGGTAAGATGACAGCGTGAAGGCAAAGATCAGACTGATACTGGCCAGGGCGAGGGTTGTGAATTTGATCCAGTTCTGAAAGAATGAAAACAAGGCAGTCGACAGGATGCCGAACGCCCCCGCGATGAGGAATGCTTTATTCAGCTGATCTCCCAAACGGTTCAGGAATAATGAGTCAGCTGTTACCTGGTAGGTTGCAATAAAAACACCCATGAAAAATCCCGTCGTCAGCATCAGCCATATTTGCTGCTGTTCTTCGGACTTGATCTGCAGGGCTCCAATAAAGCGATTTGCCATAGTCTGACATCAAATATAAAAAAAAGCCTTTCCGGATTAAAGGAAAGGCTTTTCAATTTACCTGATAGTGGGTTGTTTATTTCTTTTTCGCAGCCGTGGTATCGGATTTCGCGGCAGGTCCTTTCTTTTCAGACTGGTACGACTCATTCAGTCCTTTGATCACATCCTGCGTGATGTCAAGACCCGCGCCGCCGTAGAGCACATCGCTTGTCGGATCGAATTTCAGAACTACCTGAAGGCCTTTTTCCTGACCATAATCTTTCAGGAAGTTTGTAATGCGGTCGTACAATTCTTTATTGAGCTTTGCTTCTTCCTGCATGAGTTGTTGTTGCAGGCTTTGCTGGTAAAGCTGAAGATTCTGTTGCTTTTTACCAAGATCTTCTTCGGCGGCGCGCGCCTGACCGAGCGTCATGGCAGAAACGTTGCGCTGATAGGCGGTAATTTCATTCTGAAGTCCCACCGTGCGGTTCCGCAGATCCTGATCCATTTTTTTGGTCTTGGCTTCCAGTTGTTCCCGGTTCACTTTGAGGTAGTCATAGTGTTTCAGAACAGAATCCGAGTTGATGTAGGCGATCTTCAGGTTCACGGCCGAAGTATCTGAAGGAGAGGAAGTTGATTGCACTTTTGGAGACGAAAAATGCAGCACATAAAGAATTATGACTGCCACCAGCAGCACAATATTCAGGATCAAAGACAGGTTCTTCATGGGGTAAGGTATAAGGTTCAGGCGGCAAAGATGCTGGTTTTTATCAGATTTCCAGCGTCAAGAAATAAGAAATGTTACTGGGCGAAGTCCTCTGTCTGGAAAGAATAAAGGTTTTCATCCAGTTGGATGGTGTCCTCATTAAAATCCCGTACGAATCTCTCGATATCCTGATTGGCGATCTTCTCCCTTTGGAGGCCGACATCCAGGGCCACACCGAAGTCAGTGTTCACATCGAGGTCCACGTGTTCTTGAACTTTTACGGCTTCCTCTTCCTCCAGTTCCATGATCACTTCGGCAATGTAGAGACCGATCTCTTCTTCCAGCGGGTCGAGCGCCGCAAGATTGCCGTTCTCGTCTTCCTCGTATGTGATTTTTTTATACTCCGGAAAATGCTGCGCCGCGCGGTGTTCGGCAATTTCAAAGAGCTCGCTTTCATGCTGCAGCCGCAGTGTATACATTACCGTGTCGTAGATGACTTCCCTCCCCTCGTACAGGCCTATAAAATAAAAGTGCACATATTCATCATTCCTTTCATCCGCTTCATTTTCAAGCCAGGCTGCACCCAGCGCCTGCATTTTGTTTTTATATTCCTGAATTGTTTCGGGATCAAACCCTTTATTTTCAACCATATGCTTACACTGTTTGAAATGATATAATTAATACAAAGAACAGACGGAACGAAAAATCAAACCGGCTAAATTTTAGTTTTCGTGAATGAAAAAAATCCGTGCCCATTATTCACTTTCCCTGAACCACTCGGCATACATGGGATAATTTCGCGCCGTACGGACAATAACAGCCTTCATGTCCTCGCCTAGATCTTTCACTCTCTTCGCAGGAACACCCGCATAAATGCTGCCGGGCGGAATTTTTGTTCCCGGCAATACCACCGCGCCTGCTGCGATGACAGAATTACTTCCCACCACGGTATCATCCATCACGATCGCGCCCATGCCGATCAGCACATTGTCTTCAATGGTGCAGCCGTGAACGACGGCATTATGGGCGATGGAGACGTTGCTTCCGATCACAGTTTTGGCCTTCTGATAAGTTCCATGAATCACGGCACCATCCTGAATGTTTGTATCGTTTCCGATCGTAATGGAGTTCACATCTCCGCGCACGACAGCATTGAACCACACGGTACAATTGTCGCCCATGGCCACTTCGCCCACAACCACTGCGTTATCCGCCAGGAAACAGTTTTTTCCAAATGCGGGCTCAAAGCCCCTGACTTTCTTCACAATCGACATAAAAGAGGAAATAAGGAATATGGGTATAAAATAATCAGGATTATTAACGCGAGGGTGCATCTGAAATGCAGCGCCAAATATATAGCAAAGTACCTTATGATATCATGAAATGTGGAAATTTGCGCCTTCCACCCCGATCCGGTACCGGGCGATCACGAGTGATATCTGCTTGTAATTTCCCTGACAAGTTGTCATTAAATGCGAAAACTCGTACTTTTGCGAGCTCAGTAAAGATGTATGGCTAATTTGATTGAAGATATCGGGATCTTGGGCGATAAACCGGCGGCAGAAACCTGCGAATTTCAGGTTTCAAGAGAAGTCAATACAGGAAAAGCCCGAAAACTTTATATAGAAAGTTACGGCTGCCAGATGAATTTCTCCGACAGCGAGATCGTAGCATCTATTTTACAAAAAGAGGGTTATGATACGACCTCCGAGGTCGCCCATGCGGACGTCGTGTTTTTAAACACATGCTCCATCCGTGAAAAGGCTGAACAGACCGTCAGAAACCGGCTGATGCATTTTACAGCGCTGAAAAAGCAGAAGCCTGAATTGGTGGTCGGTGTTTTGGGATGCATGGCCGAGCGTCTGAAAACAAAGTTGCTGGAGGAGGAAAAGATCGTGGATCTCGTTGCCGGCCCGGATGCCTACCGCGATCTGCCGAAACTTATCTCCCGGGTTGACGACGGCGATAAAGCGGTGAACACATTTCTCTCGCGTGAAGAGACCTACGGCGACATCAGTCCGGTGCGTTTAAATTCCAACGGCATTTCCGCATTCATATCCATCATGCGGGGCTGTGATAATATGTGCACTTTTTGTGTCGTGCCATTTACGCGCGGCAGAGAACGAAGCCGCGACCCGAAGTCGATCGTCGCCGAAGCCACCGACCTTTTCAACAGAGGGTATAGAGAAGTGACGTTGCTCGGGCAGAATGTAGACTCCTTTAAATGGAGCGAAGAAGAAAATAACAAAGCCAGGCTTGAAAAAAAGCCGGTGGACAGCGTGATCAACTTTGCGGGCCTTCTGGAGATGGTGGCCGGCGTCAGCCCGGATCTGCGCATACGGTTTTCCACTTCGCACCCCAAGGACATCACGGATGAGGTATTGCACACCATGGCACGTTATGAGAACATATGCAAATACATACATCTCCCGGTACAGAGCGGAAGCAGTCGCATACTCGGGATGATGAGCCGCGGATACACGCGCGAATGGTACCTCGATAAGATCGCGCGGATCCGGGAAATACTGGGTGAGGATTGCGGGATATCTTCGGATATGATCACAGGATTTTGTTCAGAGACAGAAGCAGATCACCAGGACACGCTCAGTCTCATGGAGGCCGTTCAATTCGATTATGCCTACATGTTCTATTACTCGGAACGTCCCGGCACCCTGGCCGAAAAGAAATTCACCGATGACGTTCCGCTTGAAATCAAAAAGAGAAGGCTGGCAGAGGTGATCGCAAAACAGCGTGGACACTCGCTGAAAAGAAATCAGACCGACGTCGGGAAGGTGTATAAAGTGCTCATCGAAGGGCCTTCGAAAAAATCAGATGCGCATTTGCAGGGCAGGAATAGCGCGAATAAAGTTATTGTTTTTCCTGAAAACGGTCACCGCAAAGGCGAGTATGTTGACGTACGCGTATCGGCATGTACCGGAGGAACGCTGATCGGTAAAGTAGCGGAATAAATGACAATCACAGAAGCTGAAATTCAAAATATCAAACAACGGTTTGGGATCATCGGGAACTCACCGTTACTGAATAATTCCGTACGGGTAGCCATGCAGGTAGCGCCTACGGACATGTCGGTATTGATCACAGGCGAGAGCGGAAGCGGGAAAGAGTCCTTTTCCAAGATCATTCACCATTTGAGCGCACGTAAACACGGCCAGTTCATTGCCATCAACTGTGGATCAATACCCGAGGGAACCATCGATTCAGAACTATTCGGTCATGAGAAGGGCTCCTTTACCGGCGCCCACGAAGCGCGGAAAGGTTACTTCGAGGTTACCAACGGCGGAACGATGTTCCTGGATGAGATCGGGGAAATGCCACTCGGAACGCAGGCGCGACTGCTGCGCGTGCTTGAAAACGGCGAGTTCATCAAGGTTGGATCTTCCAAAGTTCAGAAGACGGACGTACGCGTCGTTGCCGCGACGAATGTGAACCTGATGAAGAATGTGGAAGAAGGAAAATTCCGGGAAGACCTCTATTACAGGCTGAGCACCGTTCCGATTTATGTTCCGCCCCTGCGGGAGCGCGGCCGGGATATCGAATTGCTTTTCAGGAAATTTGCGACAGACTTCGCGGACAAATACAGGGTTAAGCCCATCACGCTGAATGATGAGGCAAAAGATATTTTGATCCGCTATAGATTTCCCGGCAACATTCGTCAACTGAAAAATCTCGTGGAACAAATCTCGGTCCTCTCCACGGAGGAGAAAGAGATTGATGCCGGGCATTTGCAGAAGTATCTGCCAAAGGAAAGTAATCTCCCCGCGCTGTACCGCAGCGGCGTTCAGGAAAAGGAGAATCTTTCCGAACGCGACATTCTTTACAAGGTATTGTTTGATATGAAGAAGGATGTTACCGATCTGAAGAAGATTGTGCTTGACATGCTCAATGGCCAGCCGGATAAAGGAAAGATGGTCAAAGACCATGCGGGGCTCTTTGATGACCTGCACCGCGAGCATGCCGGGCTGACACACGAACACCTTGTACTGAACCTGCCCACACCTCCTTCCGGTTCAGCTGAAGAAGATGTGGTGGAAGACGTTCATGACATTGCTCATGAAACGGAAGATGAATCACTTTCTATTGAAAAGAAGGAGAAGGAACTCATCATCCGCGCGCTGAGAAAAAACAACAACAAACGCAAATATGCGGCACGGGATTTGGGTATTTCCGAGCGCACATTGTATCGGAAAATAAAACAATACGAGCTTGAAGAATAACATTGCGTCTGCATTGAGAACAAAGAGACGATTCCTGATGATGGCCGTGTGGGCGCCCCTGCTTATTTCGTGCGGCGTATCGATCAAATATTCCATGACAGGAGCGGCGACGACCGCAAAGACTATCAGCATCGCCGAATTTTACAACAATGCCGACCTTGGACCGGCAAACATGTCACAGGTTTTCACAAACGATCTGAAGAATTATTTCGTACAGAACTCGAGTCTTTCGGTGGTTGCGGAAGAAGGAGAGCTCCAACTCGAAGGAGAAATTACAGATCTGCGGATAACACCCATCTCTCCCACTGCAACCGGTGACCCGACAGAAATCAACCGCGCCTCTTCAACACGACTGACCATTACCGTAAGGGCTACCTACATCAATACCCTGGATGAGAAAATGAGTTTTAAGGACAAGAGTTTTTCCTTTTACAAAGACTTCGATAATGAACTGAATGTCAGTGATGTGGAAGAAGCATTCATCAAAGAGATCTTTCAGCGGATTATTAATGATATTTTCAATGCTTCGGTAGCGAACTGGTAAAGTGAGTTGTGAGTGCTCAGTGGTGAGTGGGCGACTGCCACCCAAGTCTTTCCATTGCTGGCGAAGTGATTCGCATCCACCATGCATTCCTATTGCAGCGAAGAAGACCTACAAAGAGGTGGTAATGCTTGCCAACTGAGAACCAGGAGATTAACGATGCGCCGCACGGGTGAACTCATAACTCACTACTGACCACTGACAACTTTACGTACCCAAAGCTCCCATTACCTTACATGCCCCTTCGGTTTTTACTTTCTGCTTTGTGCTTTTTTTGTTACTTTTACCCTAAGCCCCAAAGCCGTGGATAAAAGCATGTTCCTGAAAATTCTGCAGCATTCTGCAACCACCTCGGTGGACGAGGCCAAAGAAATTATTTCATTAAGATCGCAATTCCCTTATAGCCAGGTACTACAGACGCTCGCCGCGCGGGCCAGTAAGGATCATGGGTTTCAGCATCAGCAGCGCGATCTTCAGATGGCTGCCGTTTATGCAGCTGACCGCAACCTGTTAAAAGAGATCATTACCCTTCAGCCCGAAGAGCCTGTTCAACAGGTCGTTTCAAAGCATGTGCTTGCTGACGAACAGGTTGTCAGCGCGATCGATTCTGTTGATGTAGCCGATGCGGTGATGGACGATCTTGAGCGGTTGTCAAAACTGAAGCACACCTTTGAAAATCTTTTCATGGATTTTCCGAAACCGAAGAAGGTAATAAAGGAGCCGGTTATGGAACCTGTCGTGGCGGAGAATATGAGCGCGCAGGGGCAGGAAAGCCAGGCCAAATCTAAAAAAGAACGCATTATTGAAATGGCGAAGGCGCTGAGCAATAACCCGGCAACCGATAGTACTTCACCGGCAAAAAAAAAACATCGCGACAAAGACGGCAACCCGGTGGATGAACTGATCGTAGAAATACAGAATTCAAAAGAGGAGATCGTCCCGGAAAACGAAAGGCAAAAACAGCAGATCGAGATCATCAATCAGTTCATCCGTGTTCAACCCTCCATCTCGAATCCCAGAGACAGGGTTCCGTCCGTCGGCGACCTGATGCCGATCAAATCAGGGGAGTTCGGCGATAACATTGTGTCCGAAACGCTGGTGGAAATCCTGCTAAAACAGGGTAAAAAAGACCGGGCAATCGAGGTCTTGAAAAAACTCATTTGGAAATATCCCCAAAAAAAGGCTTACTTTGCATCCCAAATTGAAGATCTGAAGAAGTAAGTTATGTACACCCTAATCATCGGCCTCATTATTTTTTTCGCCATCCTTCTGGTGCTTGTCATTCTGGCTCAGAATTCCAAAGGTGGTGGTCTCACCAGTCAGTTCGGCGGTTCTGCTGCCAGCAATATCATCGGCGTTAAGAAAACGGGCGATTTGCTCGAAAAACTTACCTGGGGCTTTGTTATTGCGATCATGGTGCTGTCATTGTCCACCGCATTTATCACGCCCAACACATCGGGGCCTTCGGATGACATCCTTGAAAGGGCGGGCGAACAAGCCCCTGTCAATGTCAATCCGAACATCAACCTTGATACTACCGGCACAGAGATCATTCCGGCTGATTCAGCCCGGTAAGACTTTATATAATCCAGTAAAAAAAGCCCGTCGAAACACGGGCTTTTTTTATTGCCTTTGGCTCACCGCCTCCGTTGCCTATGCCGCCTGTGAGATGTGTTTCACAAAAAGCCTCTTTGCTACAGGCATGAGCGTCTCGCTGAAGGGGAATTTCATCTTTGAAAGCAGCAGGTATGCCGCAGGGTTGGGCAGGTCCTTGTACCGCCTGATGAGATCCAGTTTTATTTTTTCATAAGGGTAAAGCCTGTTTTTGTCAATCACTTCCACGAATTTGGTATTCAGGCTGCGCAATTGTTCTTTGCTGTCCTCGAAAATGCTGACCTGATACCGGTAGACGTTGGTTTCTTTTTCGGGGGGCATGGTCACAAACAAATAGCCTTCATTCGCATACAGGGGCGTTACGCCTACCGGAGATATTTCACATTGCGACTCCACATATTCATAGATTACCGTCCCCTCCTTCAAAGAATCCTTTATTTGAGGAATGGCGAATTCGATAATGGTATCCAGTTCACTCATGATGGCATCGTCTTCCACCAGTTCGCGATAGCGCAGTTCCAGGGTTCTGATCTCTTCGGCCGAGATCTCCTTGGGGAAAGACTCCCGGATCAACGTCTTGTTTTCCTTGACAGACATCAGGTTCCGGTAATGGAACACGAGGTCGGCGAGGAAGGGATACAATTCAACTTTGTCAAAGGATTTTTTTGCTGTCTGGAGGTAGGCCAACAGCAGGTATTTCTTGTACTCAAAATCAATCAGGCCCTGGGTAAGCCAGTCTTTCGATAATTTTTCCATAGAACACAGTTTCTTAAGCAAAATTTACCAGTATTTCGTCTTCCTGTCAACCCCCGCTTCACGAAAGGTCCGGCGAGTGAATGAAACGACAGTTTGGTTGACAGGGAACTGACAGCCTGCCATAACAGCATCTAAAAATGTGCCGCTTGGGCCCAATAAGTGGGAGAAAACTGTCATAGTTAGAAAAAATGTCCGTTATTCGCGTCACTTTTCGCCTTGGCATAATTGCTGATAGGTGGCGCAGGCGAACCCATATGTACAACCTAAAACAATCAATAGTATATGGCAAAAATCAATTTCAAACCAAATGAGGATAGGGTGCTTGTAGAACCCGCTGAAGCTGAAACCAAAACAGCGTCAGGTATTATCATCCCTGACACCGCGAAGGAGAAGCCCCAGAAAGGCACTATCATTGCCGTTGGTGAGGGATTAAAAGACAAGCCGGTAACTGTAAAAGTCGGCGACAATGTGCTGTATGGCAAATACGCAGGTACTGAAATCACGATCGATGGAAAAGAGTACCTGATCATGCGAAACTCTGACATCTTCGGAATTATCTAATCACTAACCTAAAATCTTGACAAATTATGGCTAAAGAAATCACGTTTGATACCTCCGCGAGAGACAGAATAAAAAAGGGTGTTGACAAGCTGGCGAACGCAGTAAAAGTTACACTGGGTCCTAAAGGACGCAACGTCATCCTCGACAAAAAATTCGGCGCGCCTACTGTTACAAAAGACGGCGTCTCCGTAGCAAAGGAGATTGAATTAAAGGATGCTATTGAAAATATGGGTGCTCAGCTGGTGAAGGAAGTTGCTTCCAAAACCGCTGATGCTGCAGGTGACGGAACGACTACTGCGACTGTGTTGGCGCAATCGATCTATTCACACGGCATTAAGAACGTAGCTGCAGGTGCTAACCCGATGGACCTGAAGCGCGGTATCGACAAGGCTGTAGAGGCCGTTGTTGACCACCTCAGAAAGCAATCCCGCAAATTGAAAGATTCGGCAGAAATCGCCCAGGTTGCTACGATCTCTTCCAACAGCGACCAGACTATCGGCAAGATGATCGCCGATGCAATGGATAAAGTTGGTAAAGACGGTGTGATCACGGTTGAGGAAGCCAAAGGAACTGAAACCGAAGTGAAGACTGTAGAAGGTATGCAGTTCGACCGCGGATACCTCTCCCCTTACTTCGTGACGAACACGGAGAAAATGGAAGCGGATCTGGATTCTCCTTTCGTACTGATCTACGACAAGAAGATCAGCAGCATGAAAGAACTGCTTCCGGTCCTCGAGCAGACTGCGCAGACTGGCAAACCGCTGTTGATCATTGCTGAAGAAGTTGAAGGCGAAGCGCTTGCTACGCTTGTAGTAAACAAGATCCGTGGCGCACTGCGTGTTGCTGCCGTGAAAGCTCCCGGCTTTGGCGATCGCAGAAAAGCAATGCTGGAGGATATCGCCATCCTGACCGGTGGTAAAGTGATCTCTGAAGAGCAGGGCTTCAAACTGGAGAATGCCTCTTTGGATATGCTTGGCCGCGCTGAAAAGATCAGCATCGACAAAGACAACACGACGATCGTTAATGGCGCCGGTAACAAAGCTGACATCCAGGGCCGCGTGGCTCAGATCAAAGCTCAGATCGAAACAACCACTTCGGATTACGATAAAGAAAAACTCCAGGAACGTCTTGCAAAACTTTCCGGCGGTGTGGCGATCCTGTACGTAGGTGCTGCTACTGAAGTTGAAATGAAAGAGAAGAAAGACCGTGTAGACGATGCGTTGCATGCAACGCGCGCTGCTGTTCAGGAAGGAATTGTTCCTGGTGGTGGCGTTGCTTACATCCGTGCGATCGACGCATTGAAAGATCCTGTCGCGCTTGGAACAATCAACGAAGATCAGGCTACCGGCGTGAACATCATCCGCCTTGCGCTTGAATCTCCCCTGAGAACGATCGCTGAGAACGCTGGTCAGGAAGGTTCTGTGATCGTGAACAAAGTTCGCGATGGCAAGAAGGACTACGGATACAATGCAAATGACAACACATTTGTTAACTTCTTCGAAGCGGGTATCATCGACCCGACGAAAGTAAGCCGTCTGGCGCTCGAGAACGCAGCCTCTATCGCAGGTATGTTGCTGACAACAGAAGCTGTTGTTTCCGATGTAGCGGAAGAGAAAGAAGCACCTGCTATGCCCCACGGCGGCGGCATGGGCGGAATGATGTAAGAAAGTTAAAACGCTTATAAAAGAAAGGCTTTACCGAAAGGTGAAGCCTTTTTTTATGATGCCAGGTGTTCAAATATGAAACAGCGACTCCCGCCGGCTATACGGTGAAACAAACCGGAGTGTAGGTCGGGCAACAAGCGCCTTATTGGGCCGGGATGCCCCGTCGTAAAAGCAATAGACCTTCTCAGGCGGAATACTCGAGAAGTTTTGTCCTGATGATGCGTGCGCCTCAACGATCCGTATGTTCGACCCAGAGGAGCGCAGCAGTGTCATATCCCACTTCCCGCGCCTTTTGCAGGTAGGATTCTTTTATTGCCTCAGGCATGGTGGTCTCCCTTGACAGGAGCCAGAGATATTTAAGACTCTCCCCCGCCACCAGCGCATACTTGTATCCCGGATCGAGGGCGATGACATTATATCCGGAATAAAAAGGCCCGAAGAATGAAACCTTGAGTTTGGCTTCACCCGGATCGCCTGCAAACTTCGCTTTGCCCGTCGCCTCTTTGCGCTCTTTTGTCTTTACATTGTATCCGCGGTTGATCACTTTGACTGTACCGTCATCATTTAGCGAATACGTGGCGGTGGTATTGTTCAGGTTGCGCTCATACTTGAAATCCAGGCGGGCTACTTCATACCACCTGCCCATGTACCGGTTGATATCGAAAGGCTTGACGGCAACCGCTCCTTCAGGAATTGTCCTGCATGACTTCATGCTTAACAGTGTCGCAACACCCAGCACTGCTCCACCGATCCATAAAATTTTTTGCTTCTTCATATTTCGTCTTAACAAAAGGCCTCGAACAAGAACGATTGTGTCAGCAATAACAAATTTCCATGCCCTTCTGTTTGATCGGGCAGCCAACTTTCTCTGAACCGGCCATTGTTAGATCGATCTTCAGCCAGGACACGTATTGCCTCTACGGCCGGTGAAGAAAAAATCAAACATTTAGCGGCGATCCTGTCAAATGCCGGAAAGGTTTTCTTACATTTCTTTAAATCAACGCTACCTTCCTGATCGTTGCAGTCACGCCCGGCGCGCTAAACATGATGCGCTGTAATGCATTATCTCCTGACGGCCTTACACGAAAATCATATTCTAAAAAAGACGATCATGCTAACAAAAATGATTTATCCCC
The DNA here is from genome assembly GCA_049791675.1 of Chryseosolibacter sp. Lineage (GTDB taxonomy): Bacteria > Bacteroidota > Bacteroidia > Cytophagales > Cyclobacteriaceae > Chryseosolibacter. The sequence goes on from JBARAD010000057.1 coordinate 49,527, forward strand.
TCTCATTAAGAGAAAAGATCAGCTGGAGGGTTCAAAGGATCCTCCCTGAAGCAAATGGAACCAACATTCCGCTGGAATTCAGTAAAGACATCCGATTGGACCTATCAAAAACAGATGTTGGACACCGGTCCATCATATACAACGGTTTCTATGAATTAGACCTTTCCAAAATGATGGTGAGACTCGCACGGCAGGGAGGATTGATGGTGGATGTCGGTGCCAATTACGGGTACTTCTCTTGTCTGTGGGCTTCCAAAAGGCCGGGCAATAGCGTCATTGCTTTCGAAGCCTCCCCCGTGAACATTGAGCCGCTGAGGAACAATGTCAGGAAGAACAAACTGGACGACAGCATTACGGTAATACCACTTGCGTTGGGAAAAGAGCCCGGAATATTGAAGTTCAATCTCGCCACAGAAAACAAGCAAACGGGCTGGGGCGGCTTCACCATCAATAATGATTCAGGATCAGTGGAAGTGAAAGTCGACACACTCGACAATTACGCCAGGAAAAACAATATTCAAAAGATCGATGTATTAAAGATTGATGTGGAAGGGGCAGACACCTGGGTTCTGTATGGAGCGAAAGAACTGCTGAGTGAGAAGAGAATCCGTCATATATTCTTTGAACAGAATATTCCGAGAATGGATCTTTTGAACATTAAGCGAAACGAGGCGGGTGATTTTCTCAGAGAACTTGGTTACGTGCTGCAGGAAAAAACACCCAATGAGTTCTATGCTTATCCGGGAAAATAGCTTTTGGTTTAGTGTCTTCGGACAGGGCTTTAACGACACGGCGCGAAAGATCCGAAATCCTGGTTTCAATCGCGCGTTAAAGTATCTTTTCGGGAGTGATGCGCAGAACCATGTCCGGGTTGTTGAGAAGCACATAGAGCGCCCCATCGGGTCCGGCTTTTACATCCCTGACGCGGCCCACTCCTTTCAGGATCATCTCCTGAGAGATCACGTCGCTATCGTCAATCACGAGTCTCCGGATCTCTTCGAAGGCAAGGGCGCCGACGATGAGATTGTTTTTCCATTTCGGAAAAAGCGGGCTTGAGACAAATTCAGCAGAACAAACGCCGATAGAAGGTGTCCAGTGGAGCAGCGGTCTTTCCATGCCGGGCATTTCTGTTTTGTCTGAAACAATTTCACCACTGTAGTCCACCCCGTAGGTCACGAGCGGCCAACCATAATTCGCGCCCTTCCTGAGAATATTCAACTCATCCCCGCCCATGGGTCCGTGTTCAGTAGCCCATATCTCACCCGTAACAGGATGCAGTGCCAGGCCCTGGACGTTCCTGTTTCCGATGGTAAAGATAGCGGGCAACATTCCTTTCTTTCCGCGATAAGGGTTGTCTCCTGGTATGGAACCATCGGGATAGATGCGGTATACTTTTCCACTGGGTTTTCCCGGATCCTGGGAATCTATTCCCCTGGCCATATCGCCGATGGTGAAGTACAGATAGCCTTGCCTGTCAAATAGAAAACGACAGCCCCACCGGTTGCCGCCCGGTATCTTTAAGGAGTCCGGCGCTTCAAACAATGTTTGCTCCTGCACCCATTGGTGATCCCGTATCTTGCCACGGACTACCTTCGTCATTCCCCTTGCCTCTTTGTCGGAAGGGTTGTCAATCGTATGACTGAAGGCGATGTACACCCAACCATTCTTTGCAAAATCGGGGTCGAGTGCAATGTCCATCAGCCCGCCGGTAGTATGTTGAGAATAGGTCATTGGCACGCCCTTCACTGGCTGAGGATCCAGTTTTCCATCCACCATCCACCGGATGCCTCCGGTCCTTTCAGTGATCAGGGCCCTGCGGTTGTCGGTGAATTCAATGCCCCACGGTGTGCTCAAACCTTCAGACACCAGTTTTTCAACTTTCAGGATATAATCTTTCGTTGTCAGGCGCTCAGGGACAGGACGCAAGGCATTCGGGGGAACCTCCTGCGCTGCAACGATATAATCGGCCACGGCATTGATCTGTTCATCGTTCAGCACAGCGCCCCAGGCCACCATCTCTGTTGAAGGAATTCCGAAACGAATATTTCGCACAATGGCCCCCTTCCCTCTTCCGTACTGCCAATCGGTCTTGACAAGTTTACTGGCCGTATTTCCCTGCAACTGGCTGCCATGGCATCCGGCACAATAGGTTTTGTAGGTATTCTCTCCCTGCTGCGCAAGAAGCACGGTGCAAGGAATAAACAATGCCAGTAAGAATGCAATGTGATCTTTCATTTGTTATGTTATTGACCTACGCTACCAACAGTCGCAAGGGATTAAAATCCTGTTGCGGAATTTACAATAGTGTGCGAGAGATTCCTAAAAAAATACCACTGACCCATTCAGGGGATAAAGCGATCAGCGGACAACATTGACAGGACTTCCTTCGGTAAAAGCCTGCAGGTTCCTGGCAGCCATGTTCATCAGTCTGGACCGGGCTTCTTTTGTAGCCCACGCGATGTGCGGCGTGATGATGCAATGCTTCGCACTGAACAGCGGATTGTGTGGTGGCGGAGGTTCAGCAGAAAGCACATCGATTCCCGCGCCGGCGATCACATCATTGTTCAGCGCACCGGCGAGATCTTCGTCGACGATTATCGGGCCGCGTGAAGTATTGATCAGGAGGGCGCTCTTTTTCATCCGCCGCAGGCTGGTAGCATTGATCAGTCCTTTCGTTTCCGGCGTCAGGGGGCAATGGATACTGACAACATCGGATTGTTCCAGCAATTCGGGAATCCCGCTCCACCGGAAATTCTTCCGGTGTGCTTGTGGGCTTTGGGTTCTTGCCGATCCGATAATATTCATGCCGAAGGCGGTGGCCATATCTCCAACCTTCTGTCCGATATTACCGAAGCCTATGATGCCCATGGTCTTGCCGGCAAGTTCCACCAGCGGGTAGTCCCAGTAACACCAGTCTTTCGAGGCTGCCCATTTTCCTTCCCGCACCGTGTCGCTGTGTCGCTGGACATGATGGCACAGTTCGAGCAATAAAGCCATCGTCAGCTGGGCAACGGAATAGCTACCGTAATCCGGAATATTGCTGACGATGATCCCTCTCCTGTTGGCAGCTTCGGTGTCGATGATATTGTACCCCGTTGCGAGGACGCCGATGAATTTTAAGCGCGGAAGCCGGTGGATGATATCTTCACGGATCGGTGTCTTGTTGGTCATCAAGACATCCGCGTCAGCCGCCCGCACGAGAATTTCTTCAGGCGACGTTCTGTCATGCACCACCAGCTCACCAAAATTCTGAATCGCATTCCAGCTTAAGTCGCCGGGGTTGAGGGCATAACCATCGAGTACAACAATTTTCATTCTTTATGGGGATATCGGTACTTTGAACCAGCTACGAATAGGCAGGATTTTCAGAGCGGATCTGAATGGCCAGCAGACCGGGCAAACCCACCACAGTCACGTAGTAAATTGTGGGGCCGATCATCGTTTTCCGCAGCACCAATCGCTCACCTTACGCCGTGACGAAATCAAGATTCCCGGTAATACGGAGTCCTTTTTCTTTAAATGTGTCTACATACAATCTGATGCGCTTCCTCGCGACCTCCAGATCGGTGTTATTCAGATTGATATTCAAGAGGTCGATGTACCAGGGCAGTTTGGTATCGCTGAGAACGTAAACGGCGACGATCTCTCTTGCAATCGGAAGGGTCGTGGTCTTTGAAAGATCGTATACATCCTTGTTGTTTGCGTTCAGCAACTTTGCATATTCCTCTTCGAGCAATTTCCTGAACAGCGATCCCGAAAAGATATCACCGGATTTTACGCCCGTATCCGGATCATCCTGTGTAATCTTCGCGCCTTTGTGTGTCCATTCCCAGAGGATACTTAAACGGATCTCGCCGGTAGCCATATCTTCCATGAGGTAGAGGATGTCGTCATTGCCAAAGAAATCAGCAGGTTTCAGTGCAGCTGCCTGCATCCCCTGTCCGAAGGCGTTGCCATATTGGAGCGCAACGCTCAGGAGGTTGCGGGCTCCACGGATGGTGGTCGGGGCGGGCTCAATGAGAATAAGGTCTTCAGCAGACCGCTGATCATAGGAGAGTGCGGGAAATTTTCGCCCGAGCTGATTGGCCCTTCCTGCTTTTTCCCAGACCGGGCGAACGATGTGTACCATCTTCCAGTGAGCGACCCATTTTCCGCTGGCGCCTTCGCGCTCCTCCCGTTCTGCACCGGCAACGGCTTTTTTCATACTGGCAGAAACGCCCTCTTCAGACCCTACCGGGATATTCGGCTCCATCCCACCCTGCCACAAGGCATAGTTTCCATGGATATCGGGCGTATTCACCGCACAACGGACGCGGTTTTCATAATGACGCATGTATCCGTATGTCATCACAACGGCCTCGATATCCGGATTGACAAACGTTTTGTCCCAGGCCATGGCATCCGAAACACTATTGATGTAGTCCCATCGGCCGGTATTGTATCCTACAAAATGTTTTCCCAGTGCAGCGCGGATCTCCATCAGCTGATGCGTTGCTTCCAGTTGTTCCACCAGCATGTACACCTTGATCGTACCCGGACCAAGACCAAGGTGTTGCTCAAGCGCATTCAGCATTTCATTCCAAACCGCGGCTTCTTCAGCCGTTTGAATCTTGGGAAGATATAATACCACGGAAGATCCCTGCGCCTGAAGCGCCCTGTAGTTATTCACCACATACAGCGTCAGGTCGACGATGGATGCCGCCATCGCCACGCCTTGTGCATCGCATATGTGGCGGTCGTCGAGGTGAAGCCCCCGCGCGCGGAAGATCCTGGTAGTGAATCTGAGCTGTTCCTTCCAGTCGTCAATGATCTTACGGCCAAAGAAACCCATAGACCACCGGTTCATTTCAACCGAAACCTGTTCGGCTACTTTTAAAAACAGCGGATCCAGGTGTATGGCCAGTTTCAGATTGCGCTGGTTATCGAGTGACATCGTCGCGATCTGACCGAGGGCATCTTCTCCATCGAACATCCATCCGTCGGCTCCCGACAATAGCGCATAGGCTACATTGCGGATACTGCTTTCCACCGGTGCATTCGGCTTGGCCGCAGGGCCGGTGCCTTGTATCCATTGGCGTTGCAGGTCGCGCGGGATGACAGAACCTTCAAATCTTCCATCGCGGGCATCCTGCACCCTGATGCTCGTCCGGGGAATCACACCCTGGGGATCGGGAAATTTGATGCGTTCCCGGTTTCTTTGGCGTTCCGACCTTCTTTTGATCCTGGCATCCATGACCTCCTTTACCGTTGCGTTGAAGCTGGATAACGCGGACAGCGCTGTGAGCACCTCGTCGGTATAGACATCACGATAGATTTCTTTCAGGTTGCCGCGGATTTGAAGCTTGTTTGAAGTCATGAATAAAACCGGATATTGTCTCAGATATTTTAACTTCTATTCTTTTACGATGAATACCGTCATGGAGATGGGGCCGTGTGCGCCCATCACGAGGGCTTGCTCGATATCGGCCGTTTTTGAGGGACCTCCGATGAACACCCCAAATCCATAGTCTCCCTGTCCGATCTTTGCATAGGCTTCATGCATGGTAGGGACGATCGAGGAGGCGTCAATCAACACGGCGAGGTGCTGGCAGATAAAGGGGATGATCCTTTGCCCCATGATGTTTTCTGTGAGCCAGACAGCGCCGTTCTCCGCCACCGCGAGGTGGGCCTTGATCACAGCAAGTTCCACGTTTTCAAAGGAATGCGGATCAGCGTCCGGAGAATACATTTCAATCATATCCGCAAGGGCCGGCAGCGTTGTGACCATGCGTTTACCGGTATCAAACTGATCGCGGATAAGCACTTTGATGGCCTCCATATTATCAACGGTAAACGCGTTCCCACCGATCCCGATAAAGGTATCGATATAAGCCTGCACATTATCCTGACCGGATCCTTTGAACCGGATATCGGGTAACGGTATGGCGGGAGGTTGATTTTTCAATACGTCGGCAAGTATTTTTTCCCGGCTCGTCATGTTCGTTCTGAAAGCTTTAGTTCAATGCTGTTTTTTATTCCCTTTATTTTTTGCGTACCATTCATCAAACGACTGCGCGGGAGGTTTCGGCATATCGCGGTGTTTGAACCATGGATTCATACTATTGTTGATGGCAAAAGGCGCATATTTCAGAACCCACCTTCCCATTTTTCCTGCGGCCCTGAAGAGTGTCGGAGAGGAGAAAGTTTGCGCCATCGTTTTCATCGCGACCGTTTTGGCCTGGGGAGCATATCCTTCTTTTACAATCACCTGCCTCCATTTGTAGAGCTGATCGTGGATGTTGATCTTGACGGGGCACACATTAGAGCACGAACCGCAGAGGGTGGACGCAAACGGAAGATCAGCATGCCGCTTCATATCCAGGTTTGGCGCCAGAATTGCGCCGATGGGTCCCGTGATGGTGTTGTGATAACTCAGTCCTCCGCCTTTGCGGTACACCGGACAGGTATTCATACAGCTACCGCACTTGATACACTTCAGCGAATCCCGAAAATCAGGGCGGCCCAGCTGGCGGCTCCTTCCGGCATCCACGAGAATGACATGCATCTCCTGTCCGGGGCGTGGCTTGCGGTAATGGCTTGAATAGATCGTAATGGGTGTGCCGATGGCGCTGCGCGCGAGCACGCGCAGGAATACGCTCAGGTGTTCCTTTTTGGGGATAAGCTTTTCCAGTCCCATGGAAGCGATGTGGACCTCGGAGAGGTGTGCTCCCATGTCAGCATTACCTTCATTTGTGCACACCACAAATTCTCCGGTCTCCGCTACGGCGAAATTAACGCCGGTGAGTGCACCGCGGCGCGTAAGGAATACTTCACGGAGATGTTTGCGGGCGGCGCGCGTCAGCAGCGTCGGATCCGACAATCCTTTCTCCGTTCCGAGGTGTTCATGAAACAATTCACCGATCTCCTCTTTGCGCTTGTGGATGCAGGGAAGCACAACATGGCTCGGAGGCTCATGATCTATTTGCTGAATATATTCTCCCAGGTCGGAGTTCACTACCCCGATGCCGCGTTCTTCAAGGAACTCATTCAGATGACACTCTTCTGTCAGCATCGATTTGCTTTTCACCATCTGCGTGATGCCTTTCGCCTTCAGAATGGAATAGACGATCTCATTGTGCTCCTGCGCATTGGCGGCCCAATGTACTTTGATACCATTCTTCCCGAGGTTTGTTTCAAACTGTACGAGATAATCATGCAGGTTTGAAAGCAGGTGGCTTTTGATCTGAGAAGCCGCTTCGCGCAATTCTTCCCATTCCGGAATCTGCTTTGAGATCTTGTCGCGCTTCTGGCGGATCCACCACAGCGCGCCATCGTGCCAGTTTACGCGCGCTTCGTCCGCGTTGAATTCATCCGCAAGCTCGGGGTGGGATTTGCCGCGGAAGAAGGCTTCAGGAGAATGGTCTTGTTTCACTTGCTGCTTCATTGGCGTGAGTGGTCAGTGGTGAGTGGTGAGTGGGTACGTGCTGCTTTATCGCTTTCCGGCATATTCATAACTATATATTGCAAAAATAAATGATGCATATAGACTGATGATCGATTACCAGTCAACCTTTATTTAATCATTCCGCTTAACATTTTAAACATTTGCACAATCGCCTGACTGTAAGTCTTCCAAGGTAGCATATTTTAGCTCGACCACCAGATCTAAGCAGGCATCAATTTCAATTACTGATCCCCGGGAAATCTCAAAGTATCGGACCCGTTCCTTCTCGGACTTTCGGGAGCAGCCTTCTGCTAAATTCAAATGTACAGACAGTGCCGCGCGCCTCAACTGTTGAACCATGGCAAACTTCTCATCACTTGGAAATTGCCTGGTAAGTTTATAGCATTCAAGAGCAAGTTGTTGGGACGCTTTATAAACGTCCAGCCGGGTGTGAGCAAGTTGTAGAAACATACAGAGAGGGTTTATAGGTAAAACATGAGTTGTCTACACTGGGTAAAACGACACGCCCTTTCAATTTGCACGACTCAATTAAATCGGCACGCCCTCACTCACCACTCACCACTCACTACTCACCTCTTCGATTCACGCCTCACGATTCACGCACCTCGTTCGTGGCACGCCCTTACTCACCTCTTCGATTCACGCCTCACGATTCACGCACTCACCTCTTTCATGGCACGCCCTTACTCACTACTCCCCACTCACCACTCACCTCTTCGATGCACGTCCTCATTCACGATTCACGCTCTCACCTCTTTCGTGGCACGCCCCATTCACGATTCACGATTCACGCCCTCACTATTCAATATCTCCGCAATATGCACCACCTTCATCGGGCTTTTGCTCCGGTTCACCAGTCCTTCGAGGTGCATGAGGCAGGAAAGGTCTGATGACGTGATGTATTCGGCGCCGTTTCGCTGGTGATCGGCGACGCGGTCCTTGCCCATCTTGACGGATACCGCTTCCTCGGAAACGCAGAAGGTGCCACCAAAGCCGCAACATTCGTCGGCACGGTCTAGTGTGACCAGTTCCAGACCATCCACCATGTTGAGTAATTGCAGCGGTTTTGAAAATGCCGGCGCATTGAGCTCGCTCATCTGGGAGAGGTGAAGTCCCCGCAATCCGTGGCAGCTATGATGGATGCCGACGCGGTGCGGGAATCGGGCATTCAGTCGCTGGACCTTGAGCACATCGGTGAGGAATTCAACAAGCTCATATATCTTCCCGCGGATGTTTTCCGCCTGCTGCGGGTGGGTACGCGAATGGAGGTGCTCCTTCACGTGCAGCACGCAGCTTGCCGAAGGGGCAACAATATAGTCGTAGCTCCCGGAAAAATTTTTTACAAAGAGGTCATCGCACCCGTCAGTAAGGTGTTGAAAGCCGGAGTTCGCCATCGGCTGTCCGCAACAGGTCTGGCCGGAAGGATAGACAACATCTACACCCAATTTCTCCAGCAATTGCACTGTGGCGATGCCAGCCTTGGGATAAAACTGATTTACGTAACAGGGGATGAAGAGACCGACAGTCATCGTGCGTGGTGAATTAAAAGTTGAAAGTGGGCTTCTGCGTTCATAAATCCCGTCATTGCGATCGAATTTTCAGGGGAATTTAAGGTTTTTTAAAATCCGCCGGAGCGCGCGTGGATAAATCAACGCATAATTGATACCTGTGGCCCATATCTTATTTCTGCGGATAAAAACTGAGCGTGCAGGCACTGAAGCCGAGGGAAGAATCCGGCGCCGCAACCCACCTTCCTCCCCGGTTTACCCGATCAGTTTTTGATCTTGATCACCAACTTTTTGACCGGAGCATTCTCATTGACCTTCATCCCGGGGCGGTGTGCATCATCCGGAAAGAAAAGGAAAAATGTTCCGGGCTTTGCCGAAAGTTCTCTCCCTTCTTCAGAAGCGTAAAAGGCAATATCCTTCGTTTCATCGTAAGGAGTCTTTACAGTAGTTGTCGACAGATCGGTCAGGCCGATGCGCTCCTCACCCGAAATAAGGAACTGAAGATCCGTATAAACTTTGTGCGATTCATACAGGGCATCTTCCGGATTTTTGGAATTGTACTCCTGAATCATCGCATAGACATCCTTGCCATCGATTTCATGCGTGCCTGCCGCAAGCGAGGGCAGGTTCGGATTTGTCAGAAACGCAAAAGCCTTTTCCCAGCGCTCCGGATTTCGGTGGTAGCGAATGGCAAAGTCCTGTTTATCAATTGATGCATCCGGCTGAAAACCGGTTTGCGGAAGCCATTCCTTCCTGTTGAACCATTCCGCCGCCTGGGCTTCTGACCATTTTCCTGGATCTTTCATTTCTTTGTTTGCGCTACAACCTATGATCACTAAGAATAACAAAACGTAAAGCAGATCACTGGTGTTCATCCAGTGATGATTCAGTCTCGGGGCTGATTTCAGTTTCATCTTCAATGTTTACAATTAAAATTCACATTTCTTCCGACTTATCAAAGCACCGGATATCGTCTACCCTGCCTCATCCTTCCGGGTTGCGGTATGGTACAGGTATGCAGCCATCGCGGCGAAGAAGAGCACACCGAGGATATGATAGCCACCGTGTCCCAACAGGTTCGTCAGGCCGTGCTCTGCGTTGATCGTCTGCAACGATTTATAGATGCCGTCGTTGACGGAAAGCAAGGCCACGATCACGCCCGCAAGGGCGCCACCCGCGATCAGACCGGTGGCAAGGAGGCTTCCCCTTCCGAGTTCATCGTCTTCTCTCAGTTCATTCTTCCGGGCCGCGCGCCAGTCGACATAACCTTTGATCCCGCCGCCAATGGCGATAGGCAACGTAGTGGATAGCGGCAGATACAGACCGATGGCGAAAGCCAGCGCTTTGATACCGCACAACTCGATCATCACCGCGATGAACACGCCGGCAATGACGAACTGCCAGTCGAGGTTGAAGGACAGGATGCCTTTGGCAAGTGTAGCCATCAGCGTTGCCTGTGGTGCGGCATATTTCGTACTTCCGATGGCGTGCTCGATTCCCTGAGCCACCATATCCGGCGTAGGTTTATCGAGGGTGATCACCACGATGCCAATGGCCAGGGACGAAACAATTGCGCCTATGAAAAGGGCAAGCTGCTGATACCGGGGCGTGGCGCCCACGATGTAACCTGTTTTCAGGTCCTGAGAAGTAGCCCCTGCGTTGGCCGCAGCGATACAGATCATGCCCCCCACGACAAGTGCCAGGGGCTCGTAGAATTCACCCGTCCAGCCGATCGCCGTAAAGATGAGACACGTGCCCATGAGCGTGGCGATGGTCATACCGGAGATCGGGCTGTTACTGGACCCGACAAGGCCAACGATACGGCTGGCCACAGTCACAAAGAAGAACCCGAAAATCACGATCAGCACCCCGATCAGAAGTTTCTGAATGAACCCTTCTCCCGGGATATTGGGGAGGATTGCGATCAGCGCCACCAGCACAAGGCTTCCCACGATCACTACTTTAAAGGAAAGATCACGTTCCGTTCGCGATACGCCACCCGTCTCAGTACCCTTCAGAGAACCCATGCTCTCGCGGAACGAGCTGACAATAGTAGGGATGGTTTTCATGAGTGTAATGAAGCCGCCTGCAGCCACTGCGCCCGCGCCGATCTGGCGGATATAAGCAAAGTAAATCGCCAGGGAAGCGTTGCCAAATGTTTTCGAGACCGGATCCCAGGCGCCGGTTCCTCCCGGTGTATTGATGTCGGAATGATAACCCAGTTTTACAAGCTGCATGGCAATCACTTGCGGCTCGACCAACGTGCTCAGCAGCGGAGTGATCGCCCACCATGCCAATACAGAACCCGCGACGAGAACACCGCCGATCTTCGGACCGATAATATATCCGACCCCCAAATATTCGGGTGTGATATCGGCGTTTACCGTGGCGGAAGGCCAGAACTTGTTTACCTGGCTCGTAACGAAAGTCGGGGTCTCGGCGATGATGTGCAGTACCTTTTGAAATATCGCATAGACGAGCGCGATGCCCATCCCGATGAAGGCGGTTTTTGCAAAGACACCACCCTTTTCGCCGGCCTGTAAGACAGAAGCACACGCCGTTCCTTCCGGATACGGAAGCACGCCGTGTTCCTTGACAATGAGCGAACGCCTCAGCGGAATCATCATGATCGTCCCCAACATACCGCCAAAGGCGGCAAGGATGAGGATCGTCAGATAGTTGAAATAATCCGCTCCCACACTCTCACCGTTTGGTCCGGGAGAAAGAAAAAGAAAACCCGGGAGGGTGAAGACAACACCCGCGGCGATTGACTCACCGGCGGAACCCGTGGTCTGGATGATATTGTTTTCAAGGATCGTGGTTTTCAGAAACTTGCGGCCCAACGTGATGGCAATGACGGCGATGGGTATGGATGCGGAAACAGTAAGCCCGGCTTTCAGGGCCAGGTAGACAGTAGATGCACCAAACAGCACGCCGAAGAGAACACCAAATGCTACCGACTTGACGGTAAATTCAGCAATATTCTGTTCGGGCGCGATATATGGTTTGAAAGTTTTATTTCCTTCCATAGGTCACATTGAGTTTAGGTTATCGTATATCACCCATCAGTTTCCGGATAGGCTTGCTAAAAATCAGCACAATAATACCAGAGATAAGCATAACTTTCATCACCACCCCGAAAAGATCCAGCAACAATGACGGATCCGACGCGATGGCATGCTCGTCAAATTCACCGGCAAAAAGGCCGGCAATGAGATTTCCGTACGCCAGTGCGATAAAGAAAACCCCCATCATCTGTCCGACCAGTTTTTTCGGAGAAAGTTTGGTCACCGCGCTTAAACCGATGGGGTATAAGCAGATCTCCCCGAAGGTATGCAGCAGGTAAGTGAGCGCAAGCCAGGTGGGCAACGGCTTGTCCCCTCCTATTACAATGAGCGAAGCACCCATCATGACCGCATACCCAAGTCCCATGAAAAGTAATCCGAAGGAAAGTTTCGCCGGGGTGGAAGGGTTCATGTTTCTTTTCGCGAGCCATACCCACAGCCATGCAAACATAAATGAGAACACGATGACTGCCACCGGTGGAATGCTTTGCATCCAGCTTGCCGGCATCTCAAAATCTCCGATGAACATATCGGTATATCTTTCCGCGAAGAGGTTCAGGGAAGAGCCCTGCTGTTCATAGCCAGCATAAAATAATCCGGTGGTGATAAAGAAAATTGCAATGGCAATAACCTTCCTCCGCTCCTCTTTCGTCAGATCCTGAAAAAGCAGCACATACATAAAGTATGCGATGGCGCTGATTGGAATCACATAGCCCAGAATCCTGGCAACGAATATCGGGTCAATCGAGACAATACCTGTGAACAGGGCGATCAGGAGCATGAGTAACAAAATACCAAAGACCCACAGTCCGGCGCGGATATTTTTCTCGGTTCGCTCCTGCCCCTGCGCGTCTGCGCTTCTGATGTGGCCGATACCCGCCGTACCCAGATTCTTCTCCGTCAGTTTGTATTGCACGAGTCCGAGTACCATCCCCAGACCCGCGACCCCAAAGCCGTAGTGCCAGTTTATTTTCTCGCCAAGATACCCTGTGATGAGCGGCGCCAGCGCAGCGCCGGAATTGATGCCCGCATAAAAAAGCGTAAACCCTGAGTCGCGTCGCGCCTGTTCATCTGCCGGATACAATTCACCTACCAGTGTGCTGATGTTTGGCTTGAGCAGGCCGGTGCCGAGCACGATGAGCAGAAGACCAATAAAAAAAGTCTCCGTCAACGGTATGGCCATGCAGAAATGTCCGAGGGCAATGATGCAGCCACCGTAAAAGACCGATCTGCGCAGACCGAAGAATTTGTCCGCCAGCCATCCCCCGGGAAGTGCCAGCAGATACACGAACATGGTATAGAGTCCATAGATGGCACCCCCGGTTTGGGTATCGAGGCCCATGCCGCCCTCTTCCACGGCGGCAACCATGAATAACAGGAGGAGCGCCCGCATGCCGTAATAGCTGAAACGCTCCCACATTTCAGTAAAAAATAAAGTGGATAAACCCTTTGGATGCCCAAAGAAACTTCGGTCAGAACCCATTAAATAAAACGATGTTTAGGTGAGGTGAAAACGTTCAAAATATCCTTCTAAATTTTTCGAAAATAGAGCCTTAAATCCACTTTCGCAAATAAGGCAATACACGGCTCCAGCGACACAAATATTTTATGCAAACGTTTGAAATAGTACGCAATTGCCTTTATCTTTGAAGCATCAATAAGCAAACAAACGTATGTTAGAGCTAGGACGAAAACCGCAAAACACATCCCTGAGGGACCTCGGAATCATGGATGGGAAAGCGCATTGGAACCTGTCTCCCCAGGAACTCATCGATATCTCTCTGCGCAGGGATCAGGCAAAGAAAACCAGCACAGGCGCCATTGCCGTAGACACGGGCGAATTCACCGGACGTTCTCCAAAAGATAAATTCATTGTAAGGGATCACATCACGGAATCAGCGGTTTGGTGGGGAAATGTAAACGCGTCCTTCGATGCGGATAAATTTGATCAATTGTACATCAAGATGATCCGCTATTTCGAGGGCAAGGAATTTTTCGTGCGCGACTGTTACGCATGCGCCGACTGGCGTTATCGCATGAACATTCGGGTGGTCAACGAATACCCGTGGTCTAACCTGTTCGCCTACAATCTATTCCTGCGTCCGGAAGAAAGGGAATTAGAATTCTTCAATCCCGAATGGCTCCTGCTCAATGCGCCGGGATTCAGTGCTGATCCGGAAATCGACGGCACGCGGCAGCACAATTTTACCATCATCGATTTCAAACGCAGGATTATTTTGATTGGTGGAAGCGCTTACACGGGTGAAATCAAAAAAAGCGTTTTTTCCGCCCTTAATTTTATTCTACCGCACAAGCACAACGTTTTGCCCATGCATTGCTCCGCAAATGCGGGCCCGAAAGGCGACACGGCCATCTTCTTCGGTTTATCCGGAACGGGCAAGACTACTTTGTCGGCCGATCCCAAACGGAAACTCATCGGCGATGACGAGCACGGATGGACACCCGACAACGTCATCTTCAATTTCGAAGGCGGATGTTACGCCAAAACCATCGACCTCTCCCCTGACAGGGAGCCGGAGATCTTCCGGGCCATCAAGACGGGAGCATTGCTCGAAAACATCGCCTTTCATAAGAACTCCGAAGAAGTAGATTTTTCAAACCGGTCGCGGACGGAGAACACGCGCGTGAGCTATCCGATACATCACATCGACAACGCCACCATTCCCTCCCTTGGCCAAAATCCGAGGAATATCTTCTTCCTTACCTGCGACGCCTATGGAGTCCTCCCCCCCATCGCCCGGCTTACGCCCGGACAGGCAGCGTTTCATTTTATCAGCGGATACACTGCGAAGGTCGCCGGTACGGAAGCCGGAATCACAGAGCCTTCCATGACCTTCTCGGCTTGCTTCGGCGCACCCTTCATGCCGCTGCACCCCACACGGTATGCTGAAATGCTCAGCCAGAAAATCCAGGAGGCAAACGTAAACGTATGGCTTGTGAACACAGGATGGACGGGAGGACCTTACGGTGTCGGCCAGCGAATGAACCTGGCTTATACAAGGGCCCTGATCACGGCAGCCCTTGAAAGCAGACTTGACAATGTATCTTATCAGACACACGAGGTCTTTGGTCTGGCCATGCCGTTGACGTGCCCCGGCGTACCGGATGAAATGCTGAACCCCAGAAATACCTGGGCAGATGCGGAAGCATACGACCAGGAAGCCAACACCCTGGCTGCAGCCTTCCTGAAGAATTTTGAGAAATTCTCCGATTTCGCCAGCGAGGAAATCATGGCGGGAGCACCGCGGGTAAATCAATTCAGCAACTGACACGGCGCCCTTAACAAATTTTGTCGGATCAGAGAGAACGGATGAGAGTTGCGCCGGAGCCCGGGAGATCAGGGATTGCCGCGGCCGGCGATTCCTTTTTCCAATACTACTTGTTCACGTGGGGCGAGGACTACAGCCGGTGGCATAACATTTTACAGTACAGTTGTCTGGCAAACGTTGGTGCCCTCAGTCTACAGGTGGGTCGGATTTGATGAAGAAAGGTACGGAATGGGTGCATTGACACAACACTGGCGTCGCGCTCATGCAAATTCGTTCCAGGGAATTGTACGGGTGAGTGCACTCAGATCATCCGTTACGGTTCATGAAGTACATCAAAGAATTAGACAGCATCCGGGGAATCGGGATCATCATCGTGGTGCTGTATCACTGGATCCCGGTGGATTCTTTCTACAACACATTTCCCAACAGGCCTTTTGGCGTCGATGTTTTTTTTGTTCTGAGCGGATTTTTGATCACAAACATCTTACTGGCATCGAGACTGGAAGCGGAAGCGCACGGCGTCTCCAGGAAATACGCCTTTGTGAATTTTTTCTTCCGTCGCGCACTCCGGATCTTCCCCATCTATTTTCTGGTTGTTTTTATCATCGTCATAAGTCACGCGTGGCTTGGCGCGCAACTGGGTGATGAACTGATCCCCGCGCTCACCTACACGATCAATTTTTACTTTTATGACCGCCAATATTGGGGTGACCTGACAACGCATTTGTGGACGCTCTCCATCGAAGAGCAATTCTATCTGTTCTGGCCATGGTTCATCTTACTCGTGAACCGGAAATACTTACTTCATGTCATTGTTTTATTTACGGCGCTGGGTGTGGTAAGTCAGTTGTTCATCACAGACCAGGAATTCGGATATCTCCCGACCAATACATGTTTTGATGCTTTCGGGATAGGCGCTTTTATCTCCTGGATCAGAATATTCCGTCCACACCTCCTGGGTAAAACCTACAGGGTCACCCTGTGGCTGGGTATCGCGAGCTCCATCGCACTCATCGTGGCAGCCGCATTTCCTGATTTGATCTTTCTTTCTCCACAGCGGACGCTGCGTTCGCTTGTGGCAGCGTGGGCCATCATGTTTGTCATTTATAAAGATCAGAAAAATGAATTGCACGCAATACCGGTTTTCAGCAACAAGATCCTTTTATTCATTGGAAAAATAAGTTACGGGATGTACCTATACCATATTTTCTTTCCATGGATATACCATATCCTGAACGCCCCATTGAATGGAATGCTGCCGGACATCCTCCTCCCCTATATCAGTTACATCACGCTTGTTGAAAATTTCGCCATACTTGTGATGGTGTCCTGGCTCTCCTATAAATATATCGAGAGGCCTATCATGAGATTAAGAAATCTAAGGCGCATCAGCGGATCGCTTACACCTGCAGCGGTGCCTGTGCAGACTCCGATATCGTAAATGTGCCTATGCCTGACACCATCCATGCCACTTTTTACGGATTTCTCAATTTGTTCCGGACGAGGTTTTAAAAAATTAACGGACGGTGTATATTGAAGCCCGGACCCAACGGAAATACGGACCAGGTATCCCTTTTTTTCTGATGCTACCCGAACCGAATGGCCGTGTGGCCTGATTTTTTTAAAAGACCACAGTACGGAAAGATAAAATCAATGTTTAACCATAAATTTCACAGACCTATGAAGATTACAAAAGTCTTGGTACCCTGCCTTTTTATGTTGATGGCTTTGGGAAGTAAGGCGCAAACCAGTACTGAAATAACCGATGAGGATTTAAAAAAATACGCTGTCACCATGGATTCGGTAGAGGCCATGCAGTCGTCCCTGCGGGAGCTGGTAGCCGAGACCGTACGTGCGAATACGGCCGTGCCGGTAGCCCGGTACAATGAATTGTTCAAGATCGCTGAAGATGAAGCCAAGTTAAAGGCGGCCAATGCGACGAAGGAGGAGATCGCTTTCCTGGCGCAGATCAATGATCTTAGAAAGATAAACATCGAGCGCATCAACGCCACTTATCAGGCGCTGGCAAAAGATTATGTCGGACTGAAAACTTTCAATGCTATCCGGAAATCATTGCAATCTGACCAGCAACTGAAAGCCCGGTATGACAATGTCTCCAAAGACATGGAGTCAAAAGAGAAAGGCGGATAAACAGTTTTCAATTCAAAAGAACTGTTAAAAAGCGCATGTAAGAACATGCGCTTTTTTGTTGCGTTTCGCTTGTTATCTTTTCTATATTTTTGCGTACATTAAAAGTGGTTCACGACATTCTCCTGACATGATGGTTTACCATTTTATTTACCAACTTAAATGAAGGATTTAGCAGCGGTATGAGGCGTATTCTTGTTGTGGCGATTTGCAGCCACCTATACTTTTTTTCACATCTGGTATCAGCACAAACAGATCAAGAAATTCCGAAAGGATATTTAAGCAACCTTTTGGATCAAACTCCCTTGTTTGACACCACCCGTATCCGCGCACCAAAGGCCGTAGTTTCGATTGACGCGGTAAGCGATGCCTGGAAGAAATGGCACACCGTGCAAAATTATTCATTCGGCAAAGACCGCGGTTCACTTCCGATGATCGCCGACCTCCAGGCGCTTCATCCGTACTTCCGCGACAAGGTTTTCGAATTGGTACGCCTGTGCAAGGCAGCCGGCATTCGCCTGTCAATCGTTGAGTCTTACCGCACACCCTCCAAGCAGGCGGAGTACTACGCCATGGGAAAGAAATATACGGGAACACCCGGCGGAAAATCGAGACATCAGTACGGTGTGGCCGTCGATGTTGTTCCCATGGTGAACTCAGTAGCTGTATGGAATAATCCGCGGCTATGGAGAAAGATCGGTGTTATTGGCGAGGGCCTTGGCCTCCGCTGGGGAGGCCGGTGGCGGGTACCTTATGATCCGGGACACTTTGAGTGGTCCGCCGGGCTCTCGAAAGAAGCACGTGAAGAAGGGGCTATTCCCGCGATGCCATTGGGTGTCATCGATCAGTATCCGGATCTTGATGCGCAGCTCAGGCTACTTCAGACCTACTGGAACGCGTGGGAGGTAGAGCAGAGCATGATCGCGAACAAGGGAATGGCGACAGGGCGTGTTGAGCCGGAAGGCGGGGGTGTCGGGAAATAATACATCACCGGTGATCAAAGCGGTCTCCGGTCCAGGCTCCGGCGTCAATTGCTCTTGAGTATCCTTACCTCTACGCGCCGGTTGGCGTTTCTGGCGGCGGGGGTAGTATCATTGGTGAGAAGTTGCGTTCCTCCGAACGCCTTTGTTTTCACCCTGACTTTGGAAACCCCTTTGCTGACCAGGTACTTCTTTACGGCATCGACCCTGCTTTGGGAAAGTTTCATGTTCGCCCTGGCATCGCCGAGGTTATCGGTATGACCCTCCAGCTGAATCACAATCTGCTCATTATCCTTCATCATTTCCACCACCTCGTCCAGTTCTTCATAGGATTGAGGCTCAATGTGGGCTTTTCCCTGTGAAAATATGAGGTTATTCAACCGGATGGCTTCTCCGGCAGGTGTCAGCAGGATGTTGCGGATGACTGTCTTTACGTCGTTAACCTCATGTGGGTCAAGGATAACCGTTCGGGGATTATACCCTTCCGCCACTGCCGTTATCTGGTATTTGACCACACCAAAGATGGGAAACGTGAAAGTGCTGTCGATGAATCTCCCGTAGATGCTTCCTGTGGGGATACTGCTGTAATGAATATTTGCCTCGATACCCTTTTGGGTAGTGGCGTCCAATACCTTTCCCCAGGCGACCATTTCGTCATCCAGCTGGGCAGACACATGCCAGGCTGAGCAAACCAGCGCTAAAAGAAGGGTACTCTTTAACATATTACAAAGATAACGGGCATTCAACCGCAAACAACCAAAGCCGGATAACCAGAAACAGGGGCCGATCTGCCGCTATATAAGCAGGTCAAATACCGTACCGCAACGCAGTTTAGATATCAAACTCTATCGTCTCCCCTACGTTGAAGGATTTTCCATCGTCTTTTACGGAATTTCCTGCATCTTTTGGTATTTCCTGTCCCAAATCCGGAACAGCATCAGCTTCATTTATTTCGTTTTGCGTTTCACTTTCGCTTTTTTGGCCGTGGCCGCTTTCCGGGTTTGGGTTTTGGCCGAAGAGGTTTTGCTGCTCGGCTTTGACTTTTGGCTTTGGCGCCGGCCTTTGCGGGAGCTGGTGCTTTGGCTTTTCCGGCTCGCCGAAGAGGATGACTTGTCCGTCCTCCCCGACGGGAGGTTCCGGCCTTTGCTCGGGGAAGTTCGACTCGATTTTTTTTTTTGGCGACTGAGAATCATTTTGTGATTCAGTCACCTCTTCATCGACGTCCTCGCCGGCTTCCTGGAAAGCAGGTTCCTCATCCTGCACCAGGTTCACCTTCGTGACTTTGTATTCCGACAACCTGTTGCCGAGTGCCTTCCAGCCCTTGATATCAACAAGATCCTCCAGGTTGAGTACTTCTGTCTTCCTGGGCTTGTCCTTGCCTTTGCTCACCTCAACCTCGACCTCCGGAGATTCTGCCGTGGAAACCGCCACGAGGCGGGATCCGATCCCTTCAGAGATAAATACAAATTCCTTATCAGCGGTACTGGTTTCGATCGCGAACCGCTTCACCATATACTTTTTGGTTTCTCCATCGACGTACACTGCGGCGATGGTCTTCTCCGGATGGAATTTCTCCAGATGCAGCACGCGTTCCGGCTCATACCGGTTTGTCAGATCGTAGTTGGTGATCTTGTAGGATCCGTTTCGCATGAAGGCAATGATCATGTCATCGCCATCGAACTTCCCGAGATATCTACCCCGCTGATCCTTATTCAACCTTCCCGCATCAGCATCGTACCACAGATTGAGTTTGCTGAGTGTTGATGATCCAGCTTTCAGGAAATCGACTTTGCGGATCGGATACTTCGTAATCGTATTTCCGCCCGCGGCCCTTCCTTTAATTTCAAGATCCGCGAAATCATACTTGAATATCTTTTTCCGGGCAGTGCTCGATTGCGATAACTTCACTTCGACTACCTCTGCCTCCCCGTTGGGGTTCCCTGAGACATAGTGAATTTTGGAATTCTTCTCTCCTTTGGTCAGATCATATTCCCTGTCGCGGATGACACCGGGAAGGTTGAACCGTTTGGCAAATCCTTTTCCTGACTTGGCATCGGAATAGATCAGATTGTACACCATGCGGTCGTCTCCTTTTTTCCAAATACCGATATATAGGATGTCCTTCCCCATAAAGGCCTTTTCCTGTATACGGGAAATCAGCGCCTTGCCATCCTTACGGATGACGATGACGTCATCCAACTCGGAACAGTCGCAGATGTATTCGTCGCGCTTCAATCCGTAGCCTGCAAAACCATCCTCACGGTTTACGTACAGCTTCTGATTGTTCGCGATCACTTCGACAGCCGTAACCGACTGGAAGCTCTTGATCTCTGTTTTCCGCTCACGTCCTTTGCCATACTTCTCGAGCAATTTCTGAAAGTAGGCGATCGCATAGTCGGTCAGGTGACGAAGATGGTGGTGCGTTTCTTTTAATTCCTTTTCAAGATCGCGAAGCATTTCGTCGGCCTTGAATGCATCAAACTTTGAAATGCGTTTGATCCTGATCTCGGTAAGTCTGACGATATCGTCAGTAGTGATCTCGCGATAGAATTTCTTCTTGTGCGGCTTCAGTCCCTTGTCGATGATGCTGATCACCTCTTCCCAGGTTTCCGCTTCCTCGATGTTGCGGTAGATCCTGTTTTCGATGAATATTTTTTCAAGAGACGAAAAGAGAATCTTCTCCATCAATTCAGCTTTCCGGATCTCCAGCTCCCGCTTCAGGAGCTCGAGCGTCAGGTCTGTGTTGTATTTCAGGATCTGGTTGACGGCCATAAATTTCGGCTTGTCTTCCACGATCACACAGGCATTCGGTGAGATGCTGATCTCGCAATCCGTGAAGGCATAGAGCGCATCCATGGCGATTTCCGGCGACTGCCCTGCCTGCAAATGGATGACGATCTCGACATCCTTTGCAGTATTGTCCACCACCTGCCTTACCTTAATCTGGCCCTTCTCGCTCGCTTTCACGATGGATTCCATTAAAGAAGTAGTTGTGGTGGAGAATGGTATCTCCTTGATTACCAGCGTTTTTTTATCGAGTATCTCAATCTTGGCACGAACCTTTATTTTACCACCCCGGAGGCCTTGGTTGTATTCCGTAAAGTCGGCGGTACCACCCGTGGGGAAGTCGGGATAGATCTTGGGGCTCTTCCCTCTTAATACATCGATCGACGCCTTGATAAGTTCGCAGAAATTATGGGGAAGGATCTTGGTGGACAAGCCAACCGCGATACCTTCTACCCCCTGGGCTAACAGGAGCGGGAATTTTACCGGAAGGGTGACGGGTTCTTTCTTCCGTCCGTCATAAGAAAGCTGCCATTCTGTAGTCTGTGGGTTGTAGACGACTTCGAGCGCAAACTTGGAAAGCCTTGCTTCGATGTATCGGGGCGCTGCCGCGCTGTCGCCTGTGCGTACATCCCCCCAGTTACCCTGGGTTTCTATCAGGAGATCTTTCTGACCGATGTTGACGATCGCTTCGCCGATGGCCGCATCACCGTGGGGGTGGTACTGCATGGCGTTACCGATCACATTGGCAACCTTGTTAAAGCGGCCATCGTCCATCTCCTTCAGGGAGTGCATGATGCGTCGCTGTACGGGTTTAAAACCGTCTTCGATGCGGGGCACCGCCCGCTCAAGGATCACGTAAGACGCATATTCAAGAAACCAGTTTTCATACAGGCCATCCAGGGCAATAGAATGCACGCCCTCCTCTCCACCATGACCATTGCTTCCGCCAGCCATCGCAGGATCACCAATGCTTCCATTGGTCTTCTCCCGTCTTGGAACAGGCGCATCTTTTTTCTTCTTACTCATATTACGTTAACAGAATCGTCTTATTGACACGTCTCAAATGCGGGCACATGTTTATGCTGCCTCTTCCTGCTCTTCAAGCGCGATCTTCTCCTCTTCCCCCTTCTCGACTTTATCCAACTCGATGCGGAGGTTGTCGATGATAAACTCCTGCCGGGTCGGCGTGTTCTTGCCCATGTAAAATTCGAGAATCTTGTGCAGGTTGCTGTCGTGCAACAGCACAGGCTGAAGCCGGATGTTTTCACCAATAAATTCTCCGAATTCATCGGGTGAGATCTCACCCAGTCCTTTAAATCGGGTGATCTCGACTTTTCCGCCCAGCGTTTGAATCGCTTTCTTCTTCTCCTCTTCGCTGTAGCAGTAAATAGTTTGTTTCTTAGTCCGGACGCGGAAGAGTGGTGTCTCAAGAATAAATACGTGACCCGCTTTCACGAGATCGGGGAAAAACTGCAGGAAGAAAGTCATCAGCAACAACCTGATGTGCATCCCATCGACGTCGGCATCGGTCGCGACGATCACCTTATTATAACGCAGGCCTTCCAACCCATCTTCAATATTCAGGGCATGCTGAAGCAGGTTGAATTCCTCGTTTTCATACACCACCTTTTTGGTAAGCCCAAAGCAGTTCAGCGGTTTACCCCGGAGACTGAATACCGCCTGGGTGCTGACATCGCGTGATTTGGTGATCGAACCGCTGGCGGAATCACCCTCGGTGATGAAGATCACCGACTCCACTCCTTTTTCATTTTTATCATCGAAGTGAAAACGGCAATCGCGAAGCTTCTTATTATGGAGGTTCGCTTTCTTTGCCCGTTCGTTCGCAAGCTTTTTGATACCCGCGATTTCCTTGCGCTCCCGTTCGGACTGGAGGATGCGTTTCAGCATCGCGTCAGCCGTCGACGGATTCTTATGGAGGTAGATCTCCAGTTCCTTGGCGACAAAATCCCCGACAAAGCTACGGATTGTCGCACCCTCGGGAGCCACGTTGATCGAGCCGAGCTTCGTCTTGGTCTGCGACTCAAATACAGGCTCCTGCACGCGTACGGCGACGGCCGCAATAACGCTCGCGCGGATATCCGCCGCATCGTAATCTTTCTTGAAAAAATCACGCACGCCTTTCACCACTCCCTCGCGGAAGGCGGCAAGGTGCGTTCCCCCCTGGGTCGTATTCTGACCGTTGACAAAAGAATAATATTCCTCACCGTACTGACTACCATGGGTGATGGCAACTTCAATGTCGTTTCCTTTGAGGTGAATGATGGGATACCGAAGGTCTTCTGCGTTGCTCTTCTGCGTCAGGAGATCCAGCAGACCATCTTTGGAATAAAATTTACGTCCGTTGTAATTAATGGTGAGTCCTGCATTCAGGAAGGCATAGTTCCACATCAGGTCATCCAGATATTCCGGAATGAAGTGATAATGTTTGAACATGGTCTCATCCGGTGCAAACTCCACCAGCGTCCCGTTCTTCTCATCGGTCTTTCCTGCCCTCGGATCGTTGACAAGAATTCCTTTCTTGAATTCCGCCAGCTTGGTCTGGCCGTCGCGGAAGGCCTGAACCTTGAAATGGTTGGAGAGCGCGTTCACGGCCTTGGTACCGACCCCGTTCAATCCCACCGATTTCTGAAAAGCGCCGCTATCGTATTTTGCGCCCGTATTGATCTTGGAGACCACATCCACCACCTTCCCAAGCGGAATACCGCGGCCATAATCTCTTACCGAAACCCGCGACTCGTTGATGGTCACGTCGATCACCTTTCCGTATCCCATCATGTGCTCGTCGATACAGTTATCGACCACCTCCTTGACAAGTACGTAGATCCCATCGTCTTTGGAAGATCCATCGCCCAACTTTCCGATATACATGCCCGGGCGGAGGCGAATGTGCTCCCGCCAGTCAAGCGACTTTATGCTCGCTTCATTATATTCAAATACAGAAGGTGATTTTTCGGATTTCGCCATACACTTCCCAGGATTGATAAACCAGACAATAGATTAAAAAATCAACTTTTTAAGCTCAAAAAATGTAGAAACTGCACCAATAAAGCGATTTTTAGTTTTAGTCGCATCATCTCAGAAAAAAGCAGATTTACACTTCTTCATCAGCTGGATAAGCATAACTATCTGAAAATCACGGTCTCAATATAGTTCGATCAAACAGCTTGTTTAAGGACAAATTTTTGAATGATCAGGTAAACCGGCCAAAAAGCCGCCCAAAGAATAACCAGCCCGAGGCTGCCGATTAAAAAGAATCCCACACGGCTGTGGTCAAACATTTCTGTGCTGTTGTAGACATTCAGCGCCTGCATGGCGATCATCAGGAATATATTGATGGTGATGATCAAACCATGAAACCAGGCGCGAAGGTTCTCGGAATCCTGAAACATCATCTTAAAAAGATACACCAGCACATTGATCAGGACGATGCCGATCATGAGCATGTAGAAGAGCCATTCGCGATTGACGGATACAGATCCCCCATCCTCCTGCACCGTAACCTGTTCGGGCAAACTCGCATAGACATAAAGCAGGTTGACCAATACTACCAGGACAGAAAGAAACCACATTGCCCTGAACAACTTAAGCGTCATGTTATTAAATTTGGTGCAAATAAACAGAAAACATCTTGAACATTAACCCGATCGTTCTCTCCATTCCGGTCTTTTTTTCCCTCATCGGGATTGAATTGCTGGTTGAACGGTTTAGTCATCAGAAGCTGTACCGCCTGCCGGATGCGATCGCCAACATCAGTTGCGGGATAACGTCGCAGCTTTCGGGATTGTTCCTCAGGATCTTTGGTATTGGCGTATACCAGTTTCTGTTCGAAAGGTTTGCTTTCTTCACGCTGGACAACGCTGCGTGGTGGTACTGGGTTTCGCTGATCTTACTGGTCGATTTTGCCTACTACTGGGCACACCGCATGAGCCATGAAGTCAACCTCTTCTGGGGTGGCCACGTGGTGCATCATCAGAGTGAAGAATACAATCTCTCCGTTGCCCTGCGTCAGAGTTCGCTCCAGGTGGTCTGGACCTTCGCGTTCAACTTGCCGATCGCACTGCTTGGTTATCATACGCTGGACTTTGTGCTGATCGCGGCGTTCAACACGTTGTACCAGTTCTGGATCCATACAGAAACTATCGGAAAGTTTCCGCGCTGGATCGAACTCATTTTCAATACTCCTTCCCACCACCGCGTTCATCACGGACGCAATCCCAAATACATTGACAAGAATCACGCGGGTTCGCTCATTATCTGGGACCGGATGTTCGGAACGTTTCAGGCGGAGGAAGAGCGTCCTACATACGGGATCACCAAACCCATTAACAGCTGGAATGCGGTGTGGGCAAACATGAGTCATTACGCGGAGATGGGTAAAGATCTGAAGCGCATACCGTTGTGGCGCGATCGCATCAGATATTTGTTTATGAAGCCCGGATGGTTGCCGGACTACCTGGGTGGCTACCAGCCCGCACCGGAAGTCGATCCGGTCAGCTACAGAAAATACGACACGCCTTCTCCCCTGTCACTGAACCTCTACGTGCTCTTTCAGTATATTCTGTGCCTGGCAGGGACGGCGTTGTTTCTCTTCAATGCTTCTGAATTTTCGCTTTCTGCGAAGGCGTTCATTACCATCCTTATTACCGTCACCGTCGTAAACTGTGGTGTTCTCTTCGAGCACCGGAAGTGGGTAAAGTGGGCTGAATGGCTCCGTATCCTTGCTTATCCGCTATTGCTGAGCATCCTGACCGTCATGTTTGAATGGACATCGTGGCTTCATGTCCTGGCGCTTCTCTATTTCTTAATCTCCTTCACCTGGTTTTATTCTCTCCAAAGACAACATGCGCACCTTCAGATGGCTTAGCCTCGTTCTTTTCATTCTTTGTTTCTCCTGCGATAAACCCCTTCCTACCCTTGACGGTATGGATGCCGCGCGCTGGCAGGAAGACAAGAACGGCTGCAATAAGGTCCGCATCACCATGCGCGATGCCATTGACCGTGAAAAGGAAAAATTGCTCGGTCTGGACCAGATGCAGATTGTTCAATTGCTAGGGAAACCGGATCAGAATGAATTGTCTTCGCGAAATCAGAAGTTCTTCTATTATTTTCTGGAGCCTGCGCCCGCGTGTGGCGAGTCAGATTCCGCAGCGGCGAAACTTGTTATCCGGTTCAATGCTGTGGGGTTGGCGAAGGAGGTGGCGGTGGAGTAAGTCCACGGACCACGGCAATGCCCCGTCCCGGACTTTCCATATATTTACCAAATGAAAAACATCGCAGTCATTGGTTCCGGCACCATGGGCAACGGCATTGCCCACGTGTTCGCGCAAAACGGTTTCAAGGTTTCACTTATAGATGTGTCGCCTGATGCGCTGAAGAAGGCACTGAGTACCATCGAAAAAAACCTCGAACGCCAGGTAGCGAAGGAAGCAATCACAGACGCCGTCAGGAAATCTGCGATGGAAAATATCACCACTTCCACCGATGTGAAGGCTGGGGTCAAGGGTGCGGAACTGG
The DNA here is from genome assembly GCA_049791675.1 of Chryseosolibacter sp. Classification (GTDB taxonomy): domain Bacteria; phylum Bacteroidota; class Bacteroidia; order Cytophagales; family Cyclobacteriaceae; genus Chryseosolibacter. The sequence continues at coordinate 76,284 of JBARAD010000057.1, forward strand.
TCGTTGAAGCTGCGACCGAAAATACAGACCTGAAACTGAAAATATTCCGGGACCTCGATGATGCCTGTGATCAGGATACTATTCTGGCTTCCAACACCTCGTCAATCTCGATTACGAAGATTGCCTCCGTGACGAAACGTCCCGACAAAGTCATCGGTATGCATTTCATGAATCCGGTACCTTTGATGAAGCTTGTCGAGGTCATCCGCGGCTATAGTACTTCCAATGAGGTAACGCAGCGGATCATGGCGCTTTCGAAAACGCTGGGAAAGGTACCGGTTGAGGTCAACGACTATCCTGGTTTTGTGGCCAACCGCATCCTGATGCCTATGATCAACGAGGCTATCTTTGCGCTCTACGAGGGTGTGGGTGGTGTTGAGGAGATCGACGCGGTAATGAAATTAGGGATGGCTCACCCGATGGGACCGCTGCAACTCGCGGATTTTATCGGGCTCGATGTCTGCCTTTCAATATTGAACGTCTTGTATGAAGGATTTGGTAATCCCAAATATGCGCCGTGCCCGCTATTGGTAAATATGGTGCAGGCCAATCACAAAGGGATCAAGACGGGAAGCGGGTTTTATACGTATACGCAGGGGAGCAAGGAGACGGTGGTGGCAGCGCGGTTTGCGAAACGTCAATCGTGAATGGTGGGTGCGTTTTGAGACGTTGCCGGATACCGGATACCGGTTGCAGGCGGGATTTCAAAGATTCCCGACGGATTGAAGCAACTGAAGGAGATCCTTTAGGCTAGAGCCTGTTTCAATTTTCACTCCCTCCGGCGTGGGCACACGCTCAGGGCTAAAGCCCGTTTGTAGCTGACAAGACGTTATCCACTAGCTGAAGCT
>JBARAD010000058.1:0-1716 GCA_049791675.1 Chryseosolibacter sp.
CGCCCGCGCAGCCTTCACTTTTCCCAACATAGGGGGGGTTGCAAAAAAAATGAAATGTAAAAACAAGGAATCCAAGCAAGAAATGGCCATTCTATTTCGAATCACTATTTATACCGGACAAGAATGATCTTGAATCTTAAATCTCTCCCTTACCGCGCCACCGAATCATGCCAGGAAAACAACTTGTGTGAAAGCTTCTTCACTACTTCCGGATACCTTTCCGAAACATTGTTTGCTTCTGCGGGATCTTCTGAAAGATTGTACAGTCTGAAGTCTGACGAGTCTGCGTCAGCGACTAACTTAAAGTTGCCTTCGCGGATGGCGAGGTCCGGCTGAGGCTCACCTGCAACCATCTTACGATCGGGGGGACGCTGCCACATCACGGGTTCTTTGCGTTCCGGCGCGGACTTGCCGATGAACAAACGGCTCATGTCCAAACCATCCATGCGATCGTCAGGCTTGACGCCTGCGAGCGCCGCGAATGACGGCGGCAGATCCATTCCGACGACGACGTTCTTTGTATTAACGGAACCGCTCCGCGCTGCGGGAATCTTTCCAGGATACCACACGATCAAAGGCTCGCGGATCCCTCCCTCATAGAGACTGCCCTTCGTTCCTCTGAATTGTCCGGCAGTGCCGGCGCCAGGCTCAGGACCAGTGTCACTCGCGAGGACGATAAGTGTATTTTTGGAAAGGCGCGGGTCTTTGCGGATAAAATCAAAAATTCTTCCGAGCTCGCGATCCATTTCTTTCACAACGCCCAGGTAGAGGTCATGCTTGCTTCCCGATCCGCGATTGGCCGCAGATGGTTCCAGCGGCGTATGGACGTCATCAGGCCAAAGGTTGATGTAAAAAGATTTGCCCGCGTCTTGCGCTTCATTCATTGCTGCGATGGCGCGGTCGACGAATCGGGCAGTGATGTTGTATCGCTTGTCCCAATGCACTTCGCCTTTGCCCAGCTGTGCCGACCATTTTTCGAGTTGCCGTGTGCTGTCCTTCAGCTTCAGCGTTTCGTATGTGGCGAGATATCGCTCACCCAGTCCTTCAAACTGTGAAACCGATCGGTCGAAGCCGTACTCCGTGATCAGGGGTGCGTCGCCAACGTCGCGGCCACCACCCATATGCCATTTGCCGATATGCCCGGTATAGTAACCGCTATTTGAAAACATCCTTGCAATGGATGGAGCATTGAGGTCAAGGTAGTCCTTCATACCGCGCTCCTTGTTCATTTTCCGGTTATCGATGTAGGACGTGATCTCCCAACGTTGGGGGTACTGTCCGGTGAGCACTGCTACGCGGGAAGGCGAACAGATCGGAGCGCTCGAATAATATTGCGTGAAACGGATTCCCTCGCCGGCCAGCCGGTCGATTTCAGGTGTTTGAGTTTCCTTATTTCCATAACATCCCAGGTCAGCATAGCCCATGTCATCGACGAGGATGAAGAGGATGTTTGGTTTTTGGCGGTTGTCAGGGGACTGACCAGAAGCGGCGAGGCTGAAAGCCAATAGTAACGTGAAGAAATAGTATTTATTCATTCCTAATAATAGCAAAATTCTGACGGAGGCGAAATGCATTCAGATTCACGATCGGGCAAAGCAGCGTGACTGGCACTTACTGAGAGCACTGCGCAGTCGGCCTTGTATTCACGAAATTTCCGAGTCATTACATGAGCCTTAGGGGTGAAGGTTGGATATTTTCTTCCGAATAGCTAAATTC
>JBARAD010000059.1:0-23475 GCA_049791675.1 Chryseosolibacter sp.
GTTGCGACGTTCGCGCGGGTGTGCAAACTTCATCTTTCGCCCTTTCAGGGCTCTGTCGGTTTGGACAATCTGTTGACCCAGGGCTGGAAGCTGGCGCTTCTACACCCTGGGCTGTTATATATCGCCCCTTCAGGGCTGCATTCAGTAGTTTCCACGGACCCGGTACACGCAACTTGGAAACGGTGTCTCGCACTCACCACTCACGATTCAGGATTAGTTGCAAACGTTCGCGCGTGCGTGCAAACTTCATCTTTCGCCCTTTCAGGGCTGTGGTTTGGACCATCTGCTAACCCAGGGCTTGAAGCTGGCGCTTCTACACCCTGGGCTGTTATATGTCGCCCCTTCAGGGCTGCAAACCCACGAGCCGCAGGCACCACTCACCACTCACGACTCACCACTCACGACTCACCACTCACCATTCAATTCCCCGGCAGGAAATCTTTAAAATACACAGCCAGTCCCGAATCAGTCGGATAGATGTTCACGTCAAGCCACACATTCAAGGGCGGATACAAACCTTCAAAATGAACAGGCACTCCCTCCTCCATGGCGCGGCAGGCTTCGGTAAAAAATATAAGTGACTTCGACTCTTCAAAAAATTCCCATACATTTTTTCCCAGGATATCAGCGCGCGGAATGCCCATTACGGTTTCAGCCCTGTTGTTCCAGTAGGTGATGGTCCACTTCCTGTCCAGCGCAATAAAACCATCCCGCATGTTCTCCATAATGTCGTCCTTCTCGAGCAGGGTCTTGCTTAATGTTTCTTCCGCCACTTTGCGCTGATGAACATCCTGCAGCGTACCGCGAAGACGGATACATTTGCCATCCTTCATTTCCGCTTCGCCCATGGCCCGCACCCAGCGCTCGTTGCCCCTGGCCGTGACCGCCCGCACGACGAGGTCCCACGGCCTGCCGCGACTGATGCCGTTCTCCACCGCAGCGATAATGGACTGTCGGTCCTTGCCTTCCTTGAAAAAGAGATAGGTGGCAGGAAGGTCAAATTCCATATCGCCATCAACCTCCATAATTTTCCTGATTACAGCCGTCCAGCTGACCTTGCGACTCTCCAGGTTGACCTCCCATCCGCCGATCCGCGCGTGGCGATAAGCCTGGTCAAGCAAATTCTCAAGCTCTCTTTTGTCAGTGATATCACTGGCCATCCCATGCACGCCCACCACCTCATTGTTTACAACGATAGGCATATTGGCTACGTCGAGGGTATAGATCCTTCCCCCCTTCCCTACGACGCGGGCTACAAAGCGCTGTGGCTTTCTTTCAAGCGCGGCAGCAAAGTGATCCAATACACCGGCGAGGTCATCTTCGTGCACGAATGGCCGAAAATGCTGATTTCGTAATTGTGCGGCGCTTAAACCGATCATTGCGACAAGACGCTCGTTCACATTGGTGAACCTGCCCTGTGGATCGATTGAAAAAACAGCCTCCGGATTTTGTTCGAAAAGGGATTTATATTCCTGTTCACTTTTCTGCAACGCCAGCTCCGCCTTTTTGCGTTCCGTTACATCCAGGATGAAACCTGCAATACGCACTGGCCGGTTGTGCTCGTCGCGGTCGACCTGAATTTTTCCACTGATGTATTTCAGGTTCCCTTTCTTGTCAATGATCCGGAAATCCGAGGCGCCTTCAGGAGCGCCGTCGATGACGCGGGAATAATTTTCTTTTATTCTTTCGAGGTCATCCGGATGGACGATGTCATAAAATGATTCGAACCCCGGCACTATTTCGCCGGGTTCATATCCGATCATGCGGAAAGTTTCATCGGACCAGGAATGCTGACCGGTAATAAGGTCGGCCTCCCAGCTTCCCAAAAGCGCAAGGTGCTCGGCTACCTTCATCATGGCTTCATTCCTGACGACCTGCCGGAGGTACTGCATGCGCTCGTTCTCAAGACGGCATTTCTCCAGCGCATTCGCAATGGAAAGCGGCAAACGCTTCAACCGGTCTTTTAATATGTAATCGTCGATCCCTCCCTTGATACATTGTACCGCGAATTCCTCGGAGACCTCGCCTGTGACCAGGATGAAAGGGATGAGTTGGTTCGCCTGCTTCTGATGCTCCCTGAATACCTGAAATGCCTCTATTGAATTCATCTTGGGCATATTGTGATCGCAAAGGATCACGTCAGGCATGAATGCTTTCAAGGCATTTTCAAATGCCTGTTTCTCACACACGACCTGCGCGGTAAAGCTGATCCCGGCCTTGCTCAATTCACGCTCGATCAGGGCAACATCGAATGCGCAATCCTCAAGCAGGACAATTTTAAGGTGTTTCATTGTTCAGCACGAACCAAAAAATTCTGGCCACGACCACAAATTTAGCCAGGGACTCCCTGAAAGCGGCGAGCATGTAAGATAACAACATCGTTTCGCCGGAAAAGCATGGTGATTATCAAAATCGTGAAAGCAATACCGCACGATGCGGGTTTAAAACCGGAGTAAGCGAAAAAAAGGATGTAAGAAAGACCCCTGCCGGACAGACATCAACCGATTGCTGCCTCACAGTGGTAGCTGTCATCACGGACCGGCTAACACCACTGGCGCCGGCAAGATGTCTCAGAGTTTTTCGAGCAGGGTGGCAGGCATCTGAACTTGTATGACCTGTTGGATTCCCTCGAGGAGAATGTTGAAGCGTTGTTGCTTGTCTTGCCCGGTGAGGACACCGGTCAGGCCGGCGAGGGGCCCGTCGATGATCTTCGCCCTGTCTCCGACGGCGAATGACGCCACATCGCCGTTAGTCTCCAGAAAATAACCGGTGGTGATGAAGCGATGGATCAGCGAAAACTCGTCTTCCCGCAGGATGGCCGGCTTTCCATTGTGGCGGATGTTCCAGGCTACACCCGGGGTTTTCAGAATATCGGCGATGCGGTGGTCGAAGTCCTTTACGAAAATGTACGAGTTGAACAACGGTACCTCTACTTTCTTTTTCCGGTCGCTCCACTGCCGCATCACTTTTTGCATGGGAAGAAAAACTTCATAACCGTTTTTGGATAAGAGCTCCATCACCTTCTTCTCCTGCCTGCTTTTCGTATAGAAAACGTACCACTGTCTGTTCATGCGCACGCCCTGGTAATCAACAACCTATAACCAATCACCGGCACTACTCATGGTAGTTGAAGATACGGAAGCCGCCCAGCTTGAGGTGTTGCTCGCGACGCATCAGGTCAAGGTCGGCATCGACCATTTCCCGGAGCAACGAGTCTACGTCGTATTTCGGCTTCCATCCGAGGATCTTGTTTGCTTTGGAAGGATCGCCCAGCAGCAGGTCCACTTCCGTAGGCCTGAAATAACGGGGATCGATGGCCACGACCTCGTCACCGGGTTTAAGGACGGAATCGTCAAAGTCGTTGTTCACCTGCTCGACGAAGCCGACCTCGTCGACGCCTTTGCCCTTGAAACCTAGCGTAACGCCAACATGCGCGAAGGCACGTACCATAAAATCGCGCACAGAAGTAGTCACACCGGTGGCGATGACGTAGTCGTCGGGCTTGGGCTGCTGAAGGATAAGGTGCATGGCTTCGATGTAGTCGGCGGCATGACCCCAGTCGCGTTTTGCATCCAGGTTGCCCATGTACAGTTTCTCCTGCAATCCCAGCAGTAAACGCGCGACACCGCGGGTGATCTTTCTGGAAACAAAGGTTTCACCCCGCAAGGGCGATTCATGGTTGAAGAGTACGCCATTGCACGCAAACATGTTATAGGCCTCCCTGTAATTAATGGTGATCCAGTAGCCGTACAGCTTGGCAACCGCATAGGGGGAGCGTGGATAGAAAGGCGTGCTCTCCGACTGCGGAATGGCCTGCACTTTCCCGTATAACTCAGACGTGGACGCCTGGTAGATGCGTGTCTTTTCTGTGAGCCCCAGCAGGCGAACGGCTTCGAGCACCCTGAGTGTGCCGATGCCATCGGTGTTGGCTACATATTCCGGCATCTCAAAGCTCACGCGCACATGGCTCATAGCCCCAAGGTTGTATATCTCGTCGGGCTGGATTTCCTGGATCAGGCGGATCAGATTGGTGGAATCCGTCAGATCGCCATAGTGCAGCTTGAGACGTGCGCCCTTCTCATGCGGTTCCTGATAAATGTGGTCGATGCGGTCGGTGTTGAACAGCGACGACCGCCTTTTCAGGCCGTGCACTTCATAGCCTTTCTTCAGCAGGTACTCGGCCATATAGGCTCCATCTTGTCCGGTGATCCCGGTAATAAATGCTTTTTTCATGTTGACCACGCTTTATTTTCTTGCCGCAAAGATGCAAATATTTATGCTTAACGCGTTACCATTTCCTTCTTCAGAAAATCCTGATACGTAATTTCAATTCCCTCCTTCAGAGACACCTTATGTTTAAATCCGAGCCCGTGCAGGCGCGTGCTGTCCATCAGCTTCCTCGGAGTGCCATCCGGTTTGGAAGCATCAAAGGTTATCGTTCCTGTGTATCCTACCACCGACGCAATGAGCCTGGCAAGTTCAAAGATCGATATCTCCTCCCCTGTCCCCACGTTGATGAGTTCCGGATCCTCATAGTGCTGCATAAGAAAAACACAAGCCTCCGCCAGGTCGTCGGAAAACATGAACTCCCGGAGCGGTTTCCCACTGCCCCATATGGCCACTTCCGGCTTTTGATCTTTTCTGGCCTCATGAAACCGCCTCAGTAACGCAGGCAGTACATGCGAATTTTCCGGGTGATAGTTGTCGCCAAATCCATACATGTTTGTCGGCATGGCTGAAATGAAACGGCAGTTGTGCTGCTTATGATATGCCTGGCATAATTTGATCCCGGCGATCTTGGCAATGGCATACGCCTCGTTGGTGGGTTCAAGATAACCCGACAGCAGGCTCTCCTCTTTTATCGGCTGCGGCGCCATCTTGGGATAAATGCAACTTGATCCGAGAAATAACAACTTCCGGATCTTGTTGGTGAAAGCCGCATGGATCACATTGTTCTGGATCATGAGGTTGTCATACAGGAAGTCGGCCGGATAGGTGTTGTTGGCATAAATGCCACCGACTTTGGCGGCAGCCAGAAAAACATACTCCGGCTTCTGCCCGGCAAAAAAAGCATTGACGCTTTTTGTATCCCTCAGATCAACCTCGGCGCTCGATGCATAGATCAGATTTTTGAAACCCTGACGTTCCAGGCACCGGAATATGGCCGAACCGACCATACCGTTATGTCCGGCAACATAGATTTTAGACGATGGATTCAACGGCATTCACTTTAAAATTCACGCGAATATAAGGGTAATTGGGGAAATAAAGATCAGGAAACGGGTCTCCGGGAAAAGCGACTGCCCTCCGCCGCCAACGCTTACGGCCGCCTGGATTTCACTGCATCCAACGCGCAACGCGGACCTGTATCAGACACCATTCCTAAGAAAAAACCTGACGCGTTCAGAAAAGGCCGGCAGATCCGATCGTAAACAGGAGTAAAAATAGGAGCTTTCCCACGGTTCGATCCGGGAAAATCTCAGGAATCCACCTGGATGTCCTTTCTTCCTGATTTTCACCTGATTTTTTCAAAATCCGGTTTTCTCTGACGTTTGGGGAGTCGGATTTCCGGAGTTTTGAAAGAAAAAACGCTGATGACCCCACGGATGAATGAGAACCTGTTGAAGGTGGTGTTCTTCATCGCCATCTTTATGGCGATACTGCTGCAATCGTTGTTTGCAAACGCCCAGCCTGAAGGCAAACGCGACACGACCGGATCACCTGTCAAAGTTTCGAAGTCGATATGATGGCGGCGAAAACAGGGCAGGCAGATCCCGCAGTGTCGCCACTGGCCAGCGGGCTGAATTTCCTGCTGGTGGACGATGATGACATCTGTCTTTTTATACACCGACGGGTTCTGGAACTTTCAGGATGCTGCAGGTCCGCTCATTCGGCATCGAACGGCCGGAGTGCGCTGGAAATTCTGAAGCGTGCCGGGGAAGGCAATGGCCCCCTCCCGGACGTCATCTTACTCGACCTGGATATGCCGTTGATGAACGGAATTGCTTTTCTGGAGGCATTCCGGACCCTGGAGCTGTTGCACAAAGAGCGTATAGCCATTGTGTTGCTTACGTCGTCTGCTTGCGGAAAAGACAGGGAATATGCCATGTCTCTGGGCGTACATCTGTACCTGACAAAGCCATTTACCCGTGAAGCCCTGCAGGCAGTGGTAAGGTCCCTGTATAATGCGGATCCTCACCTTCCGGTAATGTTTCCGAACAATTGAGAAACTGTAATTGAAAAAGAAAAAATGAACTCCAATCCTTGACGAGATGCGACAACACTTCAAAACCCTGATCAAAACCATCCCCGCGATACCTGTATATTGCTACCTGTTGCTTCTCGCCGCGACGTCTACCTCGGTATTTATATTTTTGTTGTCGATCGTCCAGTAACAGATTCAACACACCCTTCCAACCTGCGCGCTAGCCTGCGTTTAACCTTGGTAAGAACCTGCATGCTAACCGCATTCATCTGAGGAATTTCCGCCACATCCCGGCGGCTATGGGCTACCCTGCTGAGCTTAAAACCTCCAAAAGTTTTTCCGACAACACGGAGATATGCGCCGGTTTGGTGATGAATGAGGATGCACCCGCCTCCATCGTATCCTCAATATCCTTTTGAGAAGCCGATGTAGTGTAAATGATCACCGGAACCTCCGTGAGATGAGGGCGTTTCCGGATCTCGATTAAACATTCCTTACCGCTCATGAGTGGCATGTTCAGATCCAGAAATATATAGTCAGGAACAAATGTCGGGTCCTTCAACATTTTCAAAGCATCGATACCATCATTCGCCGTAATACACCTCACGGATGGATCGGTTTCCGTCAGGGCCATGCAAAAGATTTCCTTGTCGTCTTCATCGTCATCTACAAGAAGACATGTTTTGGGCATCGCCTGCCTGCTGTTATGGGAGGCTCCTGAACTATTAATCATTCCCGCTGTTACTGAATTAAAGGTTTCAAAATTAGAAAAATTATTGGAAAGACAGAGGGCAAGTTTGGCTGGCATATTTTTTTAAGCAGGTATGGATTTAGAAAAAAATTGTGCCATGAAAATCTTCTTCAACAGACCAGCGAAGACTCTGGGACTAAGAACGTTTTGCTACATTTATCATTTTTGTGCATTAAACACGGCTAATAATAATTATGATTGGTCAAAATGAACGTACGGCACCCTCGGATTTTTCTGAGGCTATTGGTGAAAAAATCAAGAGCTGCGCCGAGCACTGTATCGTTTGCATCGGGGCGTCTGCCGGTGGAATGGAAGCCATCCATGAACTGTTTGACAACATTCCCCAGGACACAGGATTTTCATTCATTGTAATACAACATCTTTCATCCGATCATAAAAGCCTGATGGCGGAATTGCTTTCGAAACACACGACCATGAAAGTGGCGGAAGCAAAAGAGAACACGCGCGTGGAGCCGGACACGGTCTATGTGATCCCGAACAACCGCAACATCACCATCCGGAACAGAACGCTTCTGCTAAGTGACAAAGAACAAGGTCGCTCGCCTAATATGGCGATCGATATCTTTCTGCACTCGCTGGCGACGGATATCGGCGACAAGGCGATCGCCATTATTCTTTCCGGAACCGGAACCGATGGAACGAAAGGGATCACGGAGATCAAAAAGGCCGGCGGGTTGGTATTTGTGCAGGATCCGGCAACGGCCAAATTTGATGGCATGCCTTACAATGCCATCGCCTCCGGACACATCGACTTTATTCTTTCACCCGAGTCTATTGCAGAGGAGCTGCTGCAGCGGCATAAGAAAGCGCCGGCGGTCATCGTAGATGCCCTACCGCCTGAGGATGAGCCCTTGCTTGCCGAAGTGATCGGGGTGATCAAAGACAGGACGGGATGTGATTTTTCAATGTATAAGCGTCCTACGGTCATCAGAAGGCTCACCCGGAGAATGGCTTTCGGAAACTATGGGCTGCGGGATTATCTGGATGTACTGCGTCGCAATGAACAGGAAGTGCATGACCTCAGCAAGGAATTCCTGGTAGGCGTCACGAGATTCTTCCGCGATGAAGCTGCCTTCGAGGAACTGCGACTGAAAGTCATCCCCGAGATAACCAAGAATAAAAAACCAACTGACACCCTCAAGATCTGGGTCGCCGGCTGCAGTACCGGCGAAGAAGTATATTCGATCGCGATACTGATGAAGGAACATCTGGAACGGACGAACCAGACGCTCGATGTAAAAATTTTCGGTTCCGACATAAACAAGGAGGCCATTGAATTCGCCTCGAAGGGATGCTACAGCCAGGTAATCTCCGAACACGTACCCGCGGAGTTGCTCGAAAAGTACTTCACGCGGGAGGACAACAAATACCGGATTATTTCGACGCTGCGCAAGATGATCGTGTTCTCGCATCACGATCTCATCAAGGACCCGCCATTCGGGAGACTTGACCTGATCAGCTGCCGCAATATGCTGATATACGTTTCTACCGGCCTGCAGAAACGGATCATGTCCATATTCAATTTTTCCCTTAACCTCGGCGGTTTTATGTTCTTGGGATCCAGCGAAAACAACGGGATCCTCAAAGACAACATGGTCGAGGTGAGCAAGAAATGGAAGATCTTCAAAAAAATAAAACCTTCACATTCTGTTGCCTTCGAGACTGCCTCCTACACGGATTCCACGGCGAAAAGATTCTCACCACCCGCACTGGTTGTTAACCAGGAAAAGTCGAGAAAAAATCTCGTCGAAAGTGTCCTTTCCAAGGTCATGGAGGAGTACACTTTTGCCGGCGTGCTCGTGGACAAGGATTGTTATATCATCGAAACATTCGGCAATTACCGCAAGTACCTGCACCTGCCTGAAAAGAAATTCGATAACAACCTGCTCAAGATGCTGCCGGCGAAGCCGTCCATCATGATCGGCTCGCATTTCCGTAATTCCATCAGCACACAGGAAACGTCCAGCATCAGGGAGCTGAAATTTGACCCGCTGGGTCCTGCGATCTCGGTGACGATAAAACCATTTCATGATTCACACCAGCATCCGGTAGCCCTGGTGTTGTTCAGTGATGAAAAGAACAACGGCGCGTCACTCCATAGTAACGATGGTATCCGCCCGGCGTCGGCAGCGTCGCCGCGCATTGAATCCGCCGGCGATATCACTGAACTCACGGCCCTGCAGCAGGAACTGGCCGAAACAAAAGAAGTGCTCCAAAAAGCCATTGAGGAGGCGGAGACCACCAATGAAGAACTCCAATCGGCAAATGAAGAACTCATCTCCTCCAATGAAGAACTTCAGAGCGCCAATGAGGAGCTTCAATCACTGAACGAGGAGTTGCACACCGTCAATGCCGAAAACCAGCTGCGCATCAAACAGATCATCGAGCTGAATGACGACCTCAACAACTACTTTGCAAGCTCCGACATCGGACAGATCTTTCTGGATGGCAATCTCCAGATACGCAAATACACACCCCAGGCCACGGCCCTGGTAAACCTGATCGAAACAGACATCGGACGCCCGATCTCCCACATTTCCAACAATATTGCTTATCAGGATCTGATGAAGGATATTCAATATGTACTGAAGACCTCCAACGTGCTGACAAAGAATATCCAGATCTCGAACAGCACGTGGTACCAGATGAAGATCATGCCCTATTTGCGGGAGAATAAACACGTCGATGGCATAGTGCTCACCTTCGTGGATATCACAGCCATGAAAACCAGCGAGAAGCAGATAAAGCGGGCCAACAAGAAACTGCAGCACCTGAACGACAACCTGCTGCGATCCAACCGCGAACTGGAACAGTTCGCCTACATCACAAGCCACGACCTGCAGGAACCCCTTCGCAAGATCCAGACATTCGTCGATCTGATCGAACGCAATAACACCGATGCCGCAACGTCAAAACGCTATCTCGACAAGATCGCGAACTGCGCAGCAAGGATGTCGCTGCTCATCAATGATGTTTTGAGCTATTCCCGGTTGACCCGCACGGACGAACGGTTGAAGGATACTGACCTGAATGAAGTATTGGAGGTCGTGTTGTCTGACTTCGAATTCCTCATTGAAGAAAAGCATGCGGTGATCAGGAGCAATAACCTTCCCGTGGTAAAGGGACTGCCCCTGCAGTTACAGCAATTGTTCGCAAACCTGATCAGCAACGCGATCAAGTTCTGCGAACGGACACCGGTCATTGAAATTTCCCATGAAAATATCTCTGTGGACGAAGCCCGGAAAGTGCCTGACCTGAATGATCAGCAGTCATACGTCAAGCTGATATTCAAAGACAACGGCATCGGCTTTGATCAGCAATATGCTGAGAAGGTATTCACGATCTTCCAGCGGCTCAACCACCGGAAGGCGTATTCCGGTTCCGGCATCGGACTGGCGCTGTGCAAACGCATTGTCGAAAATCACAACGGGATGATCCTTGCCTCCTCCGAACCGGAGAAAGGCACTACTTTCATTATTTACCTACCAGTAATCGGTAATCAGTAATCGGTAATCAGTAATCAGTAATCAGTAATCAGTAATATCAGTAATTAGTAATCACTTACTGGTCACTGGTCACTGGTCACTGGTTACTGATTACTGGTCACTGATTACTGGTCACTGATTACTGGTCACTGGTCACTGGTTACTGGTTACTGGTTACTGGTCACTGATTACTGGTCACGGGTCACTGGTTACTGGTCACTGATTACTGGTTACTGATTACTGGTTATTAATCCAGGCTGATCAGGTTGTTCTTGATGGCATACCTTACCAGCTCGGCGGTATTTTTTAAACCCAGTTTATCGAGTATGTGGTTCTTGTGTGTATCCACGGTTTTGATGCTGATAAACAGATCGTCGGCCACCTCCTGGTTGCTCTTGCCGGAAGCAACGAGCGCCAGCACTTCCTGTTCGCGTTTGGTGAGATCGTTGGGAAGGGTAACCTTGCCGTTCGTGTTGGTGAGTTTTTTCTTCTGATAGAAATCTTCGAATACCAGGTTGGTGATGGCTTCATTAAAATACCTTCCTCCTTTCTTCACCGTCCGGATGGCTTCCTGCAAAACACTCTGATCGACGTCCTTGGGAAGATAGCCGTCAATGCCGCATTGTATGCCTGCCGAAACCAGCTCCTTTTTGATTTCAGATGAAATAAGGATAACCTTCACGTTACTATCCTGTTCCTTGATCCAGCGGGTCGCTTCAATGCCCGTCATACCGCCCATCATGATGTCCATCAGGATGATGTCGGGCTTCAGGGATGGGAATATATTGATCGCATCTTCTCCGCTGGGAACGGAGCCGACGACCTGAATGTCATCAGCCAGGTTGAGCAGGGCCGCGAGCCCGTCGCGCAGCAACCGGTGGTCATCTACAATCAGCACTTTTATTTTGCCTTCGGAGGATGGAGAACTCATGTATGATTCAAATTTAATTTTACCGTAAAGATGGTACCCACCGTGGGTTTGCTCTGCACTTCCAGTTCCCCGCCAAGGGTCTCGACAGCTCTCTTGACAATAGGAAGGCCCAGGCCTGTCCCTTTGATCGTTTGCACATTATCCCCGCGGTGAAAGGGTTCAAATATCTTTGGCAGGTCCTTCTCCCCTATTCCCAGCCCATGGTCCTCCACCCTGCACTCCACAAATTCAGCAATTCTGCGCACAGAAACAAAAACTGCGTCCCGCCCGGGTGAAAATTTGATGGCGTTCGTCAACAGGTTCACAAAGATGTTCCGCAACAGATTCTCATCACTTTCAATGAAATTGTTACCAGGGGCGAAATCAAGTTTTATCTGGTGTGTGTGGTGTGTGTTTGTCTGGACCTCGTCGATGATCCGAAGGAAAAATTCTTTCAGTTCAACAGGTTTCAGGTTTGCCTTGATCTTCGTATTCGTCGCACCGGTTTTTCCGATGGTCAGCACATCTTCCAGGAGGGACGACAGGTGTTCTGCCTGCGACTGGATCTTCATCAGCCGGGTCCGGATATCTTCATGCGACAGTTTTTCGATCTGATCTTTGATCGCGTCTATGTTGCGCCGGATATAACCAATGGGCGACCTGAACTCATGGGAAGCCATCGACACAAAACGGTCTTTTACTTCCACGAGCTTTTTCTCGTTTTCCAGGGCGGACTTCAATGCCCTTGTCCGCTCGAGCACCTTTTGTTCCAGCGATTGCCGGTACGCCGACAGTTCGGTGATGTCCTGCCCAATGAGCAGGATCCCGATCACTTCGTTGGTGGCGCTCCGCTTCGGCGTCGCGTTGATCAGCAAAGTAATTTTGTTTTCGTCCCGCGCCCGGATGATCAGTTCGTAATTGGTGATGACATCGCCATTCAGCACATTGTTCATGGCCAGTGAAAACTTCTCCTGCAGGTCGAGGCTGAGAAAGTCGGCGAGTTTCTGAAGATAGGATTCATTCTTTGAATAACCCGTCACCTGGCGGGCCATTTCGTTCCATTCCGTGATATATCCGCGGGCATCCATGCCGATGATCACGGCATTGGCATTCTCGATGACACTTTGATATTCCCGCGCCACGATCGTGATCTTTTTCTCAAATATCTTCTGCGGCGTTACGTCACGGACTTCAATAAAGATATGACTTACTTCGTCGTCGGCATCGCGAATGCCGGTGCACTTGATTTCAAAATGGATTTCCTTCCCGTCAACATTCGTGTAACTGGCTTCCAGGCTGGAAGGGGCCGCTGCATGCAAAAGGGTATTCTGAACATTCCGGGCGAGTGTCTGCCACGATTCTGGGATAGAATCAAAAATGGAACTGCCTTCCTGGATAGGCGGGTCAATAACATGGCGGAATCTTTCCAGGTGTTTGCTGGTCAACAGCACCTTCCCTTCAAGGTTTACGACAATCCATATCTCGGAAATGCTGTTGAATATTTTGCGTACATCCACCATCGGTCCTTTCATATGAATTGCCATCCAAACCGGGCGATCCGCCCGGCAAGTGAGGCGCCGGCAATGCCTTCCCTACACCAGCATTCCGGGATCATTGACCGCAATCTGAATTTTATTCCTAAATTTTAATCTTTAAATGCCGAACTTCAAAATCTGAGGGCAAATATTAAAAATTCCCGCATCACTGGGATGGCTGACCGCAGAAAACATCTGTCATTGCATGCCCCTGCCGGGCCGGCCTTTCTGAAACCTGCTGTCTAGACCACTTCCTCCGTCTTTCTGACGATCTTGCGGATGATCCCATCCAGGTCATGCGCGCTTTGAATAATGTGGTTCAGGGAAGCTTTGACGTCGATCTTATCCTCCGGATAGCGGTGAAGCACATCGATAAGGCCCATGATCCGGGCCAACGGCGCGCGGACCTCATGCGATTGAACCCAGGCGATTTCCAGCAATTTCTTGTTCTGCAATTCGAGCGCCTCTGTCTGAACCTTTTGTTTCGTAATGTCGAGTGTAAAACCGATCAGCTGATACGCGCGTTTATGGTCGTCGCGCTTCACCAGAATGCGGGAGTGCAGATTCTTCACCTGACGGTCTTTATCGAGAATGCGGTATTCGCATTCCTGAAACGGAAGTTTCGTAACGGCTTCGTTGATAATGTGCTTGAGCGTTTCCTTATCCTCCGGGTGAACATGGCAGAAGAACTTTTCGTAATCCGGATCGATCTCTCCGGGCTGAAAACCAAAAATGCGGAACGCTTCGTCCGACCATTGATGCTTGCCTGTCCGGAGGTCAACCTGCCAGCTGCCGAAGTTGGCCAGATGTTCCGCTTCCTTCATCAGGGCTGACTGCGCCATCACTTCAGCCATAAAGCTGACCCGCTCTCTTTCAAGCCGCGCCCTCTCCAGCGCACTCTGGATGGACGAAGGCAGGCGCTTCAAACGATCCTTCAGGATATAATCATCCGCACCTGCCTTGATACTCTGAACGGCAAATTCTTCGGACACGGAGCCGGTGATCAGAATAAAGGGTATGGTAAGATCATTCCGTACCTGGTATTCCTTCCATAGCTGCATCGCCTCAATGGAATTGAACTGCGGCAGGGAATGGTCCGAAAGAATGATGTCAGGCTTCAATTCATACAACGTCCGCTCATATTCGTCCTTTTTCTTCACCACGTGCAAGTTGAAGTTGATGCCGCCGCGTTTCAGTTCACGTTCGATCAGCTCTACGTCTTCGGGGGAATCTTCGAGCAATAATATTTTGAGGGGTCTATTCATTTTTCCTAGGGGTTGAAGGGTGATAAGGAACCTGGTTCAGCAAAAGCCAGTAAAATCCCAACTCGGATACTGCTTTCAAAAATTTATCAAACTCAACAGGCTTGACAATGTAGCTGTTTACACCCAGCGCATAACAGGCTGCAATGTCCGGGTCCTCTTTTGACGACGTGAGTACGACTACCGGAATGGTCCGGGTCCTTTCATCCGCCCTTATCCGTGACAAGACTTCTAGACCGTCTACCTTTGGCATCTTCAGATCCAGAAGGATCACTTTCGGCGTCTTCTGTATATCCCTTCCCGCGTAATCACCTTGCGCGAAGATAAAATCAAGAGCGTCGGCGCCATGCTTCAGGTGGATGAGGTTATTGGCGAGGTTCTGCTTTCTCAGTGCACGGATGGTGAGCTCCGCGTCACTCATATTATCTTCAACCAATAAGATCTCAATTTCGTTGTCCTTTGTCATGATTACTGCTGATATGTGAACTGTTAAACTAAGTCCTTGTTGCTGCTTCTCACCCTCCACTCATATAAAATGTATGATCCTTCTTTTTTCTGTCAATGGGATGACAACCCAAAATCTGTCTGGGATCTGCTATCATTTATCCTTGCGCTGGCGCTGGTCAGCGTAAAATAAAACGCAGCTCCTTCGTCCACCCTGCTCTCCGCCCATATCGCGCCGCCATGCCTGTGGACAATGCGTTGCACGATCGCCAGGCCCACGCCGGTGCCTTCAAATTCCTCCTGTCCATGCAGGCGTTGAAAGACACCGAAAAGCTTCTGGTAATACGCCATATCAAAACCCGCTCCGTTATCCCTGACATAATAAGCACGCACGCCGTTAATAGTCTCGCTGCCGATTTCAATTTCCGGATGCTCCTTTTTCGAAGAGTACTTGAATGCATTGGAGATCAGGTTTTGAAAGGCCTGACGGAGGAGACTTGCGTCAGCATAGGCCGTGCCCATTGTATGGACAGTAACTTTTGCGTGCTCCTCTTCCGCGGGAAAGTCTTTCAGCACCTCCTGTACCAGCATCGAAAGGTCAACGTCGGAGAAAGACATCGTTCTTTTTCCCAGCCGCGAAAAGGCCAGCAGATCATCTACCAACTGGCCCATACGCCTGGCGTTGAATTTTACGGCGTTCAGCAAACGGATGCCTTCCTGGTCCAGGCTCGCCTGATAATCTTCAGATAACATCTGTGAGTATCCGTGAATGGCACGCAGCGGCGCGCGCAGGTCGTGGGATACGGAATAAGAAAAAGATTCAAGCTCTTTATTGGCAGCCTCCAGGGCATGCGTCCTTTCACTGATACGAAGCTCGAGCGTGCGGTTAAGTTCCAGTATTTCCTGCTCCATTTTTTTGCGCTGGGAAATATCCATCACGCAGGTAACGCCCTTGATCTGGCCGTCTTCGTTTACGTTGGCAGCGCCGATCAATACCGGGAGGCGGGTGCCGTCCTTGCGAAGGTATTCTTTTTCAAAAGGATCACACACACCTTCCCTTCTGATCTGCTCAATAGCCTCCATCTCTGCTTCCCGATACTCCGCAGGCGTGATCTCATGCAAGTTGATTGCTCCGTTTTGAATATCAGCGCGCGTAAAGCCAACCATCTCAAGAAAAAGGTCATTTGCATCCGTGATCTTTCCGTGGTCATCCCAGAAGAAGAATCCGGTCATTTTCGAATCGAAGATCCGTCTGAATCGCGCCTCCGAGAGCTCGAGCGCTTGCCGGGCCCTGGCTTTGTCGGTTACATCGTGCGACAGCACCAACCTGGCCTGCCTGCCTTCAAAGATCATCTCATGTACAATGATCTCGCAATGGATGATGGTCCCGTCCTTTTTCAGATGCTTCCATACGCCCACGTTCTGGGTGCCCGTCACCGTTCGGCCTAACTTCAGATACCGCGCTCTCTCCTCCTCCGGTCGCAGCTCCGGTGAAGTCATAGACAGGAATTCTTCGCGTGTGTAGCCGTATTGCTTCAAGGCTGATTCGTTCACATCCATGAAGCGAAGCGTTTCCATGTCAAGCACCCAAAGGGGCATGGGGTTGTTTTCAAAAAGCTGGCGGTATTTTCTTTCGGTGGCGTTGTACTGTTCCGTTTTTTCCTGAACGCGCTGTTCCAACGCTGCATTCAATTGCCTGATCTGCTCTTCATTCTTCTTTCTTCTTGTGACATCGCGGAGGAAAGCAATGAACAAATGCTTGTCGTTCAGCTTTGCCGGCGAGATCGTCAGCTCCACCGGGATATCGGAACCGTTCTTCCTGAGCGCCGGGTATTCAACAGTGTGCTGGATGATCCGCCCTTTGCCGGTTTGAATGAAGCGCTGCATTCCGTCCAGGTGCAGTTGCCGGTACGCCTCGGGAACAAGGATGGTATGCAGTAATTTTCCCGTCACTTCCGATGCCGTCCATCCGAAAATTTTCGATGCCGCTGGATTCCACTGCACGATCACGTCGTTGCTATCGATCACCACCACTGCGTCAGGCGCGTTGTTAAAGATAGCCTGCACCTGCGCTTCGCTGTCTTTTTGTTTATCCATGTGGTAGATCACTTCCTCCCCCATGGCGTTTAACCCGGCGGCGAGCGCATCGATCTCGTCACCGTTCCCGTCAACCGGCGCCCGTGAGCTGAAATCCAGCATGGTATACCGCAAGAGAACTTCCAGGAGATGTTCGATCCTGGCCTCCTTCGTGATCTCGCTTTCTTCGCGCGCGCGCAATGTTTCTCTAAGCCTGTTAAGTCCCGTACAGATAGCATCGAGTTCATCCATTGCCTCCGAAACAGGAAGTGGCCGACCTAAATCGCGGCGCGCAAAACCATTCACCTGCTGCAGTATCGCTGCCAGGCGCCCATCACTGTCAGATCTTCCCATCATTGATATTTTTTGATCCAGGCTCTCGCTTCTGCTTCGGAGTCGAACATTTTCACCGGATACGGCTGTGATTTGAGATTGAAAAACAAGTTCGCCAGCATTCTGCCAAGCGCTGAAGCGGAAACCATTGCGATCGCCTTGAACATTTCAGGAAATACTTCGGCGGCATATTCCCGCACTTCCCGGGTTCTTTCCGTGGTGTGGGTCACATCAATAATAACACACACTTTTTCATCCGGAAAATGGCTGCGAAAAACTTCCACCGATCTTCTTGCCTCTTCCATTGTCTGAGGCTCCGCTTTCTTTGAAAGCACACACACGATACCTGAGTCTTCTACCCAAAACCTGGAAGTTGGAAGCTCAACAACATTGGCGTTTTCTGGCACGGACAGCATTCGGATCCTACAATTTATAGATTCATCAAAGTAAAAAACATATCGATACATACTCTATAGTCGGGCGTTCAGGCTGCTTGTCGTTGTTTGTACTACATCATCAAAAAATCCCTAGGGGTGCAGCGCTTCCAGCCGAGCCAGCGCTGCTAACCGATTGGCTACCCGTAAGTTACACCGCCAAAAGGTAGGTTCCCGTAACCCTCATTGATTGAACATGAAAAGTCTATTTTCAACGCAGCAAAAAGAATCGATGGATAATAGGTATAATATGCGCCCATGCAATCCACCCGGTCGCAGACTTTGCTTTCGGGAAAAGGACCTGCCGCCGCCGCGGGAAACGACGATCATCCGATCTTTCACGAATCATGGCCTGCTCTGTACGGAGCGTCACCCAATCAAATCAACCTGTGCTCAATGGCGTAGTGCGTAAGCTCTGCATTGTTTTTGAAACCCATCTTCTCAAGGATCCTTACACGATAGGTGCTGATGGTAGAGATCCCGAGCGAGAGCTCGTCGGCGATCTGCGAAACAGTTCTGCCCGAAGCGATGAGGAGAAGCGTTTGATATTCCCTGTCAGATAACAATTCATGTGACGGCCTGTTCTCCGGATTGTCGAGTTGTGAAACCATGAGTTCCGCGACGGAGTGGCTGATGTATTTTCGCCCGGCAAGCAGCTGATGAATGGCCTTTGCAAGTTCCGTGTCCGCCGCATCTTTGGAAAGGTATCCGGAAGCGCCTGCCTTCAATGCGCGCAAGGCTACGATTTCCTCCCTGTGCATACTGAAGACCAGCACGGGTATTACCTGCTTTTCGTCACGGAGTTGTTTGAGCACTTCGAAGCCGTTGCCACCGGGCATGTTGATGTCAAGGATCATGACATCCCAGGGGCCGCTCTTAATTTTTTCAAAAACTTCCTGCGCATTCGTGGCCTCACCGAATTCCACGCTGGCAAATTCGTTCTTCAGAAGATGCTTGATGCCAATGCGTATGGCAAAATGATCGTCCGCTATCAGTATTCTCTTAGCTGCCATTCACTTTTCCGGTGAGTTGTATGCGCGTACCGTATTCCGGGTCGCTGTCGATCTTTAAATGGCCGCCGATGAGACGCGCCCTTTCACGCATTCCCAACAGCCCCAGTGAAAAAGGATTGTCCAGGTTTTCACTGAGAATACCCTTCCCGTTATCCGATATCTCCATCATCAGCGCTTCTCCGTCCTGAACCATGTGGATCCCTACGCGCGTAGCCTGCGCGTGCTTCATGATATTCGTCAGCGCTTCCTGGCAGATCCTGAAGTAATTTGTAGATACATCTTTCTCGAACATCTGCTCCCCGACATGGATCGAAACCAAACAGGGAATGCCGGACCTCTTTTCAAACCCTTGCGCCAGCCATTCGATCGAAGGCACCAGCCCAAGTGTGTCCAGGATGCCAGGCCTTAACTCTGTGGCAAAGTTACGCATGGACTGAAAAGTACTTTCCACACCGGACAATAAAGTCCGGATGACGGACGCTGCTTCGGCAGGAAGGCCACTTAATCTATCCAACGATGATAATGACATTTTGAATCCCATCAGGTGCTGACCAAACTCATCATGAATCTCCCGCGCGATCCGCGACCGTTCATCCTCCAGCATATGGTTGAGTTGTCTCGCAAACGTACGGACCTGATTCTCCGTGTTGCTGAGCTGCTGATACGCCTGTTTCCTTTCCGTGATGTCAGTTTCCATTTGGAAATAATAGTTTGGCGTACCATCCTCGTGAAATACAGGGCGGCCCTGAACCTGCACCCAGAAAGGCATGCCGGACTTCCTGTATTTTAAAATCTCGCATTCAAAGGGCTCCATCCGGCGAATGCTTTCGCCTATCAATCGTACCGTTGCCTGGTCCGTCTCCATCCCATGCAGGAAGTGACTCGTCCGGCCCGCTATCTCTGCAAACGAAAATCCCGTGATGGTGGTGAATGCTTCGTTTACCCATTCTATTTCCCCCGCAGGGTTCCTGATGATGATCGCGTTGGTCGTACTGCGCGCAATCAGCGAAAGCCTGTTCAATTCCTCCTCGGCCATTCGCCTTTCAGTAATATCGGTCACCATGGCAAGGATCCCTTTATACGCGCCGTTCTTCTCCACGATCCTTGCCGTCTTCAGGAAAGCCCACACAACCCGTCCGCTTTTTGAAATAAATCGGATTTGCAGGCTGCAGGCAACAGCGCCAAAACCGTGATGCAACAAATCCTCAATACTCCGTTTTTCAGCAGGATCGATGAATTCCAGCATGCTCCTGCCGGTCATTTCATGCGTGCTGAATTCCAGGATCTCTTCCATCTTCTGATTGACAAACACCGTGCGGTGGCTGGCGTCAATGAGCCATATCCCCTCCTGAGCGGTCTCGACGATCTGGCGGTAGCGCCGCTCACTCTCTTCTACTTTCTTTCGCGCCAGCACCTGTTCGGTGATATCCACGCCAAAGTAAAATATTCCTTCCGTGTCACCATGGTGGTTTTTGTAGGGTTGATACATGAAGTTCAGATACGCTTCTTTAAACGCGCCTTCACTTTCGAAACGGAATAATTTTTCGCCCTGCGAAACAGTCTCCCCAGTTCTGTAAACATAATCAAGCAATTCGAACCACCCCTGGCCCTCCAACTCGGGAAAAACCTCGCGCACCGACTTGCCGATCACATTTTTTCCCTGGATCAATTTCTGAAATAACGCATTCGTTTTCTCAAATATATGATCGCCGCCTTTTAAGATACACATGGTGACAGGCGCCTCCCGGAACATGTCGGAAAACCGTTCCTGCTCCGCCTTGAAGTGTTGCTCCTTCTCCCGGATCCTCTCGTCAAGCTTCTGTTTTTCCGTGATATCGGTGAGGATAGAAAGATGCTTTCCCGGCACAATATTGCTCCATGCGTTATACTGGCAGGTGATGACACTTCCATCTTTTTTCTTCAGATCGATGATCCCGCTTTGCCGTCCATCCTCCTGGAACCTGCTCCAAAGATCAGACCCCTCTTCGGATCTCATGGTCACGACGATATCCTTCACTTTCAGCTCTAACAATGCTTCTTCACTGTATCCAAGCATCTCAAGACTGGCCCGGTTCGCCTGGACATACTTCCCCTCATCGTCCGCAAGTAAGATCGCATCGCGGGTGCCATTCATAATGGTCTTCACGCGCAACGCAAGGGCTGCTTCTGTTTCGTCGGCGAGCGTGTCGCGCACAAAACGCTGATCGGCCTCCGACAGATCCTTCACGACATGAAGGATGAAGCGCACATTTCCGCGATCATCCTGCAAAGGAATCTGTTCCGCTGAGACGAAAAATTTGCCGTTGTGGTGAGGCCCGAAAAGATTATCGTATTGCAGCAAGGGTACTTTGTGAGACTTTTTCTGGAGCAGGACATGCTGTAATGAGGATCGTATGGTCGTAAAAGTCACAGCGGATTCCCCGTCAGCAAAAAGTGCGCGCAGACTTTTTCCTGCGATGTCCTCCCGCTTCTTGCCGGTCATGCTTAACCAGGCATCGCTGACTTCGCGGACCATAAACTCAGCCTCACCACAAAAGACGAGCGCCGGGACCGGATAGGTCCTCCATATTGTCTCTATTTCGAATTCGTTCACTTTCAATACAAAAGAACCGATCTGCAAAATTAGTCGTAAATGCCTCGCATCAAACCGCTCCGGCGAACAATGCGGCCAGAACACAAGCGTCAGGCTTCTGACCCGGGTCAGGGAAAACCCTGAGATCTCAGTAATTTCCGGATAGCGAAAATAGACTCCTAAGGCCTGTTTCCGTGCTGCACAAAGCCGCACGATGGTAATTTCCCCGATGCGGCCGGCCCGGTCCGGGATTTATTCACCCGGAAACATCGCTTTTCCGCCAAAATCCGTTACCCGGCCGCTCAGCGGCTGATTTATTTAAAATCAAAATTTCACTGATTTTCAGCAGCGGCCATTCATGCACATTTGTGGTGTCAAACAAAAACCCGAATGCCAATGACCACCAGAATCCACGAAAATCTTTGGAAAGGTATCTTCTTCATGATCCTTTTCATCACGCTTCTTTTGCAAACGATGCTGGGCTATGCCCAATCGGCCGACACCTACAGAGGTTTTGTTGCAAGCTTCGGCACGCGCACGGCTAACATTTCCAGCGATATCGCAAAACTCAACGGATCAGGTCTCGTTCAAACCGGCGGCCAGTTGGGATTGGTCTATGGCAACAAGATCGTGAAATCCAGGATCGGTTTACTTGGCTACTATACCTCCGGCGGAAGCTCGGCCGGCACAACTGATCTCTTTGCCTCCAATATCTCGGTAAACTTCTACCCCTTGTCCCTCTTGTCGAATAGAACGTTCGTTCTCGAACCTTACCTCACCGCGGGGCTGGACTACGATCAATACAAATTTTATGGATTCTACCTGCAACAGGAACCGGGACAAATGAACTACAGCCAGGCAGAGGCGCCATTCCTTGGAAAAATAAAACAGGTAAATACCACCGGCGGAGTGGGCATCCAGGTAAAACTAAAGGATCAATTCGATTTTATACACGTGTTCTCGGAATTCCGCATGGGACACAACCTGTCCGCCAATACAAAACACGTCGCCTTCGCCGAAACACAGACAAAAAATCCCCGTCAGTTGATTGTGGGGATCAGCTTCGGCGCACATCGCTAAAAAAATTAAAGCGGGAATAGTTTGATAACAGCAACAAAAATATCCGGACGCAAAAACAACATTCGCTACATCATGATCAAGAGAGAATCCATGCCGTGTCATCGTACAAACTTTCTTCAAACTTTCCTGCTCATCGCAGGCTCATTGCTTGCCTTCGCAGCCTGTGATGATCTTCCGTTTGAAAAGGACCTTTCCACACGCGCGTTTCTGATCCGGACCGGCGAGCATTATTCCACGCCGCGGCTGATGGAGACTTTCGAATCGGGAAAGCTGGCCTTCAAGGCAACCTTTGACGAGTCCGCAAAGTATCAACTCTCAGACGCATCGCTCCAGGACAGCAAGAACAAACTGATGGGTTTTTCCGACTGCAATTCCCTGCACCATGAAAACAGCGCCCGTTTTGCCTGGCAATGGTTCAACGACCGCCTCGAGATCTATGCTTACTGTTACGTCGACAGCATGCGCGTGGAAAAATTTATCGGCCCGGTAGATCTCAATGAGGAAAATCTGTATGAGATCGCCGCGACCGGGAACGAATATGTGTTTTACCTGAACGGAGAAAAGAAGGCAGCGGTGACACGCACGGCGCAGTGCAATGACGGTTTGAACTACATGCTATATCCTTACTTCGGCGGTACCCTGCCGGCACCCCACGATGTCAGGATAGCAATTGAGATGGTAAAGTGATGTTTTTTATCTAATTTTGAACCATGAACCTGCTCATTATCGATGACGACACCATCAGCAGTTATGTGAACACCCGCGTGGCTGAAACTTCGGGAATCTTTCACGGGATACAGTCCGTGTACAACGGAAAAGAGGCGCTGGATTTTTTTGATCAGGTATGTCAGGGAAAAGCCACTGCACCGGATGTAGTGCTGTTGGATCTGAATATGCCCGTCATGAATGGATTTGATTTCATCGAGGCGTTTAAAGGATTATCCTTTCCCAACAAAGAACGCCTTACCATTGTCATCCTCACCTCCTCCGACAATGAAGTTGACATTCAACGTGCCCGTTCCATGGGAATAGAACATTACCTCGTGAAGTCCCTCACCGCAAAAGACCTTCAAGACACAATTTTCTCCCTTTCCAATAAGAAAAACATTAACACATTAACACACTAACACATTAACACCTTAACCCATCAAATCCCTTTCTCCCCACTCCTCAGGAAAGCGACCAGATCAAGCACCTCATCATCCCGCAACATATCAAACAGTCCCGGCGGCATCATCGATACATCCGTCACCTCCTTTGACTGCACCTCCGATTTATTGACGACGACGGCATCCTGGCCAACCACACGCAGCGTAATTTGCCGTGCATTTTCATTCACAATATTCCCGGAATA